>PMYN01000052.1:14405-61429 GCA_003171215.1 Gemmatimonadota bacterium | reverse complement strand
CGTGCCGACTGGTTCGTGCTCAAGATGATCCAGGACGGCGTCCGCCAGATCTACCTCAGCCGCACGTCGGGCAACTACGCGAACGAGCTCGGCCTCGGCGGCTACATGCTGACGCAGGGACTCGCGCGGAAGCTCATGCCCGACTCCGTGCGCGCCGGCCGGGACACGCTCGCGGTGCCGGGGGAAGGCATGGTGGACGTGCCCCGCACGATGGAACTGTGGAAGGACTTCAAGGCGCCGGCGTCGCTGATCAAGAAGAACGACTGGGTCGATCGTCCGTCGGTCGGCATTCCCTATCTGTACGTCTCCACCGGCGTCCTGCTCTACGAGTCGCTGCAGCAGCAGGGGAAGTCGAAGGAGGCGGCGGACATTCTCGGCGAGGCAAAAAAGATCGCGAACGCGACCCAACTGCAGGAGTTCTTCGGGCCGGAACCGGTGGTGCCGCCGGCGCCCGCGGTTCCGTCGGGTGACTCGGTGAGAAAGACCACGGTGCCGGTGGGCAAGCAGCCCGCTCCGCCGACGAAGCGATGACCCGGCGCCGACCGGAACTACCCTCGCGCTAGGGTTCGCCCGCGAGGGCTTTGAGCCACGGCTTTGCCGTGACGAACTCGCGCTGGATGGCCCCCACGCCGTCCAGCGCGAGTTCCGTCTTGCCGGCCTTGCCAGCGGACTCGGTGACGGCGCACGCCTCGCCGAGCGCGAGCGCGCCGAGCTGGCGCGCGCTCGACTTGAGCGAGTGCGCGATGCTCGCGACCTCCGAGATGTTCCCGAGGTTCGCCTGCTCGACCATTTTCGTGAGACGCTCCTCGGCAAACTGGAGGAAGGTCTGCATCATCATGGCGAGCATTTCGTCGCCGCCCACGCTCCGAAGCATATCGAGCGCGGGTTTGGCGTCGTCCGGGATTTGAGCCATATGCGTTAACTTACGGTCGCCGCACGTGCCTTCGCCACTTGGCTTTGTCGGGCGGTGGTGCGAAGATGTTGAAGTCCAGTGTGGTTTCAGGGAGGGCTGGCAGAATGGCTATTGCACCAGTCTTGAAAACTGGCGCGGCGAAAGCCGCTTACAGGTTCGAATCCTGTGCCCTCCGTACATTGCGCAGCATCGAGCGACGAAGCGCAGGGATGCGAACGAATCACCGCGATACTTCCTTCGGGGCGACCGGACGCTAAGTTACGCAGGTTGTGTTTGGTGGGTGGGAGCGGTGGCCGAGAGGCTGAAGGCACCGGTTTGCTAAACCGGCATACGGGGTCAACCTGTATCGAGGGTTCGAATCCCTCCCGCTCCGTGATTTGCAGACGGCAGACGGCAGACGGCAGAAGGCAGACGGCGGACGACAGATCCAAGCAGTTGACGGGAGACGGTAGTCACGTCTCCCGTTTCCGCTTCCGCTCGTTCCCGAATTCCGCGTTCCTCTTCTGCACCCTGCATCGGGTCGAAATTCCGTACTCCGCATCCCACCCTGCATCCCGAATCGCGTGTCCGTCAGAGTACGATTTGCCCCCAGCCCCACCGGTTACCTCCACGTCGGCGGCGCCCGCACCGCGCTCTTCAACTGGCTCTACGCCCGCGAGCACGGCGGCCAGTTCCTGCTGCGCATCGAAGACACCGACAAGGCGCGCAGCACCGACGAATCCACGCGCGCGATCTTCGAGGGGCTGAACTGGCTCGGCCTCAACTGGGATGAAGAGGTCGTCTATCAGGGTGCGAATCTCGGGCGGCACCAGGCCGACGCGCGGCGGATGCTCGACGCGGGCGCCGCGTACCGCTGCTTCTGCACGCCCGAGGAGCTCGACCAGCGCCGCAAGCTCGCCGCGGCCAGCAAGGATGCGTTCAAGTACGACCGCCGCTGCGATCGCCTCGCGCCGGACGAAGTGCAGCGGCGCGTGGCGGCGGGAACGCCGTTCGTCATTCGCTTTCGCGTGCCCGTGGGCGACACGTCGTGGGACGACATCGTCCACGAGACGATCAGCTTTCCCGGCAAGGACATCGAGGATTTCGTCATCCTCCGCTCGGACGGCACGCCGATCTACAACATGGCCGTCGTCTCCGACGACATCGCGATGCGCATCACGCACGTCATGCGCGGCGACGACCACATCTCGAACACGCCCAAGCAGATCCTGCTCTACCGCGCGCTCGGGGCGGAGCTGCCGCGCTTCGCGCACTTCCCGATGATCCACGGGCTCGACGGCAAGAAGCTTTCCAAGCGGCACGGCGCGACCGCCGTAGGCGACTATCAGCACCTCGGCATCCTCCCGCAGGCGATGAACAATTTCCTCGTGTTGCTCGGCTGGAGTCCGGGAGGCGATCGCGAAGTGATGTCGATGGACGAGATGGTCGAGCTCTTCTCCGAGAAGGGGCTGCTGAAGAAGGCGGCGGTGTTCGACACCAAGAAGCTCGAGTGGATGAACGGGCAGCATCTCTCGCGGCTTCCCGCGGCGGAGCTCGCTCCGCTCGCGGCGCCGACGTTCGTGCAGGAAGGCCTGTTCAAGAGTGGCGATCCGTTTGCGACGTCACCCGAGTTCTACAAGATCCTCGATTTCGTGAAGGAACGCTGCCGGACGCTCAGCGATCTCGCGCGGCTCGCGAAACCGTATTTCACGACCACGACGACGACCATGGCGCCGCCTCCGTTCGTGATCGACCAGGCACTCATCGACGCGCATCTGCGCAAAGACGCGGCGGTGACGAAGGCGCTGCTCACCGACGCCACGTCTGCGCTCGAAGCGCTCACCGACTGGACCGCGGAAGCGATGGAGCCGGCCGTGCGCGCGGTCGCCGAGCGGCATGGCGTCGCGGCCGGCAAGGTCTTCCAGCCGATGCGCATCGCGCTCACCGCCAGCACGGTCAGCCCGGGCATCTTCGACGTGCTCGTGCAGCTCGGGCGCGACGTCTCGGTGAAACGCCTGAAAGAGGCGGCGGCGCTCAGCACGTGACGCGCGCCCCGCTCTCGCCGGTCGAGCAGCAGGTCTACCACTTCCTGCTCGACTTCCTCTCGGAGCACACGTTCCAGCCGAGCGTGCGCGAGATTGCGAAGCAGCTGAAGATTCCATCCACAAAATCGGTCGCCGACCTTCTCGCGTCGCTCGAGAAGAAGGGATACGTGAAACGCGAGGCCGGCCGCTCGCGCGGCGTGACCATCGTGGGGTTCGCCGGCGGGGCCGGCACGATCCCCGTTCCCGTGATGCGCGCGGAAGCCGGACACGCGGAGCTGCGAACGGAAGACCACATCACGCTCGACCGGCGGCTCGTGCCGGCGGACGATGCGTTTCTCGTGCGCGCCACGCGCGAAGCCGCTCCCGCGCACGGCGTGAGGCTCGGCGACCTCGTGCTCGTGCACCCGTCGTCACGCGCGAAGGACGGTGACGTCGTGATCGTGCGCGCGGCGAACGTGGTGGTCGTACGCGCGATGACGCGCAGGGGCGCCACCCTGCACCTCGCGGCACCCGGTCAGGGCGAGGACTTCGAACTCGGCCAGGGCGATGACTACGTCGTGCTCGGCGTGCTGGCGGGGGTGTTTAGGACGACAGACGGCGGACGGCAGAGGGCGGACGGCAGCGACGGCTGACCCGATCACTTCACGGCGAACGACCAGAACCGTGGCGAGATCCTGCCCCGCATCCCGCATTCCTTTTCTGCATTCTGCATCGGGCCGAATCTCGCCACTCCCCTCTCCCTTCTGCCCTACGGAATGATGCGGACCGGCGGCGGCGCTTCCGGCAGCGTCTGATCCGCCTTCGCCTTGTCGGCGCGCTCCTTCTGCTTGCGGTCGCGCAGTTCCCGAACCGCCTGATTGAAGTCGTTGTCGCGCGCCGAGCGGGCCGACTGCTCGAGAATCTCGGCGCGGATGGCGCCGATTCGCCTCGCCTCGCCGTACGTCGTCGGATTGCCCTGCACGTTGAGCGGCAGCAACGCGAGCAGCGCCGTAGGAAGCGAGAAGGGGCCGAGGTGGATGTACTTCTGGTCGATGCCGTATTTCTTGCCGTCCTTGCCCGTCCACGACCAGTCCCCGTCCGCGCGCTGAGGGCCGAGCGCCCTGAGCGAATCCTCGAGGTGATGCACGCGCGACGCGATCGCGCTGTCGAGTCTTTCCGTTGGTGTCTTGGGCCTGATCGGCGCGGGGTCGGTCGGTGCCCAGAGGCGCGGATCGGTGAACGCCGGCGTCACGCCTCGGGTGGGTCCGCCGCCGCCGATGACCGGCCCCGTGCCGCCCTCCGCCTGCGCGGCCGGTGCCGCCTTCTTCGGCGGCTCGGGCGGGAGTTCCGACGGAACAGCGGACGGCGCCACGAGCGGCGCAGCCTCGGGAGTGTTCGTGGCGCGGCGGTTGTCTCCCCCGGCACGCTGCTGCCTTGCGGAGTCGGCGGCCGTGCGCATGTAGTCCACGTGCGTCGCCTCGGGTTCCGCAGGGCGTGGCGCTCCGAGCCAGCTGAGCGGCACGATGGCAATGCGCACGAGGATCGCGATCGCCACCAGGTGGATGGCGATCGAGACGAGAATGCTCGCCGGCCCGCGGCGGGCGGGATCGACCCGCTCGCCCGGCGTGCTGATGGCGCGACGACGTGCTCGGCTCACTGCGGCAGCACGCTCACGAGAGAGCCACGACGGGGCTGCGCACCTGCGAATGCCCCACGATCTCCACCTCCACCACATCGTTTGCTGCGAGCGGCCCCACGCCGGCCGGCGTCCCTGTCAGCACCAGATCGTTCGGATACAGCGTAATATATCGCGAAATGAACGACAGCAGCGTCGGGATGGGGAACACGAGGTCGGCCGTCGTCGCCCGCTGGCGTTCCACGCCGTTCACGCGCGTCACGACGGTCAGCGCCGCGAGATCGTGCGGCTTCCGCGACTCCTCTCCCAGCGGAAGAAAGGTGTCGGTTCCCTTCGCGCGGGCCCACTGACCGTCGTTCTTCTGCCACTCGCGAGCAGAGACGTCGTTCGCGGCGACGATGCCCCGCACCGCCGCCGCGCACTGTGCCTCGCTCGCTTTCGTCAGCTTCGCGCCGATCACCACGGCAACTTCACCCTCGAAATCCACGCGGCCGGCGTCTGCCGGCAGCTCGATCGGGGCGCCGTTCGCGATCACGCAGGACGGCGGCTTGAAGAACAGGAGCGGCTCGGCCGGCACCTCGTTCCCAAGCTCCTTCGCGTGCTCGCGATAGTTGCGGCCCACACAGATGATTTTCCCCGGACGTTCCATAGCCTGAATCTACCCCGAAGTATGTGAAATGGATTCCGCGTAAAAGTGTGACAATTCGACCTTGAGCGTTGCCCACGCTCCCTCCAGCCGTCGCGCCGGCGGCAGTCCGCTCAGCAGTGCGCGTCCGTACGACTTCCGGAGCACTCTCGGGTCACAGAGCACCACGGCGCCCCGGTCCGTCGCCGTCCTGATGAGCCTGCCGAAACCCTGCTTCAGTCGCAATGCTGCATGGGGCACCATGTACTCGGCGAACGCGTCGCCGCCCGCGGCCTCGATCGCCTCGCACTGCGCGGCGGTCACCGGCTCCGTGGGCACGCGAAACGGAATCCGCGAGAGCAGCAACCCACGCAGGGCGCGTCCCGGCACGTCCACGCCCTCCCAGAACGAGGCCGTTCCCACGAGCACCGCGTCTCCCTGCTCACGAAAGCGCCGCAGCAGCACATCGCGCGACGCCTCGCCGTGCACGAGCAGCGGCCAGCGCCCCTCGGCTCCGAGCGCGCGCAGCACCTGCGCGGCCTCGCGCACGTCGCGGTGGCTCGTGAACAGGAGAAATACGCCGCCGCCCGCCGCTTCGATGAGGTCGGCACCGGCCTGCACCGTTCTCCTGAAGTGGAGCGGCCCGTCCTCGTTCGGAGCGGGAAAGTCTGACGGGATCGCGAGCACCGCCTGCCGCGCATAATCGAACGGCGACGGCAGCACGGCCGTCACGGGCTCGACGTCGTCCTGGTCGAGACCGAGGCGTCCCTCGACGAACGCGAACCCGTCGCCGACCGCCAGCGTCGCGCTCGTCACGACGCAGGTTTCGACGCGACGGAACAGGTCTTCGCGTAGGATCGGCGCGAGATCGAGCGGCACCGAGGCGACGCTCACGTTGCGGCTCTCGGCACCCCCTTCGCGGGCTCCTCCCAAGGCTTCGATCCAGCGCACGCGTTTGCTCGCCTCCACGCCCGGCCGCAGCGCGCTGCGCAGCGCATCCGACGCGTTCGCGAGGCGCCGCGACACACCGCTCAACTCGTTCAGCAGCGGCGCGAGTTCCTCGGCGCGGCGCGTGTCGGTCTCGAGGCGCTCGCGCACCATGCGCAGGCCGTCGGCGATGAGCTCGATCTCGCGAAGCAAGTCTTGTAGGGTTGCGTCCAGTCCGGCCTTCCAAATGGGCTCGTCGTCGAACGCGTCGGTGAGGCGCACCTGCGAATCGGTCTTCGAGTTGAGCCACTCGTCGAGCAGGTCGAACAACTGTGCGCCCAGACGCCGCGCCGCCTCGGCGGACGGAGAGAGCCCCGCGTGCACGAGATCGAGGCTCGCGACGCTGAGGAGATCGTTGGCCGACGCCAGGCGGCGCTCGAGCGCCGGAAGCAGTCCCTTGCCGCGGCGCTCGAGGCGGGAGAAGAGCCGCTGAAGGCCGCGGCGCGTGACGGTCTGTCCGAGGTGCGCCGACGCCGCCGACTCGAGGTGATGTCCCTCGTCGATCACGAGTCGCGAGTACGCGGGAAGCACGGCGGACTCGCTCCAGTTCCCCGACGCGCGGCGCACCGCGATGTCGGCCATCAGCAGGTGATGGTTCACCACCACCACGTCGGCCTGCGCGGCCACGCGGCGCGCGGCGAACACGAAGCACCGGTCGAAGTGCGGACAGCGCAGGCGCGTGCACAGGTCGGGCTCCGCCGCCACTTCGTCCCACACGTCGGGGCGCGGCGGCGCGGGAAGGTCGGCGGTCGAGCCGTCCGTCGTGCGCGCCGCCCACGCCTCGAGCGCGGCGAGCTGCGCGTCGGCGTCGTCGGAAAAGAGCGTGTGTCCGGCGGTGCGTGCCTGCTCGAGCCGCTGCAGGCAGAGATAATTCCGCCATCCCTTGAGCAGCGCGAATCGCACGGGCTGATCGGTGAGCGCGTCCCTGAGGAACGGCAGGTCCTTCCCGACGAGCTGTTCCTGCAGCGTGATCGTGTTGGTGGAGACGATCGTGCGCTCTTCGTTCGCGGCGGCCCATCGCAGGGCGGGAACGAGATATCCCAGCGACTTGCCGACGCCGGTGCCCGCTTCGATCAGCCCGATGCCGCCGAGCGAATACAGCCGCGCGATGCGCTCCGCCATCTCGCGCTGGCTTGGCCGGTCTTCGTAGCGCCCGAGGTGAGCCGCGACCGGCCCATCGGGCCCGAGCAGGGCGCCGATCTCCGCGGGATCGATCGCCACCCGTTCTCTCGCACGAGGAACTTCGACGACCACGTAGATCTCGCTCGCCGCATTGTCGATGATGCCGAAGCCGATGCCGTCGCCGTGCACCCGCGCGGCGATCTCGAGGTCGGGGCCCGACGGCTCGAGCACGCCGCTGGGATGGTTGTGCACCAGCATCTCGCCGCGCTGCGCGAATCCGGGAAGCGCCAGCACGCAGCTGACGTCGCCCCGCGCGACCGGACGCGCGCCGATGATCACGCCGTCGGGTCCGACCTGGCAGGCGAAACAGACCTCGTTGCCGCCCGCGAGCGCGATGGTCGTGCGCATCGCCTTCGCGGGTCCGCTCCCGATCCGTTTTTCTTCGCGAGCCGCGGCAGTACTCACCCTGCGCTCACGTCTTGAGCGGCTTCTTCTTCGCGGCCGGAAAGAGCACGTTGTTCAGGATGAGCCGGTACCCGGGCGAATTCGGGTGCAGGGAGAGGTCCGTGGGCAGGGCTCCGATGTTGTGCTGCGGATCTTCGGGGTCGTGGCCGCCGAGATAGGTCCACGAACCCTTGCCGTAGTCGCCGTGCAGGTACTTCACCCAGGGCGCGCCGTCCTCGGTCGCCAGGATCACGTCGCCGGGTTTCAGCACGGCCTTGCTGAAGGACGTCGTCACGCCGTAGAAGTCGGGAATCACCTGCCGGTGATTCTGCACGAGCATCGAAGCAACCGGATCGAACTTTGCCGAGAAATTGAAAAGCGTGAACTGGCCGAGCGGCTGGCGCCGCGTGGGCACGTTCACCTGATGCCCGTCGATGTCGCTCATCGCGTTCACGCCGGGCGACATCTCGAGGTGCGCATTCTGGAAGGCGAAGGCGCGGACCCAGTCCATCTTGGCGTCGGCGTCGGGATCCATGGGCGTGCCGTCGAAGAACGGACCCGCGATGTCGACGTTCTGCGCCGCCATCGCGAGCTCGAGCGTCTCCGTCGCGCCGCACATCGCGAACAGGAAGCCGCCCTTCTCGACGAAATCGTGCAGCCGGCCGGCGACGGCCTTCTTGAGCGCGGGAATGTTGGAGTAGCCGTTCCGCTGCGCGGCCGCGAGGTCGTTGTCGCGCTGCTCGATGAACCAGGGCGCGTCGCGAAATCCGAGATGCAGCTTGTTCTCCTGGCCGGTGAAATCCTCGTGGTGCAGGTGGATCCAGTCGAATTTCGAGAGGTCGCTCTTGAGGATCTCGTCGTCCCAGATCTGCGTGTACTCGATTCCCGCGTACCGCAGCGCGAGCGTGACGGCGTCGTCCCACGGCGGCGACTTGGCCGGCGCGTAGATCGCGATGTGCGGCGCCTTTTCGAGCGTGATGGCGTCCATGTTGCCGGCCGCGATTTCCTTCCGCGCTTGCACCACCGCGCCGTCGTCGATGGGCACGACGGTCACGCCGTCGAGCGCGGCCTTCCGGCGCAGCGCCGCGTCGTCGGGAAGGAGAAAACTTCCGCCCCGGTAATTCAGGAACCATTCGGCCTTGTCGCCGGCCTTGAGGGCGAAGAACGCGAGACCGTACGCCTTGAGGTGATTCTGCTGCGCGTCATCCATCGGCACGAGCAGGTGCTGCGCCGCCAGCGGCGAGGCGAACAGCAGCGTGCACATCACGAGCGCCCGGCGCAGGACATTCCTCATTGCGCGTTTCCCGTCCGCACGGCCTCGAGTTCGCGACGGGCCTGCGGCACGAGGGCGCTCTGCGGATACGTGAGGATGAGATGCTCGAGATGGTCGACGGCGCCCGCGACGTCTCCCTTCCGGCGAAGCGTGCGCGCCCATTCGAGGTCGGACTCGGCCGCCTCGGGAGCGGTGGCGTACTGCGTGAGGATGCGATGCCAGATGGCGATGGCCGGAGCGTCCTGATGGCGCGCGCTCTGCACGCGGGCGGCGAGCGCGAGAAGGAGCGGAGCGGCGTCGGGCAGCTCATCGGCCGCGTGCTCCAATCGCATGGCGGCCTGTGCGCTGTCTCCGCGGGCGAGCGCGAGGAACGCGGCGCCCGCCGCGCGCGAACTGTCCGCCTTCGTGCGGCTGAGCAAAGCCATCGCCGTCACGATCTCGGCAGTGGTCTCCGTCGGATGGCGCAGTCCGGCGCGCGCTTTGGCCAGGTCGCCGTCGTACAGCGCGATCCACGCCCCCACTTCGTCCTCGTCGTCGCCGCTCGCGCCGGCGAGCGAGGCGCGCGCCTTCTCCACTTGACCGGCGCGGATCCACCCCCACGCAATTTGCCGGGCATACCCGCGTCGCGTCCCGGCGTCGAGCATCGCGCTGTCGCGCGCGACGAGCGCCTCGGCCTCCGCGGCGCGGCCGAGTTGCGTGAGCGCGCGAATCTGCAGCGGAAGCACCTGCGTGCGGATCGCCGCCGGCTGCAGCTGCGAGCGAGCCGATGCGATCAGCTCGAGCGCCGACGCCGGCTCTCCGCCGGAGATCGCCGAGGAGGCCGCGCGAATGGCGGTCGAGGGCGCCGGCCTCAGGCGGTTCATCGCGCCGAACGCATCACGCGCGGCGAGCCACGCGCCCTGACGCTCGGCCTCCTGCGCGAAATCGTTCCAGGTGTCGAACGCCGAGTCGGTTGCCGTGAGGGTCGCGATCGCCCGCCACCCGTCGCGCGCCGCGCCCCACTGCAATTCGAGCGTGCCGAGCACCTTCTTCGACGACGCGGTGGGGGATGCGCGCAGCACCGCGCGCACGGAATCGCGCTGCGCGATCGGCGCGGCCTGCAGCGAATACACGACCGTCTGCTCGAGATATTCCTCGGTCGTCATCGCATCGCGCCACGCCGCGGCCGCGGCCGCCCAGAGCCCGAGGGCCGCGCGCAGCTCGGCAACCTCGATCGTCAGCGCTTTCGTGGAGCCGAGCGATGCCGAGGCCTGCTGCAGGACCGTATCGGCCGCTGCCGCGCGTCCGTCGGCGAGCAGCTGCCCGGCGTACTCGCGGTACGGAACCGGATCGTGCGGCGCGAGCGTCAGCCACGCGTCGAACGCCGCACGCGCGTCGCGCTCGCGCCCGAGCGAACGCAGCACGCGCAGCTGCACGCCGCGCAGGATCTTGTCGGCGGGCGTCTGCACGAGCAGCGAGTCGAGCGTCGGCAGCACGGAGTCGTCCTGCGCGAGCTGCGAGAACACGCGCTCGAGCCCGAGCACGCCCTGCCCCGTGAGGCCCGTCGCGATGACCTGCCGCCACGCCGCGATCGCGTCGCGCCAGCGCCCCGCCTGTTCGAGGTCGAACGCGCGGTTCGCCGCCGCCGTCTGCGCCTGGGCAAGAACTGGTTTCGGACTCGCAAGCAACGCGACCCCGACGATGAGGATGAGGACGTACCTCATGGTCTCGCCACTCACCCTCCCCACTCGCCGCTCCCACTCCCCTCTCTTGTTCAAGGTTTATCGCCGTTCAGCCGGCGGAAGTACTCGATCACGAGCCTGCGCTCGTCCGCGCTGAGCCCGCGAAGCTCATTCCACTCCGGTACGCGATACTTGAGCGCCGCCCTTCCCGACGCCGACGCGCCCTGCGGCAGGAACGGATTGGTCTGGTCGCCCGGCCGCGACTCCCGCTTGCCCGATTCTTCCTTCTGGTCGTTCTCGAGCGTGTGTCCGGCGTCGAGCATGCGCCGGAAGAGTCGCTGCTGACGCTCCAGCACCGTCGGATCCACGGCGCCCTGCTCGAGCGTCTGCGCGAGCTGGCGCGCCTCGCGCGCGAGTTCGGCCGCGCGCCCGCTCGCGTCGGCGTCGCCGACCTCGTCGAGCTGGTTCGCGACGTCGCGCTGCGTCTTCGCCATGGAGCGCGCGCTCGCCTGAATGTCTGGCGAGACGCCCTGGCCACCCCGCTGCGCGCCCGCCTGCTGCACGAGGCTCTGCATCTGCCCGTTGAGCGAACCCTGCTGCTGTGCGAGCGCCTGCAGCTGCGCCAGCAGTTCGGGGAGCCCCGACGCCGATTGCGAGGCGCCCGCGCGCTCGCGGTCGCGGGCGAGCGCCGCAGCCGTCTGGCGCAGCGCGTTCGCCGCGTCGGTCATCGACTGCGAGGCCTGGCTCGCGGTGCGCGGATCGCCCGCGTCCCGCGCGGCTTGCGCAACCTTCTGTTCCGCCTCGCTCATCGCCCGGGTCGAGCGCGGCGAGACCAGCGCGGAACGCTTCGCCTGCGACCCGAGACGCTCCGAGGCCTTCGCCACGCCCTGCTGCAGCGCGCTCTCCTCGCCGCGAAGGTTCGGATCGGTCGGGTTCTTCTTCGCCTTGTCGGCGAGGCCGTCCTGTTCGCGCGCGAGCTGCAGCATCTCCTGCAGCGACTGGTCGAGCTCGCCGGTCAGCTCCTGCTTCCACTCGTCCACCTGCTGCTTGCGGCCTTCGCCAAGCGCCTTCGACGCGCGCTCCATCGCATCGGCGGCCTGGTTCGCAGCCTGCGTTCCGCCTTGCTGCGATCCCTGCTGACCGGGCTGCGGCTGGCCGCCCGGCTTGCCCTGCGCCCCCGTCTGGCTGCCCTGCTGGCCGCTTTGCTGGCTGCCTTGCTGGCCGCTCTGCTGGTTCTTCTGCTGCTGGCCCTGCGCGCCGCCCGTCGATGGCTGCTGTGCGAGCGCGTCCTTCGCCTGCTCGGCGTCCTTCAGCGCTTCGTCGGCCTTCTTGGCGGCGGGATCCGCGTTCTCCTGCTTGAGCCGTTCCTTGAGCGCCTCGATGTCCTTCGTGAGCTGGTCGGTGCGCTGCTGCAGGCGCTTCGCCTCGTCCGGCATCTGCCCCGACTTCGCGCTGTCCCCACGCGCACGCTCGGCCTTCGCGAGCTCGGCCGCCTCGTCCTTCAGCGTCTGCATTGCACCCTCGAGCGCGGCGCGCTTCAGGATCTCGGCGCTCTTCTCCAGCGCCTCGCGCATCTTCTTCTGCTGCTCCACGAGCTGCTGCAGCGACTGTCTGGCCTGGTCGCCCGACAGTTGCTGCGCGGAGTTGTCGAGCTTCTTCAGCGCATCGAGCATCTCGGGCGTGAGCGCCTCGCGCAAGAGTTTCTGCGCCTCGCGCAGCTGGGCCGACAGGTTCGTGTCGAGCGCGCCGGCCGCGCGGAGGCGATCCTCGAGCGCCTTCGACGCCTGCTGCAACTGCTGCACGCGCGACGCCATCTCCTTCTGCTCGGTGGCCAGCGCCTTGGCCTGCTGCGCGCCTTCGTACTTCATGGGATCGCCCGGCTTTCCGCCGCCGGCCTGGCTCGACGATTTCGCCGCGAGCGCGGCGTCGCTCGTGCGCTGCTGAAGGCCGGCCTGCGCTTTCGCGGCGGAAGCTGCGCGTGCCGCCGCGGAATCTCCAGCGGCGCGCGCCGCCGAGCGCTGCTCGTCGTTCGCCGGAACGCGCAGGATCAGCTCGCGGCTCATGCCTTCCTGTCCGGCCGGCGATTCGTCGCGCGCGATCAGCTGCACGTGCACGGCGTCGCCCGGATCGAGCGACCATGCGCCGAGATCGAGCGAGACGACACCAGCCCAGTCGGGCAACCCGCCGCCCGCGAGCTTCTGCGCGTTCGCCGGCAGCGCCTTGCCGTCGCGACTCACGCGCCACGTCCTGAGCGTCACCGACTGCAGCCCGTGATCGTCGCTCGCGAGCAGCTGCATCTCGATCTTCGCGGTCGGCAGCACGAGGCTGTCCGACGCAGGCTGCAGGATCTCCGCGACGGGCGCCGAATCCGGCACGACCTCCACCGAGAGCGGTGGCGGCACGTCGGCGATCGCGGCGCTCGCGCCGCGCGCGCTCCATGCCCAGCTCCCGCTCGCAGCCGGCGTGAAGCGGCCGCTGAACCGCCGTTCGGCGGGCGCGAGCCTGATGCTGTCGCGCTCCTGCACGAGCCACACCGACGCGAGCGTCTCCGACGCGTGTCCCTCGATCGCGAGCTCGGTGCCCTTCGGCACGCGAATCGGCGCGTCGCCGGGAAGTGTCTCGCTCGCGTGATGCAGGTACGCCGGATACGTCGCGCGCACGGCCACGTCGCCGAGGAACGGCCGGTCCACCACGCGGACGACGACGGTATCGCTCACCGCGCGGCCGTCGCTCGCGACGAGCGTGAGGTCGGCGTCGAGCGGGCCGAGCTCGGTGCTCACCGTGCCGTTCGACACCGCGAGCGCGGTCTCGACCCAGGCGTTGCCCGTCGTGCGCCGCCGAAGCGACACCGTCGAGCGTCCGCTCGCGCGCACCGTGAGCTTGAGCGTCGAGCCGCGCAGCGCACGCGAGGGCGCGTCGGAAATCTGCAGGCGCGGCAGCAGCGCGCCGCGCCACGCATCCACCGGATGCGCGAGCGCGCGGAATCCGTCGGGCCGCCGCGCCGCGACGAACGTCGCGACCAGGAGAACCGGCACGAGCACCGCGACTCCGGCGAGCGCACCGCGGCGCAGCCCGCGCCGCAGTGCGGGCGCGAGCGCGTTGCCGCGGCTCGCAAGCCGGTCGCCGAGCCGCTGCGCGGCCCGCGCGACGAACGCGCTCTGGTCGCCGGAGAGCTCGATGATTCCGCGCACGGCGCCGCGCCGCATCTTCTGCTCGTGCTCGACGGCGTCGGCGACCGCCGCGCTCGCGGCGACCCGGCGCATGGCCCCGGCGCCACGGCGAACGAGGAATGCCGCGGCGGCGATCGCCACGGCCCATACCATGAACGGCACGATGCGCGGCAGCGCGATCCACCGCGATCCGCCCAGCAGGAGCGCGCCGAGCGTGAGCGCGGCGACGAGGGCGACGGTCGCGCGCGTCCACGCCTCCGCGCGCACCAGCTGCGCGACGCGGGCGCGCTCGCGGGCGATGAGCTCGAAGATGGTCACGATGCCGGCCGGCTCGTGATCGCGTACACGAACAGGTTCACGCCCATGCGCAGCGCGGCCTCGTGCAGTTCCGGCGGATCGTTGTACGTGCCCATGTCCTCCCAGCCATTTCCGAGGTCGCTCTCCCAGCTGTAGTACACCGCCAGCCGGTTGCCGAGAAAGATCCCGAAGCCGCGCGCCGGATGGCCGTCGTGCTCGTGGATCTTCGGAATCCCCTTCGGAAAATCATACACGACGTGGTAGACCGGGTGCGAGAGCGGCACGTCCACCAGTTCGCGGTCCGGAAACACCCGCTTGATCTCGCGGCGGAAGCTCTCGTCGATGCCGTAGTTGTCGTCGACGTGGAGGAATCCGCCGCGCGTGAGGTACTCGCGCAGCCGCACCACCTCGGCGTCGCTGAATTTGATGTTGCCGTGGCCCGTGACGTGCAGGAACGGGTAGTCCCAGAGCCGGTCGTCCATCAGCGTCACACGCGCCTCGGCGGCCTCCACCGGAAACGAGGTGCGCTCGCGAATCGCGCGGAGCAGGTTCGGGATGCTCGACGGGTTCGCGTACCAGTCCCCGCCGCCGTCGTATTGCAGGCGGGCAATCGTCAATCGCGGCGCAGGCGCCGTCGACAGGGTGAGAACGAGGGCGGCAAGAAGAAGTCGGAACATTCAGGTCACTCGTGAGCCAGCCGGTAGGCCAGGTTGCGCGGGGCGTGCGACTCCTCGGTGAGTACGCGCGCCACGTCCCGCGCGCTCAGGCCCTGCTCGCGCAATGCGTGTGCGCGGTCGCGCAGGGTGGCCTCGTCCGGCTCGGGCGTCTCGGCGCCCGCGATGACCAGCACCACTTCCCCGCGCGGTGCCACCTCCAGGTAAGACTCCGCCAGCGACTGAACGGTTCCCCTCCGAAACTCCTCGAAGTGCTTGGTGAGTTCGCGGGCGACGACGGCCTCGCGTGCGCCCGCACCCGCGGCCGCGAGCGCCGCGAGCGTCTCACCCACGCGCGCCGGCGCCTCGTACAGCACGGCGGTGTGCGTGAGGGCGGCGATCTCGCGAACGGTCTCCGCGCGCTCCTTGCCCTTCCGAGCGAGAAATCCGAAGAACGTGAAGCGATCGGCGACGATCCCCGACGCCACGAGGGCGGCCAGCAGCGCCGACGCGCCGGGCACGGGCGAGACCGTGATGCCCGCGTCGATGGCGGCACGAACCAGTCGTGCCCCGGGGTCGGAGAGCAGCGGCGTTCCCGCGTCCGAGATCAGCGCGAACGATTCGCCGGCCGCGAGGCGCGCGACCAGCGCAGGCGTCGTTTTCGCCTCGTTGTGTTCGTGATACGCGACGAGCGGCGTCGAGATCCCGTGCTTCTCGAGCAACGGCCGCGAATGGCGCGTGTCCTCGGCGAGCACCGCGCCGACGGCCGCGAGCGTTTCCACGGCGCGCGCGCTCAGGTCCGACATGTTCCCGATCGGCGTGCTCACCAGGAACAGCGTTCCCGGTGCGGCTGCCCCGGTGGAACCGCCTACCACTCGACCTTCCACGGAAGCGCGTCGAAGAGACCCGCGGACTGGAACATGTGCCGGCGCTCGCGGGCCAGTTCGCCGATGAGCTGCTCGGGCGTGGCGCCGTCCTGCGGCGCGACCGTCCAGAGCAGTTCGCCGATCCACGCCCCCATCGCCGCGCTCAGCGCGGGCGTTTCCGTGACCGGATCGCGCGGATGCGGATGCGTCAGCGAGAAACGGTCGAGGCACGGATGGCGATCCACGAGCATCTTGCGCGCGCTCTCGGCCACCGACGGCGCCCCGTCGACCCCGCCGTCCACGAGGCGCTTCACGACCGCGGCCATGAGGTCGCGATATGCCTGGATCATGGCGGGCGGCGCCTGCACCGGCAGCGGCGCCGGCAAGGGCCAGAGCCGCGTGTTCTTGCGCGCCGCATTCCGGCCACCCACAAGCAGCGCGGTCAGGCGCGCTTCCGCGCTCCCGGTGCCCGGATCGGCGAAGAATCCGCGTGCGATGTTCCCGTTGCGCACGATGCCGTAGTTCACGCCCCCGTCCTCGGCATGCACTTCCACCACCCCGTCGTGCATCGTGGCGCTCAGGAACGCGAACACGGCGGCGGGATCGTGCACGTTCAGTTCGGCGGGCCAGGAGACGGGCTCGAGCACCTGTGACCAGTACATCGTCGCGAGCTGTTCGTCATCCGCCTCGTAGAAGCAGATCTCTCCGAACTCCGCCGCCGACGGCACCATCGCGACGGCTTCCGCGATCGACAGCGAGCGGAAATGGGCGCCGTCGATGGTCGCCGTAGCGTTCACCACTTCGCCTTCCTGGAGGTAGAGCAGCAGCAGCTCTTCCGGAAGCCACACGGCGACGTAGCCGTACACCTTCGCCGCGCGATCGCGCTTGGCGTCGGTCAGGAGGTTGCGCAGATGTACGTACGCGAGGCGCGTGCGGTTGAGCAGCACACGGTCGTGCGGATAATGCAGCGTCGCGGCGGGAAGGGGCATCGTTTGAGGGCGCTACCTCCCCGCCGGAGTTCCTATGCCGCGTGCTGGTCGAACTTTGCCACCAGCTGCGCCTTCGGTACTGCGCCGATCACCTGGTCCACGAGCTTGCCGTTCTTGAAGAACAGCAGCGTGGGGATCGAGCGCACGTTGAAACGCATCCCCGTCTTCTGGTTGTTGTCCACGTCGAGCTTCGTGACCTTCACCTTCCCCTCGTATTCCACTGCGAGCTGTTCGAGGATCGGGGCGATCATCCGGCACGGCCCGCACCACGTTGCCCAGAAGTCCACCACCACGACGCCGGTGTGTTTCTCCACCTGCGACTCGAAATCGGCGTCGGTTACCGCGATTGCATTCGCCATTGTGCCACATTCTCCCACGGTGAGACTGTCGCTACCCTTAACCGCATGACTCCAACCCGCATCGCCCACGTCGGCATCGCCGTGAAGAGCATCGATGCACTGATCCCCTTCTACCGCGACGTGCTCGGCCTGCCCGACGCGCCGCTCGACGACAGCGACGGCGCCCGCATTGCCGGCCTCGCGGCCGGCGACGCACTCGTAGAACTGCTCGAACCGAAGGACGCGGGATCGCCTATCGCGAAGTTCCTCGAGAAGCGAGGACCCGGCATCCATCACATCTGCTTCACCGTCGACGACCTCGACGCGACGCTCGCGCGCTGCCGAACGGCGGATATCACGCTGATCGACGAAACTCCGCGCCTGGGCGCCGAAGGCAAGCGCATCGCCTTCCTGCATCCGAAATCCACGGGCGGCATCCTCATCGAACTGTCTGAATACTAACGGAACCGGGAAGGCCGGTGTGCGAGGATGGCTCAGCCGCCGCTCTTGCTGCAGAAGCCCTTGTTTTGAAGCACCACGATTTCGTACGACTCGACATACCAGCGGTCGGAAGGCCCCTTGACCGTGGTGAACGACACGGACGCTTTCTGCGATCCTTGGGTGAAGTCGATGACAAAGAGTTGACGTCCGCCCTCACCGCGAGTCGGCTCGGCGATCACCGCCTTGTCGTGCCGCAGGCACTGCAGTTGGATGAGGAGTTGACGTTCAATCAGCGGGCGAGGGTCTTGGTCGCGGCGCGGACCTTTCTCGTTGCCGTAAATGGCACCAAGCGCCTGTATGTCCTGAGCCTTCGCCGCGGCGAGCAGCCTGTCGATCGAGGCTCGGGGTGTGGCCGCACCAGTCATCGAGGTATCGCGGACCACCACCGTCTTGCACGCGGCGGCGAGCACGAGCAACAGGGCGATTCGCTTCACTCTCGGCTCCCATGCGGTGTATGAAGCGAACCTAATCGGACACGTGAAAGCCAGCAAGCATTAGATTCCCCAAACATGTTTCTTCGCCTCTGCATCAACATCGATCACGTCGCCACGCTCCGTCAGGCGCGCAAGGCCGACGAGCCCGATCCCGTGGCGGCGGCGCGGCTCTGCGAGGACGCCGGCGCCGACGGCATCACCGCGCACCTGCGCGAGGACCGGCGCCACATCCAGGATGCGGACGTCGAGGGCCTGCTCCGCGTGCTGCGCAAGCCGTTCAATCTCGAGATGGCGTGCACCGAGGAAATGCTCGGCATCGCCGAGCGGCTGAAGCCGCATCAGGTGACGCTCGTGCCGGAAAAACGCGAGGAGATCACGACGGAAGGGGGACTCGACGTCACGCGCGAGCCCGAAGTGCTTTCGGCCGCGATCGCGCGGCTGATACGCGCGGGCATGCGAACGAGCCTGTTCATAGATCCCGTTCCGATGATCATCGAGCGCGCGGCGTGGCTCGGCGCCGACGCGATCGAGCTGCACACCGGCGCATACGCACATCACCCCGACGACCCCCGGACCATCGGCGCCCTTCGCGATGGCGCGAAGCAGGCCGCCGCACTTCGTCTCGCCGTTCACGCGGGCCACGGCCTCACCGTGAAGAACGTCGGCGCCGTGGCCGCGATTCCGGAGATCGAAGAACTCAACATCGGCCATTCGATCGTGTCGAACGCGGTGTTCGAGGGGCTCGCGAATTCGGTGCGAGCCATGCGCCGCGCGATGGATGCGGCGCGATAGAGCCGGAAGCACCGAAGCCGGAAGCCGGAAACTCAGCTCCGGCTTCCGTGCTTCCGGCTTCCGGCCGACGCCGTGCCCAGCGGCGTGGCCAATTCGTCATATGGATTGCCGCCTCCGTGGCACAACCTTAGTGTTTGAGTTCTCATGAGCACCGGCTTGTTGGACTTCTTCGTCCTCGAAGGCAGCGAGTGTGTGGAGCAGCTGGACGGACTCCTCGCACGCGCGGCTTCCGGCGCGCCCGACTTCGACGCGTTCGCGCGGAATGCGCGCGCGCTCCGCGGCAGCGCGACGATGGCGAAGGTCCAGGGCATCACCGACGTCGCCAATGCGCTCGAGCGCATCGTGAAGGGGCTGCGCGACGGACGTCTCCAGTGGACGCCGCAGCTGCGCGGCGCGATCATCGCCGCCGTCGACGACCTCAAGATCCTGCTCCGGGGCGTGCGCGCGTGGGGCAGCGCCGAGGATGCGCGCGCCGCCGAGCGCACGAGGGAACTGAGCGGACTGGCACCACCGCCGCAGCGCGCCGCCGCGCCGACGCCGGTGGCCGCCGCGGGCAGCGCCGCGTTCCTCGCGATGCAGACGTCCGACGTTGCCGCCGGTCTTCAGCGCTTCGCCGACGCGCCGGGGCCGCCGGCCACGTTCGTCGACACGCTCGCGCGGATTCGCGCGCTCCGCGGCGTGGCCGCGTTGCTCGATCTTCCTCCGCTCGCCGAGGTCGTCGCCGCCGTCGACGACGCGGCGAAGGGACTCGAGATCGGCTCGACCACCGCGACCGACGCGCTCCGCGAACTCTTCCGCGCGGCCGCGGTCGTGCTGCGCGAAGGCTCCTACGCGATCCAGGCCGGAGGCCGCCCTGACGCCGGAACCCCGGCGGTGTTCGCGTTCACGGTCGCCGCGCAGAGCTTCGTGGAGGGCGCGGGCGACGACGACCAGGTGGTGCCGATCCACACGCTGTTCCCGGACGGCGGCGGCGATAACATCGTGCGCGCCGAGCCCAATCCGCCGACGACGCCCGCCCAGCGTTTCAAGCTCGAGGTCGTGAGCCAGGCCGAGCACCTGCGCCGTCTCGTCGGCGACGCGCGCCGCGCGGCCGATGCACCGTCGCGACAGCGGCTCGGCCACGAGCTGCGCGGCGCCATCCGGGCGCTCTCGCGGTCTGCGGGGAGTTTCGGTGAATCCGTCGTCGCCAACTCGCTCAACGCGCTCGTCGAGGGCGCGGCCGCGCTGGACCCGATGGCGCTCACCGGGCTCGATGAGGCCGCGGGCCTCCTCGCGTCGCGAGCCGATGAGCCGCTCGCGACGCGCATCGCGGAGATCGTTCGTCGCGCGACGCCGATGCGTTCGGCCACTCCGATCGCCGCGACGCGGGTCGTTGCCGCAACGCCGGTCATCACCGCAACGCCGGTGCGCGCAGCGACGCCGGCGGTCGCAACGCCGGTCGAATCCGGACCGCTCGCCGCCGCACCGTCCGGCGCGGCGCTGCACGAGCTGCTCGGCGCGGGCATCAGCGGGCTCTCGAGTCTCGCCGACACACCGCTCGCCGAACCCACCGAGCTCGAGGACGACGGCGTCGTGCCGATCCAGGACCTGCTCTATCGCGGACCTGCCGCGCTTCGCCGCGCCGCGCAGCTGGGGCAGTCGTTCCGCCGTTCGGGCTCGACGCCGAACGCCGACGAGCTCGCGGAGCTCTACGACCTGCTCGAGCTCGCAGAAGCGGAGTAGCACAGGATGAAAAACGGCGTCCGCGCCGCGCTCGGCGTGCTCCTGAGCGCGCTGCTGCTCTGGTGGACCATGAAGGGCACCAGCGTGAGCGCGGTGTGGGAGGTGCTCTCGAAGTCGAGCCTTCCGCTGTGGGTCGGGTGCATGGTGTTCGGCACCGCGATCTTTCCGCTGCGCGCCCGTCGGTGGCGGGCTCTTCTTGCGCCCGTGGCAGGACGCCTTCCATTTCGTCCGCTCTGGCAGTCCACGGCGATCGGAATGATGTCGAGCAATGTCATTCCGTTCAGGCCGGGTGAATTCGTGCGCGCCTTCGCGCTCTCGCGCGCGGAACCGCGCGTGCGCTTCACGGCGGCGGTCGCCTCGATCGCGGTCGACCGCCTGTTCGACACCGTCGTCCTGCTCCTCATGATGCTCGTTGCGACGCTCGATCCGGCGTTTCCATCGCAGAAGATGATCGGCGATCACACGCTCGCATTCTACCTGGCCGTGCCGGCGGTGCTGTTCTCGGGTGTGCTCGTCGGACTCGTGATATTCCTGATCGCCCCCGACAGGGTGTTCGCGATAGCGGACGCGATCATGCGACGGGTCGCACCTCGCTTCGAGCCGACCATGCGTGCGCATCTCGAGGGATTCGTCTCGGGACTGCACGTGCTGCGCAGCCCGCGCCTGCTGGCTGAAGTGTTCTTTTGGACCGTGCTGCACTGGCTCTGCAACGCGTTCGCCTTTTGGCTCGGATTCAAGGCGCTTCACCTCAGCGCTCCGTTCTCGGCGGCCTTGTTGCTGCAGGGACTGATCGCAATCGGGGTCGCGATCCCGTCCTCGCCGGGATTCTTCGGTCCGTTCGAAGCCGTCGGCAAGGCCGGGCTCGCGATCTATGGCATCAGCAACACGGAGGCCGTGAGCTGGGTGATCGGCTTCCATGTGCTCACGTTCATTCCGATAACCGTGATGGGCGCCTGGTACCTCACCCGTCTCAAGTTGCATTTCCGCGACCTCACCGGCGCCGCGAGCAAGCCGGCATCGTGAGCGCGCTCGTCCGCGCCCGTCGCACCGCGCGCGTTGAGGCACAGGCCAAGCTCAACCTCTTCCTGCGGATTCTCGCGCGGGAGCCGGGCGGATACCACCAGCTCGAGACGCTTTTTCAGCGCATCGCGCTCGCCGATTCGGTTACGGTGGGCACCGGCGGTGCGGGACGATCGCTCGACTGCACAGGCGCGGACACGGGGCCGGTCGAGAGAAATCTCGCGTGGCGTGCGGCGGTGGCGTTCGCCGCGGCAGCCGGAGGGCCCACGAACTTCCAGATTGAAATCGTGAAGCGCATTCCTGTCGGCGGCGGGCTTGGCGGCGGAAGCGCGGACGCGGCGGCCGTGCTGCGGGCCCTCAATGCGCTGGCGGTGCAGCCGCTCGATGCCACGACGCTCGCCGCCATCGCGTTTTCGCTCGGAGCCGACGTGCCGTACCTGCTCTCCATGCACTCGCTCGCACTCGGCTCGGGCCGCGGAGAGCGGCTCTTTCCGCTCGAGGCGCTGCCGGCACGCCAGGTACTTCTCGCCGTACCGCCCTTCGGAGTTTCCAGCGCCGACGCGTTCGGCTGGTTCGCCGAGCAAAAGTCGTCGCGGCATTCCGGGACGCGAGCGACGCTGCCCGTGGGGAGGAAGCTCGAGTGGAGGATGATCGCGGCGCTCGCCGCGAACGACCTCGAAGGCGTGGTGACCTCGCATCACCCCGAGATCGGAGCGTTGCACGATGCACTGCGAACGTCCGGAGCGCTCCTCGCGCAGATGACTGGGTCGGGCTCGACGGTGTTTGGCGTCTTCGACGGTACGGGGGCGACGGTGACCTCATTGGCCGGCGAGATCCAGCGCGCTGGCGCGCGCCTGATCACGACGTCGACAGTGGAGACGGTCGCAGTCGTTGAGCTGACATGAACGGCGGTCATCGGTCATTGGTTGTTGGTCATTGGTCATTAGAAAGTCGGGAGTCGATAATCGCTCAGTGATCTCCTCATGCGAACGCCGATTACCAAGTAGCAATGACCGACGACTGATTACCCGTAGTTTTGCATTGCCACTCTGCCATCCCCGTCACTTTCGGGTTACGTTTAGTGCGCTGCCCCCTCGTCCAATGGCAGGACAGCGGTCTTTGGATCCGCGAATGGTGGTTCGAATCCACCGGGGGCAATGGGGGAAGCCGGAAGACGAGAGCCCGAAGCCGGAAGAAACGACCGCCGCCTTTGACTAAGGCAATGCAATCAACTAGGTTACAAGGCTAAGCCAATGGACGGTCTTTCGGTTCCAATGCACGGATTCCGGGTCCTCACGGGCACCGGAAACCGAGGACTCGCGGAATCAATCGCGGGACAGCTCGGCGTGGATCTGTGCAAGGCAACTATCAATCGCTTCGCCGACGGCGAAGTGTTCGTCCGGATCGATGAGAACGTCCGTGGGGCGGATGTGTTCATCGTTCAGCCGACCAACCCGCCGGCCGAGAACATCCTGGAGCTGTTGCTCCTGATCGACGCGGTGAGGCGAGCGTCCGCGGCACGCATCACGTGCGTGATGCCGTACTTCGGCTACGGACGGCAGGACCGAAAGGACCAGCCGCGAGTCGCCATCGGCGCGAAGCTCATGGCGCGGATGATCGAAACAGCGGGTGCGGATCGTGTTCTCGGACTCGACTTTCACGCGCACCAGTTGCAGGGGTTTTTCGACCTTCCGGTCGACCATCTCTACGCGGCACCCGTTTTCACGGCGCATTACCGCAAGAAGCAGCTGCAGAACCTGGTGGTGGTCGCGCCCGACGTCGGGAGTGCCAAGATGGCGCGGGGGTTCGCGAAACGGCTGAACGGGTCGCTCGCGATCATCGACAAGCGGCGGCCGAAGGCGAACGTCGCGGAAGTGGTGAACGTGGTTGGTGAAGTCGAAGGGATGGATTGTCTGATTCCCGACGACATGATCGATACGGCGGGGACGGTGAGCGAGGCGGCGCGGGCGCTGAAGGCGTTGGGCGCCAAGGACATTTATGTCTGCGCGACGCATGCGTTGTTGTCGGGGCCGGCTCGCGAACGGCTCGCGGCGGCGCCGATCACCGAGGTGGCGGTCACGAATTCGATCATGATTCCAGAAGAGCGTCGCTTTCCCCAGCTATGCGTGCTGAGCGTGGGAGAGCTGCTGGCGAAGGCGATTCGATTCACTCACGCGGACCAGAGTGTGTCTTCGCTGTTCGAGTAACCGCCGGTAATCTGTTTTTGGTCGTTGGTTTTTGGTGATTGGTTCGAGAACTTTAAAAGCGGTACAACTTGCGCCGCCGGGCCGGCGAATGACCGGGAACCCACGTTGCGCACGATTTTTGATCCAGAAGGCATTCTGATATGGCAACCGCAAATCTCGCCGCGAAGGTCCGCAGCACCGCCGGCAAGGGCGCAGCGCGCAAGCTCCGCGCGGTGGGTGAAGTTCCCGCCATCGTCTACGGACACGGCCGCGAGCCGCAATCGCTCGCGATCAACACGTACACGCTCGAGCGCATGCTCGAGAAAGTCTCGTACAAGACGACCGTCATCGAGCTCGAGGTCGCCGGGGCTTCCACCGCGAGGACGCTGATCCGTGAGATCCAGCGCCACCCGTTCAAGCGCCACATCCTCCACGTGGACTTTCAGGAACTGGTTGCCGGCGAGAAGGTCACCGTGCGCGTTCCGCTCGTCTTCGTCGGAACGCCCGAGGGCGTCCGCACCGGCGGCGGCATTCTCGACCAGGTCATGCACGAGATGGAAATCTCGTGCGATCCGGCCGATATCCCGAACCACATCGACGTGGACGTCAGCCAGCTCGTGATCGGACACTCGATCCACGTGGGCGAGGTCAAGGTTCCGGCTGGAGTCGAGGTTCTCGACGACAGCGCGGCACCGGTCTGCGTCTGCTCGATTCCGAAGGCGGTGGTCGAGGAAGTGCCGGCCGAAGCGGCAGCGGCACCCGCGGAGCCGGAGCTCATCCGCAAGGCGAAGGAAGATGAAGAGGGCGCCGAGGGTGAGGGCGGCGCGGCGCCGGCGGCAGAGAAGAAGAAGTAATCGCGTAACGGCAAGATCGGGTTCCGGTGAAGGTCATCATCGGGCTGGGAAACCCCGGCCGCGAGTACGCCGGAACCCGTCACAACGTCGGCTGGTGGGTCATCGACCACCTGGCCGACGTTTGGCGTTTTGATGGCTGGAAGAAGGACGGCGAGGCCCACGTGACGACCGGCACGGTGCACGGGAAGCGCGTGCGGTTGGTGAAGCCCCAAACGTTCATGAATCTCAGCGGCAACGTGCTCGTGCGGTACGCGCGGCGGCCGTTCTGGTCGGCCGCGCAGGATCTGCTCGTGATTTCGGATGAGGTGCAGCTACCGGTCGGGCGCTACCGCTTCCGCGCGAAAGGTTCGGCGGGCGGGCACAACGGGTTGAAAAGCGTGCAGGGGCAGCTGGGGACGATGGAGTACGCGCGGCTGAGAGTGGGCGTGGGGCCCTCTGGCGAGGAGCGCTCGGTTTCGGTGATGAAGGACTACGTGCTCGGCAACTTCGGAAAGTCGGAAGCGGGCACGGTTCGCGGGTTGCTTCCCGAGTTCGTCGAGGCGATCGAGCTGTGGGTTGCTGAGGGGATTTTGCCTGTGATGAACCGGTTTACAGGGAGAGAAGAGAAGACCAAGGACGAGTAGAATCGTTAACCACTAACTGTCAGTTGGTTAATGGTTCTTCGTTAACGATGGCGGGGTTGGCACTCTTGCGGGGCGCTTGCCTTCACGGAGATCGGCGTTGTGGCGGACCTTCGACAGAAGAGAACTCAGCATTCTTGTCACAAGTTCGGTTCGCGCATCGAGCCTCGCATAATCCGACTTCGACAGCATCCCCAGATCCGCCGCCAGCTGCAGGTGGTAGGTGAGCTCGAAGGCGGATGCGACGGCGATTCCGAGAAATCGCGACAGTTCTCGCGATCCCGCGTGACCGCATCCCTCGGCAATGTTGGCCGGAATCGAGGCGGCGGCCCGCCGAACCTGTGAGGTCAGTCCCGGAAATTTTCGATCGGGCACGGTCGCGGTCGCCTCGTAAATCAGCAGCACCAGTTGGTGCGACTTGGTCCAAACGCTCAGCTTCCGAAAGTCTTGCATCGCGGCCTCCTTTGCAGGGAGGTTGTCTTGCGAGCAGAGCGTCTGCGTCATCGATTCGCCGCCGCCGGTTAGCTTTCCACGCAGGGCTAGTTGCGGCGTTCGATGCCCGGACAAAGAACCTCGGTTAACCCACCAACTAAAGAACGTTTCAACTCGCTTTTAGAGAATGCTAAGACTAGGAATTGTCGGCCTGCCGAACGTAGGAAAATCCACCCTGTTCAACGCCCTCACCTCGGCGAAAGCAGAAGCCGCGAACTATCCATTCTGCACCGTGGAACCGAACGTCGGCATGGTCGAGGTCCCCGACCCAAGGTTGGATGCCCTCGCGAAGATTGTTCAGCCGAAGCGCACGGTGCCCGCCGTGGTTCAGTTCGTTGACATAGCAGGGCTGGTCAAGGGCGCCGCGGAGGGAGAAGGCCTCGGCAACAAGTTCCTCCAGAACATTCGCGAAACCGACGCCATCGTTCACGTCGTTCGCTGTTTCGAGGATCCCGACGTCACGCACGTGATGGGCGCGGTGAATCCCGTTCGCGATCGCGAGGTGATCGAATTCGAGCTCGCGCTCTCCGATCTCGCGGCGGTCGAAAAGCGCCTCGACAAAGTGAAGCGTGCATCGCGCACGGGTGAGAAGGAGGCGCTCGCCGAGCTGCCTGCCCTCGAGAAGGCGAATGCATCGCTCGCCGAGGGCAGGGCCCTCTGGCATGCGAAGCTCACCGCAGAGGAGAAGGCCACGCTCGCGCCGCTTCAGCTGCTCACCGTGAAGCCGGTGCTGTACGCGGCGAACGTCACCGACCATGAGCTCGCCGGCGACGAGGGCCCGCACATCAAGGCGCTTCGCGAGGCGATCGCCGCGTCGGATGAACCGGCCGAGGTGGTTCCCTTCTCCGCTCGCATCGAAGCGGAACTCGCCGAGCTGCCGCCGGAGGACCGCCACGATTTTCTCGCGTCGCTCGGCCTCGAGTCCGCCGGACTCGACCGCCTGATTCGCGCGGGGTATCACCTGATGGGGCTGCAGACGTACTTCACGGCCGGCGAGCAGGAAGTGCGCGCGTGGACGATCCACCGCGGCGACGCCGCCCCGGCAGCGGCGGGAGTCATCCATACGGACTTCGAGCGCGGCTTCATTCGTGCCGAGACGGTGGGCTTCGACGACTTCATCGCGAACGGCGGATGGAAGGGCGCGAAGGAGAAAGGAGTGGTGAGATCGGAGGGCAAAGAGTACATCGTGGCGGATGGGGATGTCCTGCTGTTCAGATTCAACGTCTAGACGCAGGTAGACGGTGATCGGTCGACGGTTGTCGGTTATCTGATTTCCGACGAACGCGCATCCATGCCCACTGTTGCCACGACCCGCGTCGGTCGGACACCGCGAGAAAGCGATCTCGATACGACGGAAGGAAGCGCGAGATGGGAAAATCGTCCGGGTCGCGCCTGACGGAGTCGATGAGTTCGATCTCGTGCGTCGCCTGGAATCGTCCTACGATCGCTTCGGTGACACCAGGGACCATGCTGTCGTGCAGTTCGACGAGAATGTCCCAACCTGCCATCGCGGGGACCGCGGCAGGATCGAGGAGATGGAGTTCGAATCCCTCGCAGTCACACAGGATGAAGACCGACGTCGCCCGCAATGCGTTGAGTCGTGCGTGGTCGCACTCCGCGCCAACGTGGACACGAGACGAGACGCCGTTCAGTTCGGCGAGCCGGGAGCACAATTCACGGCACTTCGGGTCGATATCGTACGCGTAGACCGCGCAGCCGGCCGACGCCATGGCGAAGCCGGCAGCGTAATACCCTTCTGCACAGCCCACGTCCACGATGACTTCGTAACCGGCAGCCGCCTCCTGCCGAACGAGGTGCTGAATCTCAGATTCATAGCAGCCGAGAATCTTCGGGGTCAATCCGCTATTCGTGGCCTCGGGCAGGTATTTGAGCCCCTTGAAGGGTCCGTCCTGCACGACCGGACCAAATCGCTCGAAGACCATCGCGGTCACGGTCTCCAATCGTCGCATCGCCCGGCGATGACTGTACGTGAGCCACGGAAGTACGAGCCACGAGTGCAGCGCCGGCAGTCGCCGCTGAATGAACGCCTTGATGCGGGTCCTGTCTTTCTGATTCATGTCATCAAGCCGTTCGTGCACAGGAGGCAGTCCAGCGCTCGCTGGAACGCGGCGCGAAGTGCCGCGCGGCAACTTCGAGCTAATCTACGTGGGCTGGAAGGGCGCGAAGGAGAAAGGAGTGGTGAGGTCGGTGGGCAAAGGCCAATGACCGAGTACCGATTACCTGCTTTTCGTCGTCCCGGCCGTTGACCAGCGCCCCCCGCCGGGCTAAGTTTTATGACTGTAACCAAACCAAATAGTGGCCCTGCCCCGCGACGCCTGTCCTCGGCAACCACCCTCCTCCTGCGCTGGCAACCCGCGGGGGGCGAAACGACCAAAGGAGGATTGCCGCATTGTCTCGTGAATACGAGGCGGTGTACATCTTCGATTCTGCTCTCGAAGACGCCGCCATCAACGACAAGATCGCGAAGCATCACGCGCTCCTGGGCTCGTCCCAGGAGATCAAGCTCGACCATTGGGGTCGCCGTCAACTCGCGTACAAGATCGGTACGCGCGAGACCGGCTACTACCTGGTCGCCCGCTTCCATGCCGAATCGAAGACGCTTCCCGAGTTCGAGCGCGCGCTCAAGCTCGACGATGGCGTGGTTCGCTACCTCATCTCGGTGCACGAGCACGAGCTCGGCGCGCCGCCGATGACCGAAGAACAACTAGCCGCGCGCAAACAGGGCGATGACGACGATGACGATGAGGACTGACACCATGCGGCGGGCCAAGAAGTCGTGTCCGATCACCGAGGCGGGCATCCGCTTCGTTGATTACAAGGACGAGCGCCTTCTCGCCCGTTTCATCACCGACAACGGAAAGATCCTCCCCAGCCGCCTGAGCGGCGTGGATGCTCGACACCAGCGTCAGCTGGCGAAGGCCATCAAGAAGGCCCGCTACCTCGCACTGCTGCCGTACACCCGCGGGGCTCAGACGTAAGCTGGAAACGATGACCGACGTCGCCTCCGAACCGGCGCCCGAAGCGGTTCGAGAGCGGGGATGGTGGCGCGTCGTGTTGGCTACGCTGCTCTTCCTGTTCGTGCCGATGACACCGGTCATTCGCATCGTGTTGCCGATCGACCAGGCGTTCGTGCTCCTCGCACCGGCCCTTGCGGCCTGCGCAGTGGCCGGATGGTGGGCCGGAGGGCGGCTTCCGCTGGCGCTCATGTGGATCGCGCTCGCGGGCTGGGTGCTGGTGATGTTCACGTCGGCGGGCGGCTCGTTCGCCTATCTCGCGTGCGGATGGGCGGTGCTGCTGGCCGCGTCGTTCGCGAGTCTCGTGATCCTCACGCGTCGTGAGGAACCACGGCCGTTTTCGTCGCAGGCCTTCGCGGCGATCGGCGTCACGCTGGTGCTCGCCGCGGGTGCGACGCTCGCCACGAAGCAGGGCGCGACGACGGTGGCACAGATGGTGTCGGCTGAAGCCTCGAAGCGCAGCGAGCAGTCGCTCGCGGAATGGCGCCAGACGACGGGATCGAAGGAGTGGGGCAACCTGTTCGCGGGCAACCCGGACGCGAAGACGATCGCCACCACGATGGAGGCGCAACTGGAGGCCGCCCCGGCATTGGCGTCGGCGCTGTTTCCATCGATGCTCGCGCTCGAATCATTGATCGCGCTGGCCATCGCATGGGCCGTGTATCACCGGATGGGACGCGAACGGCTGGGACCGCCGCTCGCCGCTTTGAAGGATTTCCGCTTCAGCGACCAGTTCGTGTGGGGATTGGTCGCGGGGCTCGCAATGGTCGTCGTGCCCGGGTTCGGTTCCATGAGCGTGGTTGGAGCGAACCTGCTCGTGTTCTTCGGCGCTCTGTATGTACTGCGCGGCGTGGGCGTGGGCCTGTGGTTCTTGTCGCCCGGCCGCGTGATGATGGCGTTATTGATCGTGTTCGCTGTGGTGTTCCCCCTCGTGCTGGGCGTACTGGGCGTGGGGCTCGGAGTCGGGGATACGTGGCTGAACTGGCGCGCGCGGGCCAAGCCGAAAACCTAACGATTGAGGATACGATGGAAGTCATTCTGCGGCAGGCAGTAGAGAAGCTCGGACATCCGGGCGACATCGTGAAAGTCTCGGCGGGATATGCGCGCAACTTCCTGTTGCCGCGTGGCGTCGCGTACGAGGCCACGACGGGCAACAAGAAGCGCATCGCACAGGAGAAGGACCGCCTCGAGGCGGCCGAGAATGCCCGCGTCGCATCGGCGCAGGAATTCGCGGCGAAGCTCGAGCAGGTCTCCCTGACGTTCTCGGCACGCGTGGGCGAAGAGGGCAAGCTCTTCGGCTCCGTCACGCCTTCCGACATCGCCGAGCAGCTGAAGGCGCAGGGAATCGACATCGAGAAGCGCATGATCGACCTGCACGAACCCATTCGCGCGCTCGGAGTCTACAAGGTTCCGATCAAGCTGCACGCGGATGTGAAGCCGGAGATCAAGGTGTGGGTCATCAAGGCGTGAGAGCACTGCCGGGGGCTCTCACCTGACAGCGGTCAGCTGAAAGCTTCCAGACAGAGAGGCGGCCCGGGGCAGATTCCCCGGGCCGCTTCGCCGTCTGACAGCCGCTGGTCTGAGAGGTGTCGTCCGACGGCCCCCTGCGCCGTTGCGGTCTGTCCGTAGTATTCCGCCTCACCAACCGCGGTTCAAATCGTTATTGTGCAGGCAACCGGGGAACTTTCCCGGTTGACGCGTCTACTATCTGACATTCCGAGAGGCCGATCGCTTCGCCTGACATGGGGTCCACTCCCGTTCCCAAAGACGTGACAAGGCTCGCTCGCCGCGCCGCGGCGATTTGCGCGGACAACAAGGCCGACGACGTCGTGCTGCTGGACCTGCACGAGGTGACCGACATGACCGACTATTTCATCGTGGCGTCGGGCACGTCGGACACGCACGTCCGCAGCGTCGCGCAGCACGTGGTCGAGACGCTCGCCAAGGACGGTGTGCGCGTGCAGTCGGTGGAGGGGCTTTCGCAGGGCCGCTGGGTGCTGCTCGACTACGTCGATTTCGTGGTGCACGTGTTTCATCCGTCGCTGCGCTCGTTCTACCAACTCGAGCGGCTGTGGGGTGATGCCCCGGCTCTCGCCGTTTCGCCCTGAGGGGGCCTTGCTGATGCACACGCGTCGCGATCTTCACCGCCTGCTGTCCGCCGCCTCGCTCACCGCCGCCGCGCTCGTCGGGGCGCCCGCTGCGGGCGCACAACAGGGCTACTTCGGCCAGAACCAGGTCCAGTACCAGAAGTTCGACTGGCGCATCCTGCGCACCGAACACTTCGACGTGCACTACTACCCCTCCGAAGCGGCGGCCGTGCAGATCGCGGCGCGCATGGCCGAGCGCTCGTACGCGCGCCTCTCGCGGCTGCTGAGCTACACGTTCAAGGAGCGCAAGCCGATCGTCATCTTCGCGTCGCGCGGCGACTTCGCGCAGAGCAACGTCTTCGGCGACCTCGGCGAAACCACCGGCGGAGCGACCGACGTCGTTCACCAGCGCAACACGTTCTTCCTCGGGGCCGACCTCGCGGAGACCGAGCACGTGATGACGCACGAGATGGTGCACCAGTTCCAGTTCGACGTGTACGCGCGCGGCCACTCGGGCAACGGCCTGCAGACGCTCGCGCAGAACGGCCCGCCCGAGTGGTACATGGAAGGCATGGCCGAGTATCTCTCGATCGGCCCCGACCACCCCGCCACCGACGCGGTCATGCGCGATGCGGCGCTCAACGGCAGGCTGCCGACGATGAAGCAACTGACGGAACGCCCGGACCAGTACTTCGCGTACCGCTACGGCGAGGCGTTCTGGCGTTTCATCGGCCAGCGGTGGGGCGACGAGATCATCGGCGAGATCCTCGCCGCAACACCCACGCTCGGCGTGGATCGCGCCTTCAAGCGCCACACCGGCTTCGACCTCTCCGAGCTCGGCGACGAGTGGAAGGAGACGTTGCAGACGACATACCTGCCGGCCGTCGCCAGCCTCGACCGTCCGCGCAAGATCGCGCAGCCGCTGCTCAACGCGAAGCGCACGGGCGGGATCATTCCCGTGTACGTCGCGCCGGCGTTCTCCCCGGACGGCCGCCAGATTGCCTACATCTCCACGGGCAACCTGCTGCGCGCGGAGGTGTTCCTCGACCTGTACCTCGCCGATGCGACAACGGGCAAGCGCCTGAAGCGCCTCACCTCGAGCACGCTCAATCCGGAGTTCGAGGAGCTGCGTTACGCCTACTCGCAGAGTGCGTTCTCGCCCGACGGGCGCACGCTCGCCTTCACGGCGCAAACGGGCGGCAAGGACGTCATATATCTCGTGGACGTCAGGAGTCTCGGCATCGTGCGCCGTCTCGATACCGGCCTCGACGGCATGATCGGGCCGACCTGGTCGCCGGACGGCAAGCAGATCGTGTTCAGCGGTGCCAAGGGCGGCTTCACGAATCTCTACAAGATCGATTCCGATGGCCGGAACCTGCAACAGATCACGACCGGCGACTGGGCGGCGCTCATGCCGGCCTGGTCGCCCGACGGCCGCCGGGTCGCATTCGTCAGCGATCGCGGGCCGTCCACCGATTTCCAGACGCTCAAGTTCGGCAAGTGGCAGATCAACACGCTCGACTTGCAGACCGGCAACATCGACGTGATTCCCGGACAGGCGGGGAAGAACCTGAATCCGCAGTGGGCTCCCGACGGCAAGTCGCTCGCGTACATCAGCGACCGCACGGGCATCGCGCAGCTGTTCCTCTACGACTTCGACGCGAAGGAGCACTACCAGATCACCAAGTTCATCGGCGGCGTGCAGTCGGTGACGGAGAACAGCCCGGCCATCTCGTGGGCGCGACAGGCGGACAAGATCGCGTTTACGTACATGGACAACGGCGATTTCACGATCTGGTCGCTCGCCAATCCGCGGCAGCTGAAGAAGGATCCGTATCGCGAGCCGCCGAGGGTCACCGTGGTGGCGAAGATGACCGCGAGCGATTCGGCCGCGCAGCGCGCCGCGCAGGCCGCCGCCGCGCTCCAGGCGATCGCGCAGCAGCAGGAAGAGAAGAACAGGCAGGCCGTCGGGGCCGCCGCGCCGAAGGACACGACGAGTGGGCGGCGGGTCTCCGTGTATCGCGGCCCCGCCGGACTCCGCGCGTCGGGTGAGCTGCCGGCGGCGGGCCAGCCCGGCGCGCAGTCCGCGGTGTCGGTGGCGGCGCTGCTCGACAGCACGACGCTCGCGCTGCCGAATCCTGCGACGTTCACCGACGAACCGTACAAGCCGTCGCTGAAAGCCGAGGCCGTGCAGCGGCCGCAGATCGGCTACGCGCAGAACAACTACGGGCGCGGGGTGTTCGGCGGCACGGCGATCATCTTCGGCGACCTGCTCGGCAACAGGCAGCTCATCACGGCCGCGGCGATCAACGGCCGCGTGGAAGAGGCGCAGGTGTTTGTGGACTACATAAGCCTCTCCCGCCGGCTCAGCTGGTCGGCCGGGTTTCAGCAGCAGCCCTATTTCTTCCTGGCCAATGCGACGCAGGCCGACCTCGGCAACAACCAGTCCCAGATCTCGGAGGAGCTCGACCGCTTTATCATCCGGAGCGCGTTCTTCTCCTCGATCTATCCGCGCAACCGCTTCGAGCGGTTCGAAATCGGCGCGTCACTGACCAACATCGACAAGTCGGCGGAATTCGTGAGCCAGGTCGCGGATTTTACGACGGGCTACAATACCGGCTACTACGTCGACAGCATCAAGGGGACCGGCTCGTTCGACTACGCATCGCCGTACGTGGCGTACGTGGCGGACAACGCGCTTTTCAACGGCACCGGAACCGGAATCTACGGTCACCGGTACCGCTTGGAGGTGGGAACGAATGCCGGCACACAGAACTGGATGAGCTACATCGCCGACATCCGCCGGTACGATGCAGTGGTTTTCAGCTTCCTGACGGTCGCCACACACCTCTACGCGAACGTCAATGTCGGCAGCGGCGAGACGCTGTTCCCGCAGTTCATCGCCAATCCATATTCTCCGAACTATGTGCGAGGATACGACCGGGAGGCCTATACCTCGTCGAACTGCGGCGCGCTCCAGACGACGACAACGTCTGGAGCGCCCACCACTTCGACCTGCTCTGCCGAACAGCTGCTCGGAAGCAGGACTGCGCTCGGAAGCGTGGAGCTCCGGTTCCCGCTCATCCGCAGGTTCGACCTCGGCTTCCTGCCCATCACCATGCCCCCGGTGGACGGCGTCTTCTTCTACGACGCCGGGATGGCGTGGACGGGCGGACAGTCTCTCAGCCTCACGAAGCCGGCGAACTACGATCCGACCACGATGCGCTATCCGCTGCGAAGCTTCGGCTACGGCGTCCGGATCAACGTCTTCAACATCGCACTCCTGAAGTTCGACTACGCAATCCCGCGCGACTCATTCAACAACAAGGGCTACTGGAACTGGTCGATCGGGCAATCGTTCTAGACCCCCGTTAGTTTGGGGGGTGCGCTACCCGCTCCTGCTCGTTCTCGCCCTCGCCGCGTGCTCGCGCGGCTCGACGGGCGCGTACCCTCCGCTCGCGGGCGGGACGAATGGTCCCGACGCCGTCTTCATCAGGCTCGCCGGAAACGGCGGAACGGCGAGGGCGTATCGCTGGGGCTCCGACTCGGTGCTCTGGTCGTCGCCGCAGCGCGTGCCCGTGCTCTCGCGTACGCTCGCGTTCGACGACGCACAGGGCTCGCTCGCCTACGTTGACGCGCGCGGCGTCCCCGGCCGGCTCGACCTGCGCATGGGCAGTGCCGGAGCCGCCGCGACCACCGCGCTGACCGGCCTCGCAAGCGCCGACGGCTGGGCGATCTACGGGCTCACGCCCAAGCACGACGTCAGCAGGCTCACGCCGAGCGGCACCTGGACGTTCACGCCGGAGCAGCCGCCGCGCGGGCTCCTGCCGCTGCCCGACGGCTCGCTCGTGCTGCTGACCGACAGCGGCAACCGGCACGAACTCCGCCGGTTGCATCCGCCGGAGCCGCGCGTCACCGAGACGACGTCGGTTCCGCACGCCGACCTGCTCGTCCGCACCGATCTCGGAGACCGCCTCTATTTCATCGGCGATTCGGGACTCGCCGGCGTGCGCACGCGTGACCTCACGCGTACGCGCACCGTGTGGCTTCCCGGCCAGGCGGTGGACGCGGTGGCGACGCCAAGCGGAGACCGGATCTTCGTCGCGCTGAAAGGAAAGAAGTCGATCACCGTGGTCGATCGCTTCACGGAGGAGATCGAGCGCACGATCGACATCGCGGGGACCGCGACCGCCCTGCGGATGGATCCCGACGGCCGCTACCTCCTCGCCCGCAGCGCCGCCGGCGATTCCGTGCGCATCGTCGCGATCGGCACGTCGCGTGCGATCGGCACCGTCCGCTCGCGGTGGCGCGCCGACCTGCCGCTGGTGGGGCCCGACGGCGGTCTCGCGGTGCTGCAGGACAGCGACGTCGTGATCGTCGGTGCCGAATCGCAACGGGAACGCACGCGTTTTCTCGCGGGCGCGACGGACATGTGGACACTCATCCGCTGGAACGGATTCCGTCCCCGTGCCAAGGGGCTCGACGTGCCGGTGAGCTTCGGCTCCGACCCCGATGCCACCGCCGCCGCGGACAGCACGCGCGCCGCGCCGCAGCCTGCGGCTCCATCTGCGGCTCCATCTGCAGCGCCGGGCGCTGCCCGCTCGCTCGAGCCCGCGCCGGGCGCTGCGGAGCCGGTTCCGCCGCCGCGCGCGATCGTCGGCGCGCCGAAACACGGCACGTTCACGCTCTCGTTCGCCGCGCTGCTCTCGGAAGACCGGGCGAAGACGCTGGCCGCGTCGATCACCGTGGACGGACATGCGGTGCGCGTCGTACCGGGCGTGAGCGATCGCACACCGGTATATCGCGTGGTGTACGGACCGTTCGACACGAAGGAGGAGGCCGAGCGCGCGGGCAGGCGCACTGGCCTTCCCTACTGGGTCTACGAGGGCGCGCCGTGACACCACCGCTCGATCCGCGGCAGACTGGAACAACCTGGTGGGAAGACGAAGGGCGCAGGATCGCCGGGCAGTTGCGCGAAATCTCCGCGGTCTTGATCGTGGGCTCGAACGCCGAACATTCGGCGCGGGTCGCGCTGGCGATCGCGCAGGTGGAGAGCGAGCACCGGCACGTCGCGCTCGGCGACCTCACCGGCGAGGCGGCGCCGCTGTACGCGGTTGCGGGCGGCGAGGACGCATTCGGCCTCTCGGACTGCCTTCGTCAAGGCTTGCCGCTCAACGACATCGCGCGCCCCGCGCCCGACCGCGATTCGCTTTTCATTCTTCCCGCCGGCTCGCCGCCCGTGGCATGCGAGGAGATCCTCGCACACGAGCGCTGGCCGCGACTGGTGAACGGCTTCGCCAAGGTCGGCGCGTTCCTGATGCTGGTGGTTCCTGCGGACGCTCCGGGGTTGGCGGCGCTCGCCGCTGCCACGGGTGGCACCGTGCTGGTCGACGTGCCGCCATCGTTCGCGCGAGGCCTCAAGGTGCTCGCGACGATCACGTCGCCGGAACCGGCGCGCGATGCGCTGCGCGCGCCGGCCGATCGCGGCCGGCAGCGCGCGGCACTCATGGTGATCGCCACGCTGCTTGCAATTGTCGCCGTGGGTTGGTTCGCACGAAGCAGCATCAGCTCGATTTATCGCGCGGCAATCGCGAAGCGCTCCATGCCTCAGGCGGCCGCGGGAACCGCTGCTGTTCCGGCTCCCGCCGCGCCAGCCACGGTAATTCCACCCGCGGACACTGTGCGGCTCACCGATCCTGTCAACCCCGCGGACACGTCCAGTACGGCGCCGTTCGCAGTGGAAGTGATGGCGGCGAACACCCTCGCGGGTGCAAATTCATTTCTCGCGGATAACGGAGAGGGCACCTCACAGAACGGCGCGACGGTTTCGCCGGTCACCGTCGGCGGTTCGACGAGCGTGTGGTACAAGGTGATCATCGGCGCGTCGCACGATCGCGCCGGTGCCGACTCGCTCCTCGGCGCAATGCGACGCGAGCGGCTGGTGCGCAGCGGTGAGGGACGCGTGGTGAAGGTGCCGTACGCGCTGGTGCTTGTGGACAACATCGAGCGAACGCAGGCGATGAGTCTCCACGAATCGTGGCGGAAGCGCGGATTCAACCCGTACCTGTTGGTGCAGCACGATGGAAGCGTTCGCCTGTTCGCGGGCGCTTTCGAGACGCCGGCTCAGGCCGCGCCGCTGGCCTCCGCGCTGCGCGCGGCGGGAGTGGCGCCGGTCCTCGCCTTTCGAACTGGGAGAACGTACTAAGTGCAGTTGACGAAACTCGAGTTGCACGGATTCAAGTCGTTCGCGGACCCCACCGAGATGCTCTTCGACACGGGCGTCACTGCGGTCGTCGGACCGAACGGCTGCGGCAAGTCGAACGTTTCGGACGCCGTGCGCTGGGTGCTCGGCGAGCAGCGCGCGCGCATGCTGCGCGGCGCGAAGATGGAGGAAGTGATCTTCCAGGGGTCGTCCGCGCGAAAGGCGGTCAACCTCGCCGAGGTCTCGCTGCACTTTTCGAACGACGACGGCGGGCTCCCCGTGCCGTTCCAGGAAGTCGTCATCACGCGCCGCCTCTCGCGCGCGGGTGAGAGCGAATACTTCCTGAACCGTGCGCCCTGCCGCCTCCGCGACATCCACGACCTCGTGCGCGGCACCGGACTCGGCGCCGACAGCGGCGTCGTGATCGAGAGCCGCATGATCGACGCGCTGCTCTCGGATCGCCCCGACGACCGTCGCGAGCTGTTCGAGGAAGCCGCTGGCGTCGGACTGTACCGTGACCGCCGCCGCAGCACCGAGCGCAGCCTCGAGCAGACGACCGCCGATCTCTCCCGCCTCGACGATCTCGTCAACGAGGTCACGAGCCAGGTGCGTTCGCTCGCGCGCCAGCGCAAGCGCGCCGAGCGTCACGGCGAGATCACCACGCGGCGCTTCGCCGTCGAGCTCACGCTCGCATCGCGCGAGATGGCCGCGTGGAAGGACGAACTCGGCCAGCTCGACTTGGCGCTGGAGGAGCTGCGCGGCCGCGCGCCGGGCTCGCAGCAGCAGGTGCACGCCGCCGAGCAGGCTCGCGATGCCGCGCACGCCGCGCGCGCCGCGGCGGAAGCCCGCCGTCACGAGCGCGACAAGGTCGTGAGCGATGCCCGTGAGGCGTCGCTCACCCTGCAGGGCGAGATCGCCGTGGCCGCGGAGCGGCACCGCAATGCCCTGGACCGCCGCACGCGCGCCGAGCAGGAACGCAGTGAGGGAGCGTCGCTCGGCGAGCGCGTGGTCGCCGAGTTCGCCGCGGCTCGCGAAGAAGAGGAACGCACCGGCGCATCGCTCGGCGAGGCCGTCGAGGCGCTGCAGCGTCAGGTCGGCGCCGAGGAAGAAGCGCGCGGCGCCGTCGCCATGCGCCGTGATGGACTCGAGCGCGCCGACAAGCTCGTGCGCGAGCTGCGCGACCGCCTGCGCCGTCTCGAGCTGGAGCGCGAAGGGGCCGAGCGTGAACTCGCCGACGTCGCCCAGCGCTCGCACACGCTGGCGGCGGAGCACGAGCAGCTCGCGTCGCAGCAGCGGCTTGCGCAGCGCGACTTGGCGATCGCCGACGAGCAGCTCGCCGTCGCGGCCACCGCAGCGGCCGAAGCCGATGCGACCCTCGCCGCCGCGCACGACGCGGCGCACGACGGGCGGGACCGCGACGCCGCCGCTCGTTCGGAATTGCGGCGCATCGAGGAAGAGCACGCCGGCATGCACGGCAAGCTGAGCGCACTCGAGGGGCTCGAGCGCGAGCGCGTCGGGCTCGCTCCGGCGGCGGCACGCCTGCTGCGGGACCGCGAGCAGTTCGGCGCGGGCGCCGTGCTCGGTCCGCTCTCGGACTACATCGGCGCCGACGCGGCCACCGCGCTGCTCGTCGAGCGTTTTCTGGGACCGTCGGTGCACGCCGTGGTGGTTCGCGATCGCGCCGCCGCCGACGCCGTGCGCCGCTGGCACGCGCAGGCCAATCCGGGCCCGCTGCTGCTCCTCCCGCTCGACGCGAAGCCGTCGCCGTACGGCGGCGGCGCGGATGAGGGCGCGCTCTCAGCGCTCGTGCAGAGCGACGGTCCCGTGCGCGACTGGGTGGGCGCGCTCCTCGGTCACGTGCACGCGGAAGATTCGGGCAGCGCCTTCGTCGATGCGCGCGGAGCCGTGTGGCTTCCGGGTACGCAGGCCGGCGCCGGCCCGCTGCGCCGCCGCGCCGAGCTCTCCGAACTGCGTGCCGCCTCGGCGGCCATGGACGCGACGCGCGCGCAGGCGGCCGCCACGCTGCAGAGCGTGCACGCGAGCCTCGAGCAGGCCGAAGCGGCCGCGAGCGCCGCGGCGGACGCGGCGACGCGCGCCCATAGAGTTTCTCAGGAAGCGGCGCAGGCACGCGCCGAACACGAGCGCACGCACCTCCGCACGACGCGCGAGCTCGCCGATGCGGTCGCCTTGTCCGAGCGCCTCGCCGGCCGCCGCGACGAACTCACCGCCAGAGTCACCGAGGGGATCGCGACGCAGGATCGCGAGGCCGCGGCGCTCACGGAAGCCGAGAGTGCCGACGTCGCCGCCCGCGACACCCTGAGCGACGCCGATCGCCGGCAGGACGCCGCGCGAGAGGCACGTGCCGCCGCCCAGGTGACGCACGCGCAGGCGCAGGCCCGGCGTGAGGTGGCATCCGAGCGGCGTGAACGCCTGGAGCGCGAGCAGGCAAGTGCCCTGCTGAGGCTTCAGACGCTGCAGCAAGAGCTCGCCGCGCTCTCGGAGGACGATGCAGCGCTCGAGCGGCAGATGGACGCGTGGCGGGCCGAGCTCACCGCCCGTCAACTCTCGCTGACCGAGGCGGAAGCCGCCCAGGCCGGCGCGGAAGCCGGCGTCCGCGCCGCCGATGCGGCGCTCGCGGACGCCGAGCACACGCTCGACCGCACGCGACACGAGGCCACGGCGCTCAGCGACGGATTGCACCACGCGGAGCTTCGCCATACCGAACTCGCCGGCCGGCGCGCCGCGATCCGCGAGCGCCTCGAGACCGAGTGGCGCCGCCCCCTCGACGAACTGTTCGCCGACTACACCGCCGTCGACGCCGAAGACGACGCGCTGCGGAGCGAAGCCGAGCAGCTGCGCGAGAGCATCGAGTCGCTCGGACCGGTGAACCCGCTCGCCATCGAGGAGCACCAGGAGGAGACGAAGCGACTCGAGTTCCTCCAGTCGCAGCGCAACGACCTCGCGAACGCGCAGGTCTCGCTCCAGCAGGCGATCAAGGAGATCGACGTCACGGCTCGCGAGATGTTCCTGAAGACGTTCGAGGAAGTGCGCAGTCACTTCCGGCACATCTTCAACACGCTCTTCGGCGGCGGCGACTGCGACCTGCGCCTCGAGAACGAGGAGGCGCCGCTCGACTGCGACATCGAGATCCACGCGTCGCCGCGCGGCAAGAAGACGCAGAGGATCCACCTGCTTTCTAGTGGGGAACGAGCACTCGTCGCGCTCTCACTCCTGTTCGGAATTTTCCTCACCAAGCCGAGCCCATTCTGCCTGCTCGACGAAGTGGACGCGCCGCTCGACGACGCCAACATCGGCCGCTTCGTGAAGATGCTCAACCAGTTCAAGACCCACACGCAGTTCATCGTCATCACGCACAATCCGCGGACGACGACCGAAGCGGCCGATGCCGTGTACGGCGTGACGATGCAGGAGCCCGGCGTGTCGTCGCTCGTGAGCGTGCGGATGCGCGGCCCGGCTGTCGACGGAGCGGAGCCGCTGGCGGCCGCACCGGCTTGATGCGCGCCGTGCTGCGGGCGTGCGCGCTCGCCATGGCCGTCCTGCTGGCCGCGCAGCCCGCCGGCGCCCAGACCTCCGGCTCGGTCGTCGTCACGGGCCCCGCCGGCAATCCGATCCACGACGGCACGCCCGCATTCACGGTGACCACCTCCGGCTTCCTGCCCACGGAACTGCCGCTCCAGATCGACCTGCAGGTCGCGACGGCGGCGGACTTCAGCGCGCTGTTCGCAGACACCACGGTGGTCGGCACGTCCGCCTCGATCGTCATTCCGCGCCTGCTTCCGCAGAAGATCAGCATCTGGTGGCGCGCCCGGATTCGCACCGCGCAGGGCGTGAATCTGGTCACCGACGCCGTCGGGCCGCGACAGACACAGGCGTGGCTCACGCTGATCTCGCCGAACGGCCTCAACGGCTCGACGGTCGACACCACCTTCCCGTCGTTCCTGTGGACTGCGGTCGCGACGCACGCGCCGGTCAAGCCGTGGAACTTCGAGATCGTGATCTCGCGAAGGGCCGATGGTTTTCCGGTGCAGACGAGCTTTCAGCCCGAGACCGTGTACAAAGCGCCGGCGCCGCTCGAGACGAATACGTCGTACCTCTGGTCCGTGACGGCGTGGCTCTCGACGGGCGACAGCATCCGCGTGCAGAGCTTCTCGACGTTCGTGATTCTCAGCGCCAACTCCCCGTTCGCGACGGTGCTCTACCAGAATTTTCCCGACCCGTTCCCGAACGCGCGGGTGTCCACGACCTGCATCTGGTTCGACCTCAAGAACCAGTCCAACGTGCGCATCGACATCCTCGACCTCCGCGGCAATCACGTCGCGCAGGTCACACCGGGCCGCGGGCTCGGCCCGACCTATCCGCCCGGCCGCTACGGCAGGGCAGCCGTGGGCAGCGACAGCGGCTGTGATGACCGGCTCACGTGGGACGGCCGCGACGACACCGGCCGTACCGTGCCGCCGGGCGTGTATCTGGTGCGGTTTGTGGGGGATGGAGTCACCTCGACCAAGAAGCTGCTCTTCAAGGGCAAGTAGCGACGGGCGACGGCACGAACGGCGTCGCTCCTCGCCGTTTTAAGAGCCCGTAACCGTTTATATTTCAAGCATACTGCCCCCCGCCCCACTGAGGACCGATGCTCGTTGTGATGTCGCACCAAGCCACGCAGGAAGACGTCGATCACGTGTGCGAAGCAATTCGGGCGATGGGATACACGCCCGCCCCGATGCCCGGCGCGCAGCGTACGGCGGTCGGGCTCGTCGGCAACGACGGGCGCGTCGACGATTCGCTGATCATCGAGCTCGCCGGCGTCGCGCGTGTGATTCACGTGTCGAATCCGTACAAGCAGGTGTCGCGCGAATGGCGCCCCGAGAACACGATCGTCACGATCGCGCCCGGCGTGGCGTTCGGCGGCGAGGAGATCCCGGTGATCGCCGGCCCGTGCTCCGTCGAGACCGAGCAGCAGATTCTCGAATCCGCGCGCGCGGTGAAGGCCGCCGGTGCGGTCGCCCTCCGCGGCGGTGCATTCAAGCCGCGCAGCTCGCCCTACTCCTTCCAGGGACTCGGCCGCAAGGGACTCGAGTTGCTTGCGCTCGCCAAGCGCGAAACGGGCCTCGCCGTCGTCACGGAAGCGATGGACGACGAGGGGGCGCATCTCGTNNCTGCTCAAGACGGTCGGCAAGATCGGGAAGCCGGTCCTGCTCAAGCGCGGAATGGCCGCCACGATACAGGATCTCCTGCTCAGCGCCGAGTACATTCTCGCCGAGGGCAACCCGCACGTGATCCTCTGCGAGCGCGGCCTTCGCAGTTTCGACACGACGTCGCGAAACCTCTTCGACCTCACCGCGATCCCGGTCGTGCACCAGCTCTCGCACCTTCCGATCGTCGCGGATCCGAGCCATGGCACCGGACGCCGCGCCGTCGTCACGCCGATGTCACGCGCCGCCGTCGCCGCCGGAGCGGACGGCATCATCGTCGAGGTGCATCCGCAGCCCGACCGCGCACTCTCCGACGGCGCCCAGTCGCTGAACCCTGAACAATTCGGCGACATGATGCGCCAGCTGCGCCGCGTGGCCGAGGCCGTCGACCGGCAGATCGCCGGTGTCGTTGCAGGAGTGGCGTGAGGCTGAACATCCTGCTCCTCGTCGCATTCGCGTCGGGACTCACAGCTCAGGACACCACCAACACACTCGTCGATCGCGCCGCCCGCCAGTATCGCGCGGCGCGCACGGTACGGGCCACGTTCGAGCAGACGCTCACGAGCCCGGCGACGGGAACCGTGTACCCCGCGCGCGGCGAGTACTTCCAGAGCGGCGGCTCGCGATTCGCCCTCCGCTTCACCGAGCCCAACGGCGACGCGATCGTGAACGACGGCACGTCGCTCTGGCTCTACCTGCCGAGCACCGCCAGAGGCCAGGTGATCAAGATGCCGAGCCAGGCCGGCGCGGGTCTCGACGTGCTGGCGGAATTGCTCTCGGCGCCGAAGGCGGACTACGTCGCCGTGCGCATGCGCGACGAGCCGGTCGAGACGCACGCGACCACGGTGTACGCGCTCTCGCCGAAGAAGGCGGACATGCCGTTCACGCGCGCCACACTGTGGATCGGAAAGTCCGACGCGCTGATCTGGCAGCTCGAAGTGGTCGAGCCGAGCGGGCTCGTGCGACGGGTGCGGTTCACGTCGGTGCGCACGGATGTCGACCTGCCCGCCGACGCGCTCGTCTTCGTGGTGCCGGCCGGGGTGAGGATCGTCGACTCCGGCTCGCTCATGGGCAAGAAGCCCTAGGAACTCATCGCTTGGCGAGCGGCTTCTGCGCCGCGTTCGCAGCGGCGACCCGATCGAACAGCGCCGCCGGCGCCTTCACGCCTTGGAGCAGCCGCACCGCGTGCGCGACCACCGGGTCGAGATGCACGGCACGCCGCTGCGCACCGACCACGCCGAACGCCTGCTGCGCGATCTCGGCGCCCACCACGCGATCGATGGCGTCGCGTGCGTCGTCGAAGATGTCGCGCGGCACCGTCAGTTTCTTGGCATTCATCTCGCGCCAGAATCCATCGCGCATCTCGGCTGTCACCTTGAAGTCCGGATCCTTCACGACGCCCGAGCGCACGACCTTCGCCGCAAACGTCGAGAGCGCGTCGCGGAAGATCAGCACGCGCGAGCCGACGGCCGCCACCCACGCACGCTCGGCGGGCGGCACCGCGCTGTCGCCAAGCACGAGGTCCGGCACGATACCGCCGCCGCCCACCACCACGCGGCCCCTGTCGGTCTTGTAGCGCGGCCGCGTGGTGTCCGTGGGTGCCGTTCCCGGCGCGCGGTTCGGGTGGGCGCGATCTATGCTTCGCCCCGCCGGAGTGTACCACAGGGCGTCCGTGAGCTTGAGTGCGGACCCATTGGAGAGCCCGATCACCGCTTGGGCGCTCCCCTTCCCGTACGACGGTCGCCCGATCACGATGGCGCGATCGTGGTCCTGCAACGCGCCCGCGACGATTTCGGCAGCACTGGCGGTACCGACGTTCACGAGGACGACGATCGGGAGGTTCGGCCAGCGCTGCGGGCTCGTTGCTTTGTACGCCGCGTTTGCGGTCGGGACGCGTCCTTTGGTCGAGACGACCTTCTGTCCCGGATCCAGGAAGAGTTCGGCGACCGCGACACCCTGCGCGAGCAGGCCGCCCGGGTTGTTGCGCAGGTCGATGGTGAGCGACGTCGCCCCGGCGTGCACGAGCGAATCGACCGTGGCGGCGACTTCGAGGTTCGTCGAATCCGTGAACGACGCGATCGCCACATATCCCGCGTGGTCGTCGAGAATCGTGATGCGCTGCACCGAGCGCACGTGGATGTCGCTGCGCTCGAGCGTGAGCGGAATTCTCGCGCCGCCCCTCTCGATCAAGAGCTTCACCGTGCTCCCCAGCGGACCGCGGAGCGCGTTGCGCGCCTCCTCCACCGTCCAGCTCTTCATGGCCTGGCCATCGAGCTCGATCAGACGGTCGCCGGCGCGAATGCCGGCGCGCTCGGACGGCGAGCCCGGCCGCGGCGCGAGCACGGTGATCCATCCATCGCGCGTGTCTACCGACATCCCGACGCCGCGATAGCTGCCGCTTACCACCTCGCGCAGCCGGCGCAGGCGGTCGGGCGAGAGGAAGGCCGTGTTCGGATCGCCGAGCTGCTGCACGAGCCCGGTCGTGGCGCGTTGGTACAGCTCCTCCGACGTAGCGGAGTCCACCCAGCTGTCCTCCACGCGCCGCAGCACCGCGTCGAACAGCTTCGCGCCCTCGGCCTCGCTCATCTTGCCGCGCGCGCCGCGCGTCGCGAGCCCGCGCTGCATGAACCATCCGCCGATGATCACGGCCCCGGCCAGGACGATGGTGACCGCGACAGCCCGGGCGCGCGTCACGCGGCCGCTCCCGGCGCCGCACGCAACTCGTGGAATCGCGCCGTCACGACGTCGAGCACCAGCGCCTCGACCGCTTCCGGAGCGCCGCTCGCGTCGAGGGCGACGATCGGGCCGCACTCCTCGTGCGTGCCCTGCCACTCCCGCGTCGAGAATTCGGCGAACGCCTCCTCCACGCGCACATGGAACTCGCGCCCGGATCGTTCGATGCGATCCGTCGCGCTGCGCCGTTCGGCCCGTTCGAGGCCGACGTCGGCGCTCAGCGTGAGCAGCAGCGTGAGATCCGGCACCAGCCCGTCCGTGGCCATCATGTTCGCCGACCGCACGTCGCTCTCCGCGAGGCCGCGGCCGGCAATCTGGTACGCGTATGTGGAGAGGAAGAACCGGTCGAGGAGGACGATCGTTCCCGACTCGAGCGCGGGCCGCAGTTCACGAGAGACAAGTTCGGCGCGCGACGCCATGAACAGGAGCGCCTCGGCGCGCGCCGAGACCGTTGAAAGTGGATCCAGCAACAGCTGCCGGATCGAGTCGCCGAGGGCAGTGCCGCCGGGCTCGCGAAACTCGCGATACGAGACGCCGGCGCGCGCGAGATGGCCGCCGAGGCGCTCGAGCTGGGTGCTCTTGCCGGCACCCTCGACGCCTTCGAATACGATCAGCCGCCCGCGCTTCTTGTCGCTCATCCCAGCGTGATGATGGGACTCGCGGCGCCCTTTCGCATGCCGTCGAGAATCCACTGGTTCACCTGCACCATCACCTTGTCGAAATTCTCGTTCGTGACGATCACGCGCTGGTACGTGGGATTCGTCTGGACTTCGCTGAGCAGGGCGTCGAGTTCCTGCTCCATCTCCGCAGTCGGCTGTTCGCCACGCTCGATCATCTGCTGCGCGGCCGTGCGCAGGCCCTCCATCTTCTGCAGAAGCGCCATCGCCTGCTGGTCCTCGTTCAGCGCCGCATTCGCGCGCTTCACCGCCTGATACTCCGTGCTCTGGCCGATGAGGCGACCCAGCTCCACCGCGCGTTCGTTCAGCATCACCGCTCCTTTCGTCTGGCTACGAGAAACCGCTCGCGGCCCGTGAGATCCGTTCGTATTTCGACATCGCGGAATCGCGAGTCGGTTTCCGCGCATTCTCGCGCGAGCCCCGCTCGGCGGGAGTCGATTTCAACCGCCAACAACCCGCCGGGCTCCAGCAGGGCCGCCGCCTCGCGCACGATGCCGCGAATCGCCGCCATGCCGTCTTCCGCGCTGAAAAGGGCGAGTGCGGGCTCCCAATCGCGCACGCCAGCCGGGAGATCGCCCTTTTCCGCCGGAGAAATATACGGCGGGTTCGAAACTATCGCCCGTGCCAACTCTCCAGCGACCGGTTCCAGCAGGGTTCCCAGCCTGAAGTCGATCAGTGTCCGTTTTTCAGGCGGAATCGCCCCGAGGTTGCTCCGGGCGACCTCGAGGGCGTCCTCGGAGATGTCCGTGGCGATGACCTTGTCGAACCTCCCTTCCGCCGCGAGGGCGAGCGCAATCGCACCCGAGCCCGTTCCGACGTCCACCGCGGTGCCGCCCTGGCCCGCCAATCCCAGGACGAGTTCGACAAGCATTTCGGTTTCAGGTCGCGGGATCAGCACCCGCTGGTCGACGTTCAGTTCGAGATGCCGGAAGGCCGCACGGCCGACGGCGTACTGCATCGGCATGCCGAGGACCATCCTGGCGCCGGCTTTTCTGATCGCCACTTCGGTCGCACGATCGAGCTCGAGCGACTGGTTGGCGGTGGGCCAGAATTTCGGTTTGTCGAGGATCGCGGCGATCAGGTCGCGGGCGTCCGAGCGGGCGGGAGGGACTCCGGCACCCGCGAGAAGCACGGCGAGCTCATCGAACAGGGCGCCGAGAAGCATGCTTCAGACGGCAGACGGCAGGGGGCGGACGACGGCTGGGACGACGGACGACAGACGGTGGATCGCGCTCGAGCCGCCGCCGTCCGCCGTCTGTCGGCCCAACTGCCGTCCGCCGTCCGCCGTCTGCCGTCCCGATTGCCGTCCGCCGTCCGCCGTCTGCCGTCTCATCCGTTGCCACCCGACAGCTGCTCTTCGACCGACGCGAGCTGGAACGCCTCGATGAGCTTGCTGAGGTCACCGTTCAGGACGGCCGCCAGATCGTGCGACGTGTAGTTGATGCGATGATCGGTCACGCGATTCTGCGGAAAGTTGTACGT
>PMYN01000052.1:0-14397 GCA_003171215.1 Gemmatimonadota bacterium | reverse complement strand
AGGACCTGCATCCCCTTCAGCTTGTTCTGCAGCTGGCTCTTCTGGTCCTGCTGGCTGACGACGAGCCCCGACGGGATGTGCGTGATGCGCACCGCCGAGTCGGTGGTGTTCACGCTCTGTCCGCCGGGACCGCTCGAGCGGAAGACATCGATGCGGAGATCTTTGTCTTCGATCTTGAGATCGATCTCTTCGGCTTCGGGGAGCACCGCGACCGTGGCGGCCGACGTGTGAATGCGCCCCTGCGCTTCGGTGGCCGGCACGCGTTGCACGCGATGCACGCCGCTCTCGCCGCGCATCTCGCCGAACGCGCCCGGGCCCTCGATCTTGAAGATCGCTTCCTTCACGCCGCCCAGCGTCGCATCGGCAAGCGAGAGGAGCTCCGTCTTCCACCCTTTGCGCTCGATGTAGCGCGTATACATCCGGAAGAGTTCGCCGGCGAAGAGCGCGGCCTCGTCGCCGCCGGTACCCGCGCGGATTTCGACGATGCAGTTGCGATCGTCGAGCGGATCGTGCGGGAGGAGCAGCGGCTTGAGTTCTTCTTCAAGACGGCGGATGGCAGACGACAGACGGCCGAATTCCGCAGTGGCCTCGGCCGCCATTTCGGGGTCGTCAACGCCGACGAGCTCGCGGACTTCAGCGAGCTCGTCATCGTACTTGTGAAGCGCTGCAGCCTTCTCGACGACCTGCACGAGCCGCTGGTGCTCGCGCCCGAGCGACGCCATCAATCTGGAATCGCGGAGCGTCTTCGGGTCGAGCAGCTCCCGTTCGACTTCCGCCGCGCGTGCGACCGCGTCGGTGAGGAGATCCCGGAGGCTCAGACGGTTGCGGGCTGAGGCTTGTTGTACTTCTGGCGGAAGCGCTCAACGCGGCCGGCGGTGTCGATCAGCTTCTGCTTGCCGGTGAAGAACGGATGGCAGGCAGCGCAGATGTCGAGGCGGATCTCAGACTGTGTGCTGCGGGTCTGGAACGTATTTCCGCACGCGCAGCTGACCTTCGCCAGGGCGTAAACGGGATGGATTTCGGGCTTCATTTTGAACCTCAACATGGATATGGGCGAGCTTTGTAATGTATCCGGTTCGAGGGTAAGATTCAAGATGGCAATGGGTTGTACGGGCGACGCACAGCGGGGCACCCCGTTGATCCGGAATGCCCCGCTCCTCGTACCTGCCTTGAAACGTGTGCTACGGCTTGTCCCACCAGATCCGCGTGGCGTAGTTGTCCGGTCCCTGACGGGCGATGGCGGCCGCGAGACTGGCGGCGTTGACCGACAGTTCGTTGCTCGCATACGTGATCCGGCGCCAAACCGTTTGGACATCCGAATACGCGTTCGGACCCATCTTGATGGTCGCCGGATTACCGGTGCGGCGCCACTCGCTCCACGCTTCGGACCCCTGCGTAAAGAGGGCAATCCACTTCTGCACGCCGATCTGATTGAGGCCGGCGGCGCCACCAGCGTACGCGACGCCCGGCTGCGCAAGGTAGGACGCAGCATCGGCGGCTGATCCGCCCCACTGCTGAATCGAAGCGGTCACTGCGGCGTTGTAGTACGCCGCCGGGCCGCTTAGTCCGCCGAGTCCCCGTTCGGCCGCCTCGGCCTGAATGAACGCCACTTCCGCGTAAACCATCAGGTTCGATGGCGTCTTCTTGCCGGCAGCCGTGCCGAATGTGCCGTACGATGTGGCACCCGGATAGAAGATGGCCCCGGGCCGCGACGTGGTGGTGGCGGAATCCGAGTACGGGTTGGTCATCCCATTCTGCAGCCCGGTGTATTTCGTCGGATCGGCCTTCGTGGGCTGCGCATATACAGGCACGCGCGGATCATGCAATGCGTTCATCGTGTCGAGCAGTGTCTTCGACATGCGATGGTCGTCGCGGGTGGCGAAGTTGGCCGCCCACGGATTGTCGAACACGCCATCGCCCGGCCACGCCATCTGGGCGTTGTCGGCGTTGGAGGTCATCACGCCGGCGGCGAACGCCGCGGCGAGCTCCGTGCCGGCTTTCGCGGGATCGGCCTTCAACATGCGCAGCGCCATGCGGGCGCGGAGCGAATTGGCAAACCGCTGCCACTTTGTGTTGTCGCCCTGGAAGATGAGGTCGGCGCTCCCGAGCCCGGCGTCGGTGGCCCCTTTCATGCCGGTCGAGGCGGTGGTCAGCGATGCAATCACCCCGTAGTAGATGTCCTTCTGCGCGTCGTACTTGGGCGTGAGCGACCCGCCGATGTCTCCCTTGAGCGCCTCGGAGTACGGAATGTCGCCCCACAGGTCGGTCATGTTCTGGAAGATCCAGCCTTGCATCACCAGCGCGGGGCCCCAGACGTTCGGCGTCTTCGCCGTTTGCCCCATGACCCTCACCTTGTCGTAGTCCTCGAGCTCGCCGGTGTAGAGGCCCGTGTAGAGCGCGTCGATTGTCGTGGTGCGAATGTGACCGCGGTCTTCATCCACGTACTGCACCTGTGCGATGTGCTGTGCGAAGAGCGACGTCATGGACAGCGTCTGGAACGAACCGTTGAACCGTCCAACCGTGGTCTCCGTTGCGTTGCTGAACAACGCGGTGGCTGGAGCCGAAGTCGGGCTGTTCGGGTTTGCGTTCATCCCGGTGAGGTCGTTGCTGCAGGCCGTCGTCGTCAGTGAGACGATCGTGACTAGCGCGGCCGAGAGTCGGATGATTTTCATGAGTGAGTTCTCCCGGTTTCCGGTCACGGAGTGATGGAGATATTGAGGCCGTAGGAGCGCATCGTGGGCAGCGCCCCCATGTCGAAGCCCTGGCCGCCGTTGCCGGCGTTCGACGAGTTTTCGGGATCGTAGTTCGGGAAGGAGGTCCACGTGTAGAGGTTGCGCCCCAGGAGCGCCACATTCATCTGCGAGAGCTTGAGCTTCGCGGCGAACCGCTGTGGCACCTCGTAGGTCAGACGTACCTCGCGCAGTTTGGCGAATCCGGTGCCGAACACGCCCATCGAGTTGATCGGGTAGATGGCGTGATTGTAGTTCTCCGCCGTCACGACCACGGCGTTGGCCTTGCCGGTGGCCGCGTCAATGCCCTGCGCCACGTAGCCTGGGTTGTTCCAGTCCACTTCACGGCCCTTCAGCGTGTTGCTGAGAACGCCGGAGTAGGTGCCCCACCAGTTGCCGATGGAGAAGTTCTGGCCGCCATGGTGGATGTCGATCAGCGTGCTGAGTGACCAGTTCTTGTACCGGACTTCGTTCGACCAGCCGCCGGTCCACTCGGGATTCACGTTGCCAAGAATCGATTTGGTTGCGGCTTGCTGCGGGAGACCGTCGACGAGCAGGACCTGACCCGTGGCGGGGTCGCGGGCCGCGTCGTATCCGAAGAGCGTGCCGTACGGCTGCCCCTGACGAGCTTCGATGTTCATGCCCCACTGGCTGGCAATGATGATCGTGCTGAGTCCGGGTGCGAGCGCGTCGACCCTGTTCTTGGTCGCCGACCAGTTCACGGACGTCATCCACTGGAATCCGTTCTTGAGCCGCACCGGAACCGCCCTGAGCATCACCTCGTAACCGCGATTGCTGATCTGCCCCGCATTGATGGTCGTCGCGGCGAATCCGGTGGCGGGCGCGATCGTGAGCGGCAGAATCTCGTTACGCGTCAGCTTGAGGAAGTACGTCCCGTCGAACGTGATGCGGTCGTCGTAGAACGAGGCTTCCATGCCCCCTTCCGCGCTCTCCGTGCGCTCGGGCTTCAGCGCCGCATTCGCCGAGGTGTTGCTCAGCGTGTAAAGCGGAAGGCCGTTGAACTTGTTCGACGATCCGTTGTACAGCGTCTGCAGCAGGTACGCGGCCGCGTCGGAGCCCACTTGTGCAAACCCGCCACGGATTTTCAGGAACGAGAGGACGCTGGACTTCGTGATCGAGGGAAACAGGTCCGACAATACGAGCGACGTGTTCACCGACGGATAGAAGTACGACGCGTTCGCCTTGGGAAGCGTGGACGACCAATCATTACGGCCCGTGACCTCGACGGTCCAATAGTGATTGAACGTCGCAACAGCCGACCCGTATACCGAGTTCACGCCCGAGTGCACTTCGCTGTTGGTGAACGACGGCGCGACGCCGGCGTTCGAGAGGTTGTATATCCCCGGCACGAGGATGCCGGTCGTGCCGAACGACGAAGCGTATCCGTCGTTGCGCCGGATGTTTCCGCCGGCATTTCCCGTGAGGTCGAACCTGCCGACCGCCTTGTGGGCGGTGAGGATGCCTTCGAAGTTCGTCTCTCTCGCCCGCTGATCCGCCGAGGTGAATCCGCCGTTGAAGGAAGGATCGGTGTTGTCGATGTTGCCGGCGGCGAACTGCTGTTGCGCCGTAAACCGGTACGAGTCACCGCCGCCCCTCACGACTCCCGACAGCCAATCGGCGAATACATAGGTGCCGTTGATCTGCCCCGTCACCCGCTCGCGCGAGTCCGGCGCGGGGTTGTCGAACTGCTGCCAGTACGGATTCCGGTGATAGTTGTCGTTCCAGTTGAAAAGACTGCCGTCGGGGAAACCATACGGACTGTTCGTGTTGAAGTAGTGATTCTTGAGCAATCCGACGACATCCACCTGGCGGCCGAACCAGGTGAACGTCATGAAGGGATTGCCTTCCGTGTAACCGTTTTCCACGCGATTCTGCCCGTTGTTTTCCACGTACTGCAGCGAACCCGCGATGGTGAACTTGGAATTGATCACCGCGCTGGCCGAAACCGAGCCCGCCAACTTCGACAGCGAGGAGTTCGGCACGAGCCCGCGCACATTGTCCTTGGTCAGCGAGAACCGGGAGCCCATTCCCTTTCCCGCCGTCGAAATGTTCACGGTGTTGGAAACCGTGCTGCCGCTCTGGAAATAGCCCGCGACGTTGTTCGGGTGTGCCACCCATGGCTGCTGCTTGCCGAAGAACTGATCGATGAGCCGGCCGTCGAGCTTCGGTCCCCACGATTCGTCGGCGCCATCGTTGATGCCGCCTCCGGCACCGTCGACGTACTGAAAGGCTCCGCCGAATCCCTGGCCGTACTGGTTCTGGTATTTCGGCATCACCGAGGGCACATCCGACGACATGCGCGTGGTGAAGTTCATCCGCGTGCCCTCCGGGCCTCCCGTGCCGGTTTTCGTCGTGATCACCACGGCGCCGTTCGCTGCGCGCGAGCCGTAAAGCGCTGCCGCGTTCGGGCCCTTGAGCACCGTCAGCGAGGCAATGTCGTCAGGGTTGATGTCCGCGGCCGCCGTGCCGTAGTCACGACCACCGCTGGCAGATGCCGTGGAGAAGCTGGCGTTGGAATACGGAACGCCGTCCACGATGAACAACGGCTGGTTCTCGCCCAGGATCGAGCCGGCGCCGCGAATCACGATGCGCGACGAACCGCCCATGTTTCCGGTTTGGTCGATCTGCACGCCGCTCAGGTTCCCCGACATCGCACTGATGACGCTCGGGGTTGGCGTCCGCGTCAGATTCTCGCCCGACAGTGTCTGTTGCGACGTCCCGACGGTGGTCTTCTCGGCGAGGATGCCGAGCGCCGTCACCGTAATGCCGGTGAGCACCGTTTGCCGGGCGACGAGGGTGAAGTCCATCCGGACGGGTCCGCCGGAGAGCGTCACGTCCTTCTGCTGCATCGCGAAGCCGATGCGGCGAACCGCGAGTTGCGACGTTCCGGTGTTCGCTGCGGCGGCCGACAGCGAGTAGCTGCCGTCAGCCTTGGACAGCGTGCTGGCTTTCGTCGCAGCGAGCGTGACGGTGGCATCTTCGATCGGCGCTCCCGTTTCGCTGATAATGCGGCCGGTAATCACGGTGGCCCGCTGCGCCATCGCGACCGACGCCTTCCCGGCGACGAGAGTGAGCGCCACCGTGGCCGAGATCAACACACGAACCAATCGGCTTGTCATACGCGGAACCTCTCTGCATTGGGGGGGGGGCCAATCGCAACTGCGAGGTGCTTCGCAAGATCTTTACAGCATTAGCCGCTTCGGTGCGGTATCGTGACACTAACGCATTTGCTCTGCAAGAGAAGTGTCGGCGTGATGATTCTCAGCGCGTCGTCCTCCACCTCCAGACACGAGCACTTTTGCGCCAGTGGGCGGGTCGAAGTTCGCGTTATGGCTGCTTCCCGATCGCCTGCAGACGGCCCTTGGCCTCCTGATTCGCGGGATCCCGGCGCAACGCCTCGCGAAACGCAGTTTCGGCGGTCGACGTGTCCGCCGTCATGAGATTGATATTTCCGCCCGGCCGGCATGAACGCTCTTTGCACGCACCCGATTCGGCCGGCATCGTGTCACACGGCTCGCATGATTGCAGGCGGCACGACCGTTCCTCAGTATTCTGACACCGCCGTATAACGAAAGGAGTTTCCAAATGCGCCGGTTCGTCCGCCCCGTGCTCGCACTCCTGTTGTTCGTCGCCGGCCGCGCGTCCGCACAGGCGACGCTGACCGCCGACGAGATCATCGCGCGCTACGCCCGGAGAATCGGCGGCGCCGATCGCATGCGCGCGATCCAGTCCGTGCACCGCAGCGGCAAGTTCTACGGAGGCGGCGGATTCGAGGCGGAGGTGACCAACGAGAACAAGCGCCCCAACAAGGTGCGCGAAGAAATCACCTTCGGAGGCATGACCGGCGCCACGTCGTTCGACGGCAAGACCGGATGGAAGATCGAGCCCTGGGGGGGAAAGAAGGACGCCGAGACGCTCAGCGAGGATGAGACCAAAGGCATCATCGAAGACTCGGAGTTCGAGGATCCCCTCTTCAACTACCAGCAGCGCGGAAACAAGGTCGAGCTGATCGGCACGGATCAGATCGAAGGCACCGACGTCTACAAGCTCAAGGTCACGCTCGCCAGCAACGGCGACGTGCGCACCTACTACCTCGACGAGGAGTCGTGCGTCCCCATCAAGTACGAGGTGAAGCGCACCGTGCGCGGCGCCGAGCGGTCGTTCGAAGTCGAACTCGGCGACTACAAGCCGGTACAGGGCGTGCTCTTCCCATTCTCGTTCGCGATCGGCGAAAAGGGCAGCTCGAGCGCGAACAAGCAGCAGTACTCTTGGGAGCGCATCACGCTGAATGTCGACGTCGACGACCGCCGGTTCGCCAGGCCCGCCCTGGGTGAACACTTCATGAGCGCCGCCGAAGCCGCCGCCAAGTCGCGGTCGTCGGGCGCGCTGCTGCCCCCGCTCCCGGCAGCCGGCAATCTTCCCTTGTCCGTCGGCCCGGCCGCGCGCTCCTCGACCGTCGTCGATTCCGAAACCACGTCGGGACTCGGCGCCCGGAACATCGGCTCCGCCGCGATGAGCGGCCGCGTCACCTCGCTCGCCGCGTTCCATGACGGCGAGCGACTGACCGTCTACGTCGGCGCGGCCAGTGGCGGCGTCTGGAAGTCGACCAACGGCGGCACCACGTTCAAGCCCGTCTTCGACAAGGAGGACGTGCAGTCCATCGGCGCCCTCGCGATCGACCCCAAGGATCCGAAGACCGTGTGGGCCGGCACCGGCGAAGGGTGGACACGCAACAGCGTCTCGATCGGCGACGGCATCTACAAGAGCACCGATGCCGGCGAGACCTGGACGAACATGGGGCTCAGGAATTCCGAACGGATCGTGAAGGTCCTGATCGATCCGACCAGCACCAACACGGTCTACGCGTGCGTTCCCGGCAAGCTCTGGAGCGACAGCGACGATCGCGGCGTCTACAAGACCGCCGACGGCGGCAAGAGCTGGTCGAAGATCCTCGCCGGCTCGAACGCGTCCACCGGCTGCTCGTTGATGACGATGGATCCGTCCTCTCCGCGAACGCTCTACGCCGGCATGTGGGATTTCCGCCGGAAGGGCTGGACGTTCCGCTCCGGCGGCGAAGGCCCCGACGCACCCAGCGCCAGCGGCCTGTTCAAGAGCACGGACGGCGGTGCGACATGGTCTTCGCTCGACGCCAAGAGCGCGACGGGACTTCCGGCAAAGCCATGGGGCCGCGTCGCCGTGACCATCGCGCCATCGAAACCGAATATCGTGTACGCGTTCATCGAAGCCGTCCCGCCGCTGAACGGCCTCTACCGGTCGGAAGACGGCGGCAAGACCTGGGAGCTTCGCGACCGCAGCCAGAGCATGCTCTGGCGTCCGTTCTATTTCGCAAACCTCATCGTCGATCCGCGCAACGAGAATCGAGTCTACAAGCCCGACGGTGCGCTCATCATGAGCACGGACGGCGGCGCCACGTTCAGCAACATCGGCGGCAGCGCGCACGGCGACTTCCACGATGTGTGGGTGGATCCGGTGAACTCCGACCACCTCATGACGAGTGACGACGGCGGCCTCTGGTACTCGTACGACGGCGGCGACAAGTGGTGGAAGGCGGAGACGCTCCCCATCTCGCAGTTCTACCACGTGAGTGTCGACATGGACAAGCCGTACAAGGTGTACGGCGGGCTGCAGGACAACAGTTCCTGGGTCGGGGAATCACAGTTCCCGGGTGGAATCGCGAAGGGCCAGTGGGAGAACCTGTACGGCGGCGACGGTTTCTGGATGTTCGTCGATCCCACCGATCCCACGTACGTCTACGCGGAATCGCAGGGCGGGTACATCGGGCGCGTGAACCGCAAGACGCACGAGGTGCGCGACATCAAGCCGCTGCCCGGCTACAACGAGGGCAAACTGCGCTTCAACTGGAACACGCCCATTCACATGAGCCCCACCAGGAGCGGCACGATCTACATCGGCGCGCAGTACCTCTTCCGGTCGCGCAACCACGGCCAGTCGTGGGACCGCATCTCGCCCGACCTCAGCACGAACGATCCCGAGAAGCAGAAGCAGGAGCAAGCCGGCGGAGTGACCGTGGACAACTCCAGCGCGGAGATGCACACGACCATTTTCGCCATCGGTGAATCGCCGAAGGACTCGACGGTGATCTGGGCCGGCACCGACGACGGCAACCTCCAGGTCACTCGCGACGGCGGGAAGAAATGGACCAACGTGGTGGGCAACATCGCAGGGTTGCCGAAGAGCGCGTGGGTCTCGAGCGTGGAGCCGGGGCACTTCGCCACGGGCACGATCTACGCCACGTTCGATCTGCACACGTTCGGCGACATGACGCCCTACGCGTATCGCTCGACCGACTTCGGCCGGACCTGGACCGCGCTGATCACAGCCGGCTCGCCGGTGCGCGGGTACGCGCACGTGATCAAGGAAGATCTCGTCAACCCGCAGCTGCTGTTCCTCGGCACTGAACTCGGTCTATGGGTATCGGCCGACGGCGGCGCGCATTGGGCGCGCTACAAGGGCGGCAACCTGCCGGCCGTCGCCGTGCGCGACCTGGCGATCCATCCGCGCGACGACGATCTGGTGATCGCCACGCACGGCCGCGGCATCTGGATCGTCGACGACATCACGCCGCTGCGCAAGTTGACGCCCGCCGAGCTCGCGCGCGGCGGCGCGTTCGTGCAGACGAAGCCGGTGGTTCAGGTGATCAACGCGGGCGGCGGCTGGGCGAACGGCGACGCCGAGTTCATAGGCGCGAACCCGCCGGGCGACGCCGTGATCACGTACTACCTCAAGAAACGCCACATCTTCGGCGACATGAAGCTCCAGCTGTTCGATTCCGCGGGCAAGCTCGTGCAGAGCCTTCCGACGGGCAAGCGGCGCGGTCTCAGCCGCGTTGCCTGGTCCATGCGGATGGCGCCGCCGCGCGTGCCGACGGCCGCCACCGCAGCGTTCGTGGTGGGTCCGCGCTTCCTGCCCGGCCGCTACACGGTGAAGCTCACCGAGGGCGATTCGCAGTACACAACGGTGCTGCGCGTGGCCGGCGATTCGCGCGCATCGCACACGGTGGCCGATCGCAAGGCGCAGTTCGCGTTGTCGGTGACGCTGTACGATCTCATGAACCAGATGACGACGGTCGTCGACCGGATGAACGACATGCGCGAATCACTCGGCGACCGCGGCACCGGCTTGAGCGCTGCCGACTCGCTGCTGCGCACCCTCGCGAAGGGATCGGCCCAGGTGGACACGATGCGCAAGAAGATCATCGCCACGAAGGAGGGCGGAATGATCACCGGCGAGGAGCGCCTGCGTGAGAACCTCGCCGAACTGTACGGCAGCGTGGTGGGTTACGACGGAAGGCCTTCGGAGATGCAGGAGCAGCGGACGGGCGCGATCGGGCGCGAGATGGGCGACGTGTCCAAGACGTTCGACCGCTGGATCCAGATTGAGCTGCCGAAGATCAACAAGATGCTCGAGGGCCGCGGGCTGCCGCGGATCGAGTCGGCGAGGGTCGTGCCGTAGCCCTCCGATGAAGTGATCAGCGCGGGTCGGGGAGTCGGAAGCGGTGTGTGAGAAAGTCCCGCTTCCACTCCGGCCTCGTGCGGTCCAGCAGCAGCGCATCGGCGGCGCCGACCGAATACACCACCTCGCGCCGCGATTTCGCGAGGGAGAGCGAGCCGAGGTCGCTCAGGATTTTCGCGCGGACCGCCGAGGCCACGCTGCCGTATCCCGCGAAATCGGGGAGCGCGCTGATCTGTTTGCGCGAGCGCATCGAGCAGCGCAAGCGTCATCGCCGTGAACCTCTGTTGTACGCGCGCCGAATCGTACGGGAACGTCTCCTGAATCGCGGTCGGGTACATGCGCTTGCGATAGGACACGGGTCCGCCGAGGAGCGTGTCGGCGCCCATCGACGTGAAGTCGGGCGTGGGGCTCGGGTGCCGGAGGCGGACTGCGCGGACGCGCCTGTCGCGACGAGCGCCGCGAATGCGAGCGGGCCGATCACACCGTTGGTGACCGAGCGAGCGGAGCGAGTGCGGATCATCGATGTCCTCGGCCGTTGATGGTCTGCATCGTCAGTCACTCAAGTTGCGGCCAGCGTTGCCGGCTTCGCGCAGGCCGTCCTTGCGGCATATTACGAGTTCGCCATGGCTCCGAAGAAAGTGAAGCTGCCGATCGCGCTCGCGAAACTGAATCGCGACGTCACCGCGTGTCATCGCTGCCCGCGGCTCGTCGCCTGGCGCGAGCAGGTCGCGCGCGAAAAGCGCCGTGCGTACCGCGACGCCGAATACTGGGGCAAGCCGGTTCCGGGATTCGGCGACCCGAGCGCCCGCGTGTTCATCCTCGGGCTCGCGCCGGGCGCGCACGGCTCCAATCGCACCGGGCGCATGTTCACGGGTGATTCGTCAGGGAACTTCATGTATCCGGTGCTGCATCGCACGGGATTCGCGTCGCAGCCGAACGGGACTCACCGGGGTGACGGGCTCGTGCTCACGGACGCCTACATCACCGCCGCCGGGCGCTGCGCGCCGCCGCAGAACAAGCCGACGCCGAAGGAACTGTCTAACTGCGCGCCGTTCCTCGATCGCGAACTCGCGATCCTTACGAACGTTCGCGTGGTGGTCGCGCTCGGACGGATCGGGTTCGATGCGTATCTCAATCATCTGAAGCGTACGGGCGTGATCGAAAGCAAGAAGGCATACGCGTTCGGGCACGGCGCCGAGCACGAAACGCCGGACGGCCGGATCCTCGTGGCGTCGTACCATCCGTCGAATCAGAACACGAATACGGGGAAGCTGACGGAGGCGATGTTCACGAAGCTGTTCGAGCGGGTGGCGCGGCTCGCACGATCCGCTCCTGCGTCGCGCCGCTAGTTCGCTCGCAGCACGTCCACTGGATCGGCGCGAGTCGCACGCAGGGCGGGAACGACGCAGGCGCCGAACGCGACCGCGAGTAGAACACCCTCCGCAATCACCAGCGCAACGACGTCGGTCGACTTTACTCCATACAGTCCCTGCTCCATCACCGACCCCGCGTAAAATCCGACGAAAGCCCCGGCTGCCGTACCCGCGAGCGCCAACTCGGCCACGTCGCGAAACACGAGGCGTAACACGTGTCCGCGGCGCGCTCCGATCGCGACGCGCACCGCGAACTCACGCATGCGCTGATTCACCGCGTATGAGATGACCGCGAACAGTCCCGCGGCTGCCAACGCCAGCGCCGCGAGGCCGATTGCGCCGAACAGACGCATCAGCGACATGTTTGCGGTCATGAGCCCGTCGTAGTCGGACGAGAATCCGATGACCGTCTGTCGCACGCTCTTGGAGAGCACGGAGCTCAGCTCCCGGCTGATCCTCAACTTTGCCAGGGGCACCTCACCTGAGACGCGCGCGACAACCTGCCACTCACGTTGGTCGCGATGCTGAATGCTCGCGTAGATCGGGGGCCAGCGCGGCCCCTCGTCGAGATACTTTGGGAGCCAGAGATCTGCGGCTCTGGCGACACCAATGACTTTGACCCAGGGCGCCGAGCCGTCGTCGCCGCCAAGACGTATCGAATGGCCGATCGCCTGACCGTCGGGGAACAGCGGCCGAACCGCGCGCTCATCGAGAATCACCGCGCCGCGGAACTCGTCGCCCGGCTCGAAGTCGCGGCCGGCGAGAAGTTGGAGTCCCATCGTGCGCATGAAGTGCGCGCCCGTGATCAGGTAGTCCTCGGCCAGGAGCGGCTTGATTCCCACCGTGCGATCCGAGAAAACCTGGGCGTGGTCCGGATGACCGATCGCGAGCGTGGACGCGCGCTCGACGCCCTTGGTTGCGGCGATCAGAGGGAGCAGCTTCTCCACCGGATTATCGGATCCGATTGCCTGAATGTCGTTGCGATACACGAATAGGCCAGACACCGAGACCACGTGGCTTGCATCGTAGCCGAAATGGAACTGCGCGAGGTTCAGCGTGCTGCGGGCGTGCAGCGTGGCACCGACGAGCAGCGCGAGCGAGAGCGCGAGTTCACCGGCGACGAGAAACCGGACGCGTCTCAGCCCCGGCGCCGTGTTGCCGCCGGAGCTTTCCTTGAGCGGTTCCATCGGCTGGATTCGGGCCGCGTGCCATGCGGGGAGCACTCCGGTGAGCAACGCGACGATTGCCGATGCGGCGAGCGACAAACCGAAGCATCGCCAGCTCCAATGCGGGGCGATGTTCGCGAGCCAGTTCAGATTGCCGGACATGAAATGGCTCACGCCGCCGAGTCCCCAGAGAGCCAATATGAGACCCGCAGCGCCGCCCGAGACCGCAAGTACGCTGCTCTCGGCCAGCTGGGCGAGTACGAGCGCGCGGGTGCTGGCGCCAAGTGACAGCCGCAGCGCCAGCTCGCGGCGGCGCGCGAGCGCACGCGCGAGCATCAGCGTCGCGATGTTCGCGCACGCAATCACGAGGATACTCAGCGCGAGCGCGAGGAGCGCGTAGTAGCCGCCACCAAGCGACTTCGGCTCACGGCGGAGCGCCTCGAGGCGGAATCCGTACGGACGGCTCTCGACGTGGTACTCGCTCGTGAACTGATTGGCGAGCGCGGTGAGTTGCGCCAGTGCTGTCGCAGGCATGACGCCGGGCCGGAGGTGCATCGTCGGAAGCCCGTATCCGGACGTGTCGCCTGCCGCGCGCGGAACCCAAACGTCGGTGTCGTATTGTGCGCCGACATTCATCCCCAGCGGCATGACGCCAACGATCGCGTAGGGCTGATCGCCGAGCGTGATTTCCGCAGTGCCGATCGTCTTTCGATCCTGAAACTCGGTCCGCCAGAGGTTGTCGCTCACGATCGCGCTGTTTCCCTTCGACGCCTCGTCGTCCGCGAATGCGCGACCGAGCCTCGGGCGAACGCCTAGCACGCGAAAGAAATTCTGTGGCACGTGGGCCACGGTGTTCCGGCTGCCGACAGGCACCCGCTCGCCGATCTGAATGAACGGAAACTCCAGATTGGACCGCGTAATTGCATCGAATGCCGGCAGTTGACTGAGCGCCGAGTACAGCTCGTCGACCGACACTCCGGGATGCACGCGATCGCCGCCACCCCAATACCAGATCTTGAACGTCCGGTCGGGATCATCGAACGGGACGGGTGGATGTCGCACACCGTCCAGAACGCCCAGAATCGTCGTCGAGAACGCGAGCGCGATGCCGAGGGTGAGACTCGCGATCGCGAGGAACGCCGGGCGGCGGCGGAAGGACCGAGCGGCGCTCATCAGCGCGTTGGCGAACTCTCGGATCATCGGTTTCACTGTGTTAGCGTTGTAATACAGTGCGGACTGGGCGCCCAACTGTCAAATTGATCGCATGATTCCCGATGAGCCTCCGGGTCAGCCGCCACTTTCGCGCCGGGCATTCCTCGCCGCGAGCAGTGCGGCCGCAGTGGGCGCGCCATTTCTCAGACTCGAGTCCCAGGTCAACGTGAGCGATTCCGTCATGAACCCCCCGGCCGCAGACGATCCGCGTTCCCTTTCGCTCGTCGATCTCGCTGCCGCGATTCGCACCGGCAAGGTCTCGAGCGAGACGGCGGTGCGCGCGTACCTCGATCGCATCGACGCCGTGAATCCGCAGCTCAACGCGGTCGTCCAGCTGCGGCGCGAGGCCGCGATCGCCGAAGCTCACGCGGCGGACAAAGTGCCGCACGAGAAACGCGGCCT
>PMYN01000048.1 GCA_003171215.1 Gemmatimonadota bacterium | reverse complement strand
ACACCGGGCAGTTCGAGCGCACGCTCATCGTGGCCGATGAAGGTGCGTACGTGAGCTATCTCGAGGGGTGCACGGCGCCCAAGCGCGACACCCACCAGCTGCACGCCGCCGTGGTCGAGCTCGTCGCGCTGGACAACGCGACGGTGAAGTACTCCACCGTGCAGAACTGGTACGCCGGCGACAAGAACGGCGTCGGCGGCATCTACAACTTCGTCACGAAACGCGGGAAGGCTCACACGGGTTCAAAGATTTCGTGGACCCAGGTCGAGACGGGCTCCGCCATCACCTGGAAGTACCCGAGCGTGATCCTGCAGGGCGACAATTCCACGGGCGAGTTCTACTCGGTGGCCGTCGTGAACAACATGCAGCAGGCCGATACGGGCACGAAGATGATCCACATCGGCAAGAACACCAAGAGCACGATCATCTCGAAGGGCATCAGCGCGGGCAAGGGGCAGAACTCCTACCGCGGCCAAGTGAAGATGCTCCCCAAGGCGCACGGATCGCGCAACTACACGCAGTGCGATTCCATGCTGATCGGCAACCAGTGCGGCGCGCACACGTTCCCGTACATCGAGGTGGCGAACAACAGTTCCATCACGGAGCACGAGGCGAGCACGTCGAAGATCGGCGAGGACCAGATCTTCTATTGCAAGCAGCGTGGACTGAGCGCGGAGCACGCGATCTCGCTCATCGTGAGCGGATTCTGCCGCGAGGTCTTCAAGGAACTGCCGATGGAATTCGCGCTCGAAGCGCAGCAGCTCCTCGGCATCACACTCGAAGGTTCAGTCGGATAGGGTTGGTTAACGCGACACCAAATTCAAACAGACAGATATCAGATGCTGAAGATCGACAATCTCCACGCCACCGCGGGCGACAAGGAAATCCTGAAAGGCATTTCGCTCACCGTGAACGCAGGCGAAGTGCACGCGATCATGGGACCGAACGGCTCGGGGAAGAGCACGCTCGCGCAGATCATCGCGGGCCACCCGGGATACGTTGTAACCGCTGGTAGTGTAATTTACGAAGGGAAGGACCTTCTCGCGATGCCCGCGGAGGAGCGCGCGCAGGCCGGCGTGTTCCTCGCATTCCAGTATCCGATCGAGATTCCCGGCGTCACGAACGCCTACTTCTTCCGTTCCGCCTACAACGAAGTGCGAAAGGCGAACGGCAAGGAAGAGCTCGATCCGATCGAGTTCCTGGATCTCATGGAGAAGAAGCTCAAGCTCGTCGAGATGGACGAGGCGATGCTGCACCGCTCCGTGAACGCGGGATTCTCCGGCGGCGAGAAGAAGCGGAACGAGATCCTCCAGATGGCGGTGCTCGAGCCCAAGCTCGCGATCCTCGACGAGACCGACTCGGGCCTCGACATCGACGCGCTCCGCGTCGTCGCCGGCGGTGTGAACGCGCTGCGGCGGCCCGACAACGCGACGATCGTCGTCACGCACTATCAGCGCCTGCTGAACTACATCGTCCCCGATTTCGTCCACGTCCTCGCCCACGGAAGGATCGTGATGTCCGGCGGCAAGGAGCTCGCCCTCGAGCTCGAGGCGCGCGGATACGACTGGGTGAAGGAGGCGGCGTGAACACGGCCCGCACGACATACGAACAGGCGTTCTCGGCGCTTCGCGCTTCGGGCGGGCCTTCCTGGCTGCCCGCACTTCGCCGGGAGGCAATGGACCGCTTCAGCGCGCTCGGCTTCCCGACCACGCGCAACGAGGACTGGCACTTCACCAGCGTGACGCCGATCGCGGAGCGCGTGTTCAAGGTCGCGCCCACGCGCAGCGGGCCGGCTACGCTCAGTCCCGCGGACGTCGCGGCGCTGGTCATCGGCGACCCCGACTGGCATCGGCTCGTGTTCGTGAACGGGCGCTTCGAAGCTTCGCTCTCGGCGTTCGCGGGTCTGCCGGCCGAAGTGCGCGTCACGACGCTCGCCGAGGCACTGAAGGAATCGCCCGAGTTCGTGGCGGAGCACCTCGGCAAGCTCGCGAGTGGCGAGGGGCAGACTTTCACCGCGTTCAACACGGCGTTCGCGCAGGACGGCGTGGTGATCCACGTGCCGGGCGGCGAAGTCGTTGAAGCGCCGGTGCATATCGTGCACATCGCCGACGCTCAGGCCGCGGGCGCGGGGATTCACCCGCGCCTGCTCGTCGTGGCCGAAGCGCTGTCGCGGCTGACCATCATCGAGAGCTTCGCGAGCACCGGCTCGTTCGGCGCCGCGTACCTCACGAACGCCGTGGCCGAGATCGAAGTGGGGAACGGCGCACGCGTGGATCACTACAAGATCCAGCGCGAGAGCACGGATGCGTTCCACGTCGGCACCACGCAGGTGCGGCAGGGACGCGACTCGATGTACCACTCGTTCTCGTACGCGGCCGGCGCGGCGATTTCGCGCACGAACGTGTACACGCAGCTCGCCGGCGAAAACGGCGAGACGCGGCTGAACGGGCTCTATCTGATCGACGGCACGCAGCACGCCGACCACCAGACGTTCGTCGAGCATCTCGCGCCGGGCTGCGCGAGCCGCGAGCTGTACAAGGGCATTCTCGACGGCAGCTCGCACGGCGTGTTCAACGGCAAGGTGTACGTCGATCCGGTCGCGCAGAAGACCGACGGCAAGCAGACCAACCACGCGCTCCTGCTCTCGGAGCACGCGCGCGTGGACACCAAGCCGCAGCTGGAGATCTTCGCGGACGACGTGAAGTGCACGCACGGCGCGACCGTCGGGCGGCTCGACGAGGACGCGCTTTTCTATATGAAGAGCCGCGGGCTCGGCGCCGAGAACGCGCGGGCCCTGCTCACGTATGCATTCGCGGCCGAGGTGCTCGAGACGATCGAGGTCGACGCGCTGCGCGAGGGGCTGGAGGCGCTGGCGTTCGCGCGGTTCACGCAGTCGTTCGGCGAGCAGCACTAAAGCCATGACCGGCCCGATGAGCGCAGACCTGGAAGAACTCTACCAGAGCATCATCCTCGACCACAATCGTCGGCCGCAGAACTTCCGCACGATACCGGACGCGAGCGCGCACGCGGACGGCCTGAACCCGATGTGCGGCGACCAGTTCACCGTGTGGCTGAAGATGAACGGCGACGTGGTCGAGGACGTCTCGTTCCAGGGCTCCGGGTGCGCGATCTCAAAGGCGAGCGCGAGCCTGATGACACAGGCCGTGAAGGGGAAGACGCGCGCGGAAGCTGAAAAGCTTTTCGATTCCTTCCACGGGCTCGTGACCGGGCACAGCGGCGGCGAGGATCTCGGAAGACTCAAGGCGTTCTCCGGCGTGTCGCGCTTTCCGCTGCGCGTGAAGTGCGCGACGCTCGCGTGGCACGCCATGCGCTCGGCGCTCGACGACGCGGCGAAGGGCCCGGCGTCCAGCCCGCCGGAGCCGCAGGCATGAACATCAAGCCGCTGGCGCCCCGCTCCGATTTTCCGCTGCTCGCGGGAGATCCGAAGCTGCGCTATCTCGATTCCGCGGCCACCACGCAGAAACCGCAAGCGGTTCTCGACGCGATCAGCGGATACTACGAACGCGACAACGCGAACCCGCATCGCGGCGCGTACACGCTCTCGGCGGCGGCGACCGAGGCATATCAAACCGCGCGCGATTCCATTGCGCGTTTCCTGGGCGCGAGCGATCCCGACACGCTGATCTTCACGCGCGGCACGACCGAGTCGCTCAACCTGCTCGCGACGGCATGGGGCCATGCGAACGTGAAGAAGGGCGATCGCATCGTGGTGACGCGCCTCGAACATCACGCGAACTTCGTGCCTTGGCAGCAGCTCGCGCTCGCAACGGGCGCGGAGTTCAGGATCTGCGAGCTCACGGCTGAAGGCGAAATCGACCTGGCGAAGCTGAGCGAGCTCGTGACGAAGAACACCAAGGTCGTTGCATTCGGTCACGTGTCGAACGCGCTGGGCACGGTGAACCCGGTGGCGGATATCGCCGCAATCGCGCATCGCGCGGGCGCACTCGCGGTGTGCGACGGCGCGCAGGGTGCGCCGCATCTCACGGTGGGGTTCGATTCGCTTGGCGTGGACGCGTACGCGTTCAGCGGCCACAAGATGCTCGGGCCGATGGGAATCGGAGGATTGATCGCGAAGCGCGATCTGCTCGAGTCGATGCCTCCATACCAGATGGGCGGCGACATGATCGCGCTGGTGGGCGACGCTGCGACCACGTGGAATGTCCTGCCGCACAAGTTCGAGGCGGGCACCCCGAACGTGGAGGGCGCGGTGGGACTCGCGGCTGCGGTCGGATATCTCCAGGCGCTCGGCATGGACAGAGTGCACTCGCACGAGTCCGCACTGGTGCGCTATGCGACGGAACGGCTCTCGACCGTTGAAGACGTCACGCTGCTCGGGCCGCCTGCTGCACGTCGCGGCGGATTGGTGAGCTTCACGCTGCGCGACGTGCACCCGCACGATCTCTCTCAGCTGCTCGACGCGGAGAGCATCGCGGTGCGCGCGGGACATCACTGCGCACAGCCGCTCATGCGGGCACTCGGAGTGAACGCGACTACGCGCGCGAGCTTCTACGTGTACAACGACTCAAGCGATGTCGATGCGCTGGTGAGCGCGGTGGCGCGAGTGCGGGAAAGGTTCACAGCAGCGGTATAGTAGTATCCTTCTGTAAGGATGGCCTCCACGAATTGAGCGGCGCCGCCGCCGATCCGGGCGTTCGTCCTGGTCACCAGGCTGGTGTCGCCGTGCAAGTGCTCGCGCTGCTGAAGGCGGACCGCTACAAACGGTTCAGAGCGAGCCTCGCTCCGAACTACGCAGTCCGGTCGGTCGACCTCGCCAAGCTCGAAGTGCGACTCGCGCAGCCCGACGCCAAACTCGTCGTCGTCGACCCGTCGCGCATGCGGCCCGAAGCGTTCATCGCGCTGGTTGAGACGGCGCGCACGAAGGGAAACGCCGCAGTGCTCGTGCATGCGCCGCTCACGCCGGAGACCGCGCGCGTGGTGGTGGAGGCGAGCCGCATCCTGCCGATCGAAGCGGTCTTCTTTGGTGCGTACGATGAGCGCGATGCGCTCTGCCGCGCGTGCGAGCAGCTGATGGCGCCGTCGGTGCCGGCGCTCCTGCTGCGCGGTCTCGCGACGAATCTCGCGGAGATGCCGCCGGCGCTTACGACGCGCATTGTGGGCCTTTTCGGCGGCCAGCCCTTCCCGTCGTCGACGTCGGCGATGCTCGACGGCTTCGACGCGTCGAGTGGCACCGTGCGTCAATGGCTCACCGTCGCCGGCATCACGCATCCGCATCACCTCCGCACGTGCGCGGTGTTGGCGCGAACATTTCCTGAGCTCGGGCGAAAAGGAAAGCGCCTCGCGCAGGTCGTCGAACAGTTCGACGCGGGTTCGGAGCGCGCGTTCCGTCGCGTGTGCGAAACGCTGACGGGAATGTCGCCGCGACATGCGGGGCGGCTCAGCGAAGCGGAATTCGCGGGGCGGCTCCTCTCGGTCGTGCTCGGCCCGCACGATCCGGATCGTGGCGCAATCCACGAAAGTGGCCGTAAACGCGACTAAGTGGCCGTTTTCGTAGGACTGAGGCCGATAGTCCGGCTTTTTGGTATAGCGCGAGGAAGGTGTTCGCACGTAGGCTCCGACATGCACTCCCCACAGCCCCGGAGCTTCGATGGACCCTCTCTTGTCAATTCGCCGTCTCGGCGTCATCACCGCGCTCACAGTTTTCGCGACAGTACCCATTCGCGCGCAGGATGCGCATCCTGATCGGTTCGGATTAGGAGTTTCGGGAATCACAGGTTCGTTCGGCGGCTATGACGCCGTATTGCCGGGTGCGGAAGGATTCGTCCGAGTCGCTCGCGGCTCATTCTGGAGCGCCCGTGTGGACGGCGCGTATTATGGCGGACATGGGTTAGGGGGCAAGGTTTGCCTCGTATCCGGTCAAAACAATGGCTGCGGCGACACGCGGTTCATCGGGGGGCTCGGCACACTCCTCGCCACCATCGCGCTCGGCCCGACAGCGAGTAGCGGCCTTCGGCCATTCTATGGATTGCTGGGCGTCGGTGGCGTAGCGACCCGATGGGGCGGCGGGAGCTGCTCCATGGATGCGAGCAACTGCGAAGGAGGCGTCGCCGCGGGTTTGGGACCCGTGCTCGCGCTCATCGAGGGCGGCGTCGGATCTGAATTTCGCGCCCTTGGCGGCAATCGAATCGAGCTGCGCGTCCATAGCGCTTCGAGGTCACTCCTGATCGGAAGTTCGGGCGAACATCCCGCGGTCGGAGCGAGCATCACGATCGGCGTGGTGTGGTAGCCATGATTCCCAAACTTCGCTCGTTCTGGATCACGACCGCATTCGCCTCGCTCTTTGTATTCGCCGCACCGGCCGGCGCGCAGGATGCTGACGCCGCACGGCAGGCGACGTGGGGCATCATGGCGGGCGGTGAGGGAGTTACCGGCGCCTATCGAGGGACGCTCGTCGACGGTGTCGCCGGCGGTGTCATGGCACAATTCCCGCTGCCGGCCCGGCGTCTCTCGCTGCGCGCCGATCTCGCGTACCACTGGGTAGGAACCAGTGGTGGGGACCTTGTGGACGTTGTGCACCCTGGGGGCGTTGGAAGCGATGGGCGATGCGCCGGGGGAATTTCGTGCGCCATCGAAGGCTCCTATTCGCGCATCGTAGCCACGAGCTTCAGCCTGGTCGCGAGGATGAACGATCCGGCAACGCGATGGTCGCCGTACCTGATCGGCGGAGTTGCTGGATATCTCACGGGCAACTCGGATGAACCGCTATTCCAGTTCCGCCCGAACCACCTCGGATTTCAGGGCGGCGTCGGATTTGAAGTTCGGCCGAACAAGCACACGTATTTCGTCGAGATGCGCTACCTCGGCGTGCCGCCCGGCGGCATCGTGCCGGTGACCGTCGGGATGCGATTCTAATGGGACGAATCACTTCAAGCCGCGTTGCCCTGCTTGCGACGGCGATAGGACTTCTCGCCGGCTGTCGTGCCGATCAAGCGACGCAGACGACACACGCCGTGCCAGTCGCATTGCGCCTCAGCTTCGGCATCAAATCATTCGCGATAGATCTTGGTCAAACGATGCAGCTCGCCATCAAGGTCGTGAGTTCAACCGGCGATACGACTGCGGCACCGGCTGGCCTGCTGGTGGTCTCGAGAGACACCACGGTCCTGCTCATCGACAGCGGCAAAGTCGTTCGCACGATCGGAATGGGTTCGACGTGGATCGTCGCGTCGCTTGATACGGCCGGCCAATCGCTGCGCGACTCGGTGCAAGTCTGGGTGTCGTGCACCATGGAACTCGTGCCTGTGTTCAATCCATCAACGAAGACGCTGGCAGTTGGCGAGAGCTTCACTCCATCCTTGGTGCTGTTCGGATGCGGCGGGCATCTCACGTACAGCGACACCTTGAGATGGAGCGCGAACGACGCCGCAGTCGTTCGGGTGGACTCGCTCAGCGGGACGACCACAGGTCTCCTGCCCGGACAGGCTCGCGTACTTGCAGTTGGTAAGCGCTTCGGGTCCGTCGGTGGAGTATCAGTGACGGTGAAGGCACCCTAACTCGAGGGGTCCGCATGAAACTGATTCGTTCGATCGCACCGCGTGTGCCGGCATTGAAATTGACCGTGGTTGCCGTTTCCATCGCCGCATGTTCGCCTACGTCGCCGATGCCATCCGTCAGCCAAGTCCTGATGGCTCCGGGTTCGGCCACCATTTCCGTCGGACAATCGGTTCGGATTGTCGCGACGGTGAGCACAAGCCCGAGCGGCAGCACCTATGCGGTAACGTGGACCACCTCTGACGCCGCGGCTGCGATTGTCGACTCGACGGGGCTCGCAGTCGGCATCGCTGCGTCACCGGCGGTTTCGATTTGCGCGACGGCGAGCACGGGCAGCGCGAGCTCGGGCATCAGAAGCTGTGCCACGCTGACCGTGCAGCCGCCTCTGGTGTGCCCCGGGCCAGCTGGCGTCCTGATTCCATCGGCTGACTCGATGAGCGTAGGCGACGTGGTGCAGTTTCAGATACCCGCTGCTCAAGCTTCGGGGCGAAGCCCGAACGAGATCCGCTGGACAGTGGACAACCCCGCGCCGGCCAGGGTCGACTCATCGACGGGAATCGTGACCGCTGTGAGCGCAGGAAACACAAACGTCAAAGCGACCGATCTACTTTTGGGGTCACCATGTCCCCACGAGTGGAGAGCGGCGGTGTTCGTGCACTAGGTCGGATGCGGTTCTCACATGAGGCATTCCGAGATGAAACCAGCTCGTCGTTCTGTCCTCGCGCTCGCGGCACTCTTGGGCGCGTCGTGCATTGCAGCGGCCTGCAACCGCGGCGGACCGTTCGAGGCGAACGACGGACCGTTCGAGGCGAACGGCGCCCCGTCGCGATCATTCTCCATCGCCGTCGGCGAAGAAATCATCATCCAGATCGGCGGCATCGGCCCATCCTACTCGAGCCCGCCCGCGATCACCGGGTCGGCTATCGCGTTTCTCGACGTGACGAATCCGCCGGGCGTCGCGACCCCCGGCGGCGCACTACAGCTCTTTCACTTCAAAGGTGTCGCGAGCGGGCAGGCAATCGTGCTGTTCCACAATCCGGCTGGTTCTGCGACCATATTGCCCGACGTGATCGACACCGTCGTCGTGCGCTGAGCCTGCCCTTCTAGCTCGAGTAGTACGCCGCGTTCTCCTCGATATACCCGTTCGTCAGATCGCAGCCGTACGCGGTCGCGCTCGCATTGCCGACGCCGAGCGTCACCTCGAGATCGACGACCTCGCTCTTCAGCGCGGTACGCACCGCGGCTTCGTCGAAGTCGAGACGCTCGCCGCCCTTCACCACTGCGTGGCCGTTGATCCACGCGTCGGTGCTCCCCGGCCGCACGTTCACCTCGAACGCCTTCCCCACCGCCATCAGCAGGCGGCCGACGTTCGGGTCCGCGCCGTGCACCATCGTCTTGATGAGTGGTGAGTTCACGAGCGACTTCGCGACGCGCCGCGCATCGTCATCGTTCAACGCGCCGCGAACGATCGCGCGCAGCAGGTGAGTTGCGCCCTCGCCGTCGCGAGCCAGCGTCTCGGTCATCCTGATGCAGCCCGCCGTGAGCGTCTCGAGAAACGCCTTCTCGTCCACGCGCCCCGCCAGTCCGTTCGCCATGATCGCGCACGTATCGCTGGTGCTCGTGTCGGTGTCCACGCTCAGCATGTTGAACGACACGTGCACCGCCTGCCGGAGCATCCGATCGAGCGCGGGCGCGTCGAACTCCGCATCAGTGAAGATGTAGGCGAGCATAGTCGCCATGTTCGGCTCCACCATCCCCGAACCCTTCGCCACCCAGGTGATCGTCGCGTCGCCCACGCGCGCCGACAGCGCCTTCGGATGTGTATCCGTCGTCATGATCCCCTCGGCGCCCACCATCGGATCCGCCTGCAGCTGCGCCGCGAGTCCGACGATGCCGTGCTCGATCTTCTCGATCGCGAGCTGCACGCCGATCACGCCGGTCGAGCTCACCAGCACGCGGTCGGCCGTCGATCCGATCTCCTTCGCGGCTGCGGCCGCCATGCGACGCGCGTGCTCGAGGCCGCGTGCGCCGGTCGCGACGTTGCTGCACTTGCTGTTGGCGACGATCGCGCGCAGCCTGCCGGCCTTGATCGTCTCGCGGCCGAGCGTCACCGGCGCGCCGGGGAAGTGGTTTCGCGTGAACACCGCGGCGGCGACAGCGTCCTTCTCGCTCACGAAGAGCGCGAGATCCTTCGCGTCCGGCTTGAGGCCGCAGTTGGTGCTCGTGCAGCGAAATCCGCGCGGGAATGCGGGTCGATCGTCGAACTTCACTTGGGCGGAGTTGGACATTGAGTGGTGCAAGATACCGTTCGGTTCGCTGCGCGCGCCACTCGACAGCGCCGCGGACGCTCCGTAACGTCCCACGAATGAAACGCAAACTTCTCGTCCCCGCCGCGCTCGTGTGCGCGCTCGCGTCCGCCTTCGCCACTCGGGCCTCCGCACAGGGCAATCCCGCCGACGACCGCATTGCCGAAGCCATCTCGCGGTGGATTTCGCTGCCCGCGCCCGCCGGCTCCGAGGACATCGCGGCGGCACGACTCAAGGCCGTGCTCCCGGGCTGGACCCGCGACGCCGTCGGCAATCTCGTGCGAATGGTCGGCTCGGGCACGCCGCGGCGCGTGATCGCGTGCGCGCTCGACGTCTCGTCGTACGCCGTGAGTGAGATCACCGATCAAGGCTACGTGCGCCTGCATCGCGCCGGCGCGGTGCCGCCGCATCCGCTCTGGGACCAGGCGCTCGAGGCGCAGCGCGTGCGCATATTCACGGCACATGGCGGCGAGAACGGCGTGCTCGGAGTGGGCGCGATCTTCAACGGACACTTCGCGCAGCAGCATCGCGCCGCCACCACGGTCATAGGCGTCGACCAGATCTGGATCGACGTCGGCGCATCGTCGCGCGCCGACGCCGAGAAACTCGGCATCGCGCTGCTCGACCCCGTGATCGCCGATCGTCCCGCATGGACGTACGAAGGCTACGCCGCCGGCCCGGCCGCCGGCGCGCGCGCCGGATGCGCGGCCGTCGTGACCGCGGCACAGGGCACGGTCGCGAGCGGCGAGACGGTGTTCATCCTCGCCGCGCAGCACGTGATGAACTGGTCGGGCCTGAACGGCGCGCTCGCCCGGCTCGGCCACTACGACGACCTCACCCTGATCGGCGAGGCACGCGGAGGCCGCGGTGCGCCGCCGACCAGGTCGATCGTGCCGCGCACGCGGTTCACGGGCTCGCTCGTCGAGTCGATCAGCGCGGCGGAAGCTCGCGACCTGCTCGCGAAGACTGCCGCAGCCGCGGGCGTCACGCTCGCGCCCAATCCAACGTGGATCGCGCCAGCCGAGGCTAGACACGTTGCGGCTGCGGCGCGCACGGACGCCTACGAGGCCGCCGAGAAACAGGTGACGTCGCTTCTCGACGTGCCGGGCGTGCACCCCCACGAATGGCGCGTTTCGGACGCCGTGAAGGCCGCGCTCCCGGTCTGGGCGCGTGCGAAGGCGACGATGGATTCGGCAGGCAACGTCATCGTCGAGGCCGGCCCCGACAAGGATCCCGTCGCGTTCGTCGCTCACGTGGATGAGGTCGGGTTCCTGCTCGATCGCATCAACGCCGACGGCAGCGTCACGCTGCGGGTGGTCGGCGGCGCGGTCGCGTCGGCGTGGGAGGGTGAAGTCGCCCTGCTCTACTTCGACAAGTCCACGAATGGCGCCGCCCCCGAGCCGCTCCGCGGGGTGTTCATTCCGCGCGACACTGCGCGAGTGAAGGCGCCGCGCAACCTCACCGCCTGGTTCGGCCTCGACTCCGCCGGTCTCGCCGCGCGCGGCGTTCGCGCCGGCGCCATGATCATCGGATACAAGCACGCCGAGCGGCTTGGCGCGCTGCGCGTGACCGGCCGGTCGAGCGACGACCGCACCGGATCGGCGGCGCTGCTGCTCGCCGTGCGCGGCATCGACCCCGCCACGCTCCCGCGCAAGACCTATTTCGTGTGGGACGTGGGCGAAGAAGCCGGACTCCTCGGCGCGCGCGCGTTCGGCGTGAAGTACGGCACCACACTCGCGCGCACCTACGCGATCGACACCTTCGTTTCGTCCGACACGCCCCTCGAGCTGCCGACCTTCGCGCTCGCGCCGCTCGGCAAGGGCCCGGTGCTGCGCGGGCTCGACAACAGCACCGTCGTCTCGCGCGTCGAGCGCGACCGCGTGATCAAGGCCGCTCGGGCGGCGATGGTACCGCTCCAGCTCGGCACCACGCAGGGCTCGACGGATGGTTCCGCGATCGGCACGTTCGGCGCGCCGAACATCGGGCTCTCGTGGCCAGGCCGATACTCGCACACGCCGGGCGAGGTGCTCGACCTCCGCGACCTCGATGCGCTGAGCAAGCTCATCAAGGCGCTGGCGCTGACTCCCTAACCCTGATGGCGACGGAGGTGGCGACTGTTTAACCTTCGTCGCTCCCGCTTCAGCCAGGTCCGTCACCCGCCGATGCCCACTTCTTCTTCCGCCCCAGCACCGCGGCGCCAAGCGGCCATCGCGTTCATCTTCATCACGGTCGTTCTCGACGTGCTGGCGATGGGGATCATCATCCCGATCCTTCCGCGCCTCATCCAGGATTTCCTGCAGGGCGACACGGCGCGCGCGGCGGAGATGTTCGGGGTATTCGCCACCGTATGGGCGCTGATGCAGTTCTTCTGCTCGCCGATCATCGGGATGCTCTCCGACCGGTTCGGCCGGCGGCGGGTCATCCTGCTCTCGAACTTCGGTCTTGGCCTCGATTACATGGTGATGGCGCTCGCGCCGACCATCGGCTGGCTGTTCGTCGGGCGCGTGATCTCGGGGATTACCGGCGCGAGCTTCACCACCGCCGGCGCCTACATCGCGGACATCACGCCAAAGGAGAAGCGTGCCGCGAGCTACGGCATTCTCGGGGCCGCGTGGGGACTCGGATTCGTGCTCGGGCCGGCACTCGGCGGAATTCTCGGCAGCGTCAACCCGCGCCTGCCGTTCTGGGTGGCGTCCGGGCTGACGCTCGTGAACGCGCTCTATGGATTGATCGTGCTCCCCGAATCGCTTCCGCCCGAGAAGCGCACGCCGAGGTTCGTGTGGGCCAAGGCGAATCCGCTGGGCTCGCTGAAGCTGCTCCGGTCGCACCACGAGCTCTTCGGCCTCGCCACGGTGAACTTTCTCTATTATCTCTCGCACCAGGTGCTGCAGAGCGTGTTCGTGCTGTACGTGGGGTATCGCTATAACTGGAGTGCGCGCGCCGTGGGGCTCACGCTCGCCGCGATCGGCATCGGAAGCGTGATCGTGCAGGGCGGATTGGTGCGGCCCGTCGTCGCGAGGATCGGCGACCGACGCGCCCTGTTCGTCGGATTGGTTTTCGGCACGATCGGGTTCGCGTGCTGGGGGCTTGCGCCCACGGGAATCCTTTTTCTCGCGGCCATTCCGATCGGATCGCTGATGGGATTCTACGGACCAGCGGCGCAGGGACTGATGACGCATCGCGTCAGCGCGTCGGAACAGGGACAACTCCAGGGTGCGAACAGCAGCGTGCAGGGCATCGCCGGGCTTGTCGGCCCCGGCCTGTTCACGTGGATCTTCGCGTATTTCATCAGCACCGGCCGCTCCTGGCAGCTGCCGGGTGCGCCGTTCCTGCTCGGCTCACTGCTGCTGCTCACTGCGCTGCTGCTCGCGTTGCGGGTCACTCGCGAGCGATGAACGTCCGCCTCGCGTGCGCCGCGTTGCTGGCAGCGTACCCGGCGCTCGCGCAGAAACCGATCGATCGTGAGGTGACTGGACGCGCCGTGCGCGTAGCCACTCCGCCGGTCATCGACGGACGCGACGATGATGCGGCGTGGCAGAGTGCGCCGCCCATGACGAGGTTCCGGCAGTTCGATCCCGGCGAGGACCTCGACCCGACATTCCGCACCGAAGCGCGTGTGGTGTACGATGACCAGTTTCTCTACGTCCTCGTTCGCGCATACGATCCGCATCCCGACAGCATCGTCAGCCTGCTGAGCCGGCGCGACGTGAAGACCGCGAGCGACCAGATCAAGATCATGATCGACGCGTTCCACGATCAGCGCACCGGCGTCGAGTTCGTGATCAATCCCTCGGGCGTGAAGCTCGACTACGCGATCTACTCGGACAACACCGAAGACATCACGTGGGACGGTGTGTGGGACGCCGCGGCGCAGATCGATTCCAAGGGATGGGTTGCGGAGTTTCGCATTCCGCTCAGCCAGCTCCGTTTTCACGCGAGCGATGTGAACGAGTTCGGCTTCGGTGTCTGGCGCGAGATCGCGAGACTGAGCGAGCGCGACGCGTGGCCCGCATATCGGCGGTCGGTGAGCACGCTCGCATCGCAGCTCGGCACACTCACCGGGTTGCGCGGCATCGCTCCGGCCGGCCGCATCGAGGTGCTGCCGTATGTCGTGGCGAAGAACGCCAGCGAGCCCACGGCCACGGGGTTCAGGAGCGTGGACAAAGGATCGGTGGGAGTGGACGTGAAGGCCGCGCTTTCGCCCGCCGTGCGTCTTGACGCGACGGTAAACCCGGACTTCGGCCAGGTGGAAGCGGATCCCGCCGTGCTGAACCTTTCGGCGTTCGAGATCCGGTTTCCCGAGCTGCGTCCATTCTTCCAGGAGGGAGCCGGTCTGTACTCTTGCGGTGGGCCCTGCGAGGCACTTTTCTACACGCGCCGGATCGGGCGCGCGCCGCAACTCCCGACCCTCGCATCCGATCCGGCGTTCACGAGCATCACGGGCGCGGCCAAGCTCACCGGACGATTCGCCGGCGGCGCGCAGTTCGGCGTCGTCGATGCCGTGACGCAGCGCATGCAGGGCGGACTTGGCACAGCCATCGAGCCGCAGACGAATTATTTCGTCGCGCGCGCCGTGCGCGAGCTCGACGCGGGGAGAACCCAGTACGGCGTGATGCTCACGGATGTACGACGCCAGCTCGACTCCGCGGCCGCCGGCTCGCTGCGCAGCTCCGCGACCGCCGCGCTCGCGCAGGGCTACACCCGGTTCGGTCACGATGCGTGGAAGCTCTCGGGTTACGGCGACATCACTCATGTGGAGGGAAGCACGAGCGCCATCTCGCTCACGCAGCTCGGCAGCGTGCACTACTACCAGCGCCCCGATGGCGACCAGCGCTTCGATTCCACCCGCACGACGCTCGACGGTGAGGCGTTTGGAGTGGACCTCGCGAAGATCAGCGGATGGGTGCGATCCGCCAGCTACTTCCACTGGACCGGCCCCGGCATCGAGTCCAACGACGCAGGCTTCATTACGAGCGTGAACGACGAGACGGCCCGCCAGGAATTCGATTTTCTCCAGCTGACGCCAAACAGGATCCTGCGATCCTTCACCGGACTCGTCTCATATGAATCGCACTGGACGACCGGTGGATTGCCGTCCGCGCGTATCGCTCAGATGCAGGGTTCGACCACGCTCCTGAATTACTGGGGCGCGACGCTCACGCTCACCGGCACCGACCTCGGCGGCGTCAACTGCGTGAGCTGCGCGCGCGGCGGGCCGTCGCTGCGCCAGTCGCCCAAGAGCGGGATGCGCATAGACCTCATTCCGGACCCGACGCTCGCCGTGTTGCCGCAAGCCGCGTTTCGCGCCGGAGTGAGCGACGAAGGACGCTCGATGTACCGCGGGTTCGATGCGGGCGGCAGCCTGCGCGTGGCGAGCCGGTTCTCGGCATCGTTCGTGTTCTCGTTCGACCACGTGATCAACGACCAGCAGTGGGCTGGAAATTTCGGGGCGCTGCTGAGCGACACCACACACTTCACGTTCGCGCGCCTCGATCAGGACATCCTCTCGATGACCGTGCGGGGGAACTGGACCTTCACGCCGGCCCTTTCGTTCCAGCTCTATGCGCAGCCCTACGTCGCCGCGGGAACGTATAGCCAGTGGCGCCAGCTGCAGGCACCGCACGCGGAGTCCTATGCCGATCGCTTCACCGCGTATGCGAGCGGGGCGCCGAACGGCTTCGACTTCACGCAGTTCAACTCGAACGCCGTCCTGCGATGGGAGTATCGCCCGGGGAGCGTGCTGTTTTTCGTCTGGCAGCAAGGGCGCACGCAGAACGTCGTCAACAACAGCGCATTCGACGGACCGACCGACGTCTCCGGCATGTTCGGCGCGCACCCGAACAACACGTTCCTGGTGAAGCTCTCGTACTGGATCAGTCCGTAGCGACCGCAAGGCGCATATTGTCCCAGAGCGCCTGGACGTGCGCGCGTTCGGTTTGTTCTCCGCCGATCGAGACACGAACCATCCAGCGACCGTCGAGGATCGCCGGCGTAACGTAGGCGGCGCCGGAGTGATTCAGCAAGTCGACCCAGCGTTGCGTATGCGCGTCGAGTTCCTCTCCCGATAGTCCCGGCGGTTCGTGCCGAACGCAGACCGTCTGCAGCGGAACGGGAGCGATCACGCGCCACTCCGGCGACGCGTGCACCTGCGACTCGAACCACTTCGCATTCTCCAGGTCGCGCCTGAGTCGCGCCTGAAGGCCGGCGACGCCCTGCTCTCGAATGAGGCACCAGAGCTTGAGCGCGCGGAACCGGCGGCCGAGCGGCAGTCCCCAGTCGCGAAAGTTCTTCACCGAGCCGTCGGCCGACGACTGCAGGTAGCTCGGGTTGGTGGACATCACGCGCACGAGGTGTTCGGGATCGCGCACGAAGTAGAGCGAGCAGTCGAACGCGGCGCCGAGCCATTTGTGCGGGTTGACCACGAGGGAGTCTGCGCGCTCGATGCCCTCCCACATCCAGCGGCACTCGGGGAGGATCATCGCCGAGCCGGCCATCGCGGCATCGACGTGCAGCCAGACGCCGAACCGTTCCGCGACCTCCGCGATGGCGGCCACCGGGTCGAGCGCCGTCGCGGTGGTCGTGCCCGTGGTGGCGACGATCGCGCACGGCACCCTGCCCGCGCGCACGTCGGTTTCGATGATCCTCGCGAGCTCGTCCGCGCGCATCGCGTTGGTCTCGTCCCATGGCACCAGGCGCACGTTCTCGCGCCCGAAACCCGCGAGGAGCGCGGCTTTGTCCACTGAGCTGTGCGCATGGGCGGAGGCGTACACCACGAGCGGACGGTCCTCGCCCTGCAGTCCGCCTCGTCCGAGCGCAAACTTGGAAGCCCGCTCGCGCGCACAGATCAGCGCGACGAGCGTGTTGGTGGACGCCGTGTCGTGAATCACGCCGCTCCAAGCGCTGGAGAGGCCGAGCATCTGGCGCATCCAGTCGCAGACGACTTCCTCGAGTTCGGTGAGTGCCGGACTCGATTGCCAGGAGAGGCCAATCACGCCGAGGCCGGTGCTGAGGAAATCGCCCAGCACGCTCGAGAGGAGCCCGTTCGAAGGGAAGAATCCGAAGAACGATGGATGCTGCCAGTGCGTGATTCCGGGCATGATGACTCGGTCGAGATCGCGCATGATCTCCCCGAACGACTCGGGGTGTTCGGGCGCGTGCCCGGGGAGCGACCGCCGGATGTCGCCGGGCTCGGTGTGCGACATCACCGGGTATTTGGCGACGTCGCGACGGTAGTCGGCGATCCAGTCGACGACGGCG
>PMYN01000049.1 GCA_003171215.1 Gemmatimonadota bacterium | reverse complement strand
GCCTGGACCTTGGCGCCCGCGACGACACCCTTGTGCGCGATCGGCGTCGCCATCGAAATCGCGTTCGCCCAGTGGTGCCCCGGCAGTCCCGGAATGTTCGACGGATAGTTCAGCGTGATCGTCGGCACCACCCAGCTCACGTCGCCGATGTCGTCCGAACCGCCGCCCGTGCGTTGCGCCTCGATCGCCCCGCCATTGAGCCGCAGTCCGCGATCGCCCTCGAGAAGCCCGGTCTCACGCGCGCCGAGTTCGCGCTGCGTTTCCTTCGCGAGCAACTGATCTTTGTCGTCCCACTTGGGCATCCCGACTTTCTTGATGTTCGCGTACATGTCCTCGGCCACCGGACGGCTGAAATGTCCGCTCCAGCCGGAGCCGACCATCATCACCGTGTCCACCTGTGTGCCCGTCATCATCGCGGCCGCGGTCGCCTTCTTCTTGGCGTCCTCGAACATCGCCATCGTGCGATCGTAGTCGAGGTGGCGGAAGTAGAACCAGATGCTCGCCGTCGGCGGCACGACGTTCGGCTGGTCACCGCCGTCGGGGATCACGTAGTGCGAGCGCTGCGCCAGCTCCATGTGCTCGCGCTGGAACTCCCACGACGTGCCCATCAGCATCACCGCGTCGAGCGCGCTCTTGCCGCGCCACGGCGCGCCGGCCGCGTGCGCCGCCTGTCCCTTGAACTTGAAGATCGCCGAGATGAGCGCGTTGGAGCCCGACTGGCCGTACGACACGCCGAGGTCGTTTCCGACGTGCGTGAAGAGCGTGACATCGACGTCCTTGAAGACACCGGCGCGCACCAGCCACGCCTTGCCCGACATGAGCTCTTCGGCGACGCCGTCCCAGATCTGGATCGTGCCCTGAATGTGGTCGCGTTCCATGATCTTCTTCACCGCGAGCGCGGCCGCGATGTTGAGCGGCTCGCCGGAGTTGTGCCCCTCGCCGTGGCCGGGCGCGCCTTCGACGAGCGGATCGTGCCAGCCCACGCCGGGCTTGTTGCTCGCCTGCGGAATGTCGTCGATGTCCGATCCGAGCGAGATCACCGGCTTGCCCGATCCCCACGTCGCGACGAACGCGGTCGGAATGCCGGCGACGTTGCGCTGCACCTTGAACCCGTTCTGCTCGAGGATTCCCGTGAGGTACTTCACCGTCTCGAACTCCTGGAAACCGGGCTCGCCGAACGAGAAGACCTCGTCCACCATCTCCTGTATCAGCTTGGCCTCGCCCTGCACGAGATCCGCAGCCTCGGTTTTCAGCTTCTCGAGCTGCGGCGTGCCGGGATACACGTACTTGATGGAATCGGCGGCATGGCCGCCGCCGCGTCCGCCCTGCGCCAATAGCGTGACCGGCGCGAGCATTGCGACGAAGGCGAGCGCCGCAATCGCGGCGGACATGAGGCGAATCGGGAAATGGCGGGGCATCGAACGATCTCCGGTGGGGTCAAAAAAACGGCGCGAGTAGTCATCTTCGATCTTCCATCTTCGAGCTTCCATCTATGTCCTGTGCAATCTCTTGGCGAGCAGATACAGGGGATAACTTGCAGCGATCACCACCACGGCGCGAATGCTGTTGGCCCGGTCGCCGATGAAGTTTCCGACTATGAACGCGAGCGCTCCGAACAGTACGAGTGCGGGGACCCATGGGTAGCCCCACGCCCTGTAGGGCCGCGGCGCGTCCGGCTCCCGGCGCCGCAGCACGAAGAGCGAGGCGAACGTCGTCGCATACTGCATCACATAGAAGAACGCCGACAGCGCCAGGACCGTTTGAAAGGTCCCGGAGAGCACGAGCGCGATCGTGGCCACGGTGCTTGCTGCGAGCGCGAGATGAGGTGTGCCGCCCACGTTCACTCGCGACACGAACCGGGGGAGCAACCCGTCGTCGCTCATCGCCCAGGGCGTGCGCGACGCGATCATCAGGATCGCGTTGATGCTGCCGAGCAGGGTCACCGCCATTACGGCCCGCACCACTCCCAGCCCTGCGGAACCAAACACGAGATTCGCCGCGGTCGCCGCCGGAAACTTGTCGTGCGCGAGCGCTCCGATCCCGAGCACGTGCAAATACGCCGCGTTCAGCGCGAGATACACAACCAGCACCGCGATCACCCCGTACGCCATTGCGCGCGGAATCTCGCGGCCCGGGTCCTTCATCTCGCCGCCGAAGTAGGTCACGCTGTTCCAGCCGTCGTACGTGTACAGCACGTTCTGGAAGACGAACACGAGCGCGGTCACGAAGGCCAGGCCGGTTGGGAGTGCGGGAAGCGGCTGGCTCGTGGCCGGGCCGGATGCCGCCGGTGCCGTGAAACACGCCACCGCCACCGCGAGCAGCGCGACGACCTTCAACAGGCTCAAGAACTGTTGCGTGCGGTCGCCGGCCTTCACGCCGATCCAGTTCACGGCGGTGAACGCCATGATGACCACGATCCCCGTCGCGTTCTCGCGTCCGGCGAGCGACGGTATGAGCTGCGCTGAGAGTTCGCCGAGCGCGATCGCGGCTGCGGCGATCGCGCCGCACACCGAGATCCAGTCGGTCCAGCCGATCACGAACCCCGGATACTCCCCGAGCGCGCGCCGCGCGAACACATACTGTCCGCCGGATTTCGGGATCATTACGGCCAGCTCGGCCATCGTCATCGCGCCGAGCAGCGCGTACACGCCCCCCGCCACCCACGCGCCGATGAACCAGGCAGGATGCGGCAGCGCCGCCGCCACATCGCCGGGTGAACGGAGAATCCCCGATCCGATGGTGTTGCCGACGATGATGGCGAGCCCGAAGGCCACGCCCAGGACCTTCAGCAGGCGCGAGCGGTTTCCGTCTGGCATGAGGGCCGAACTTACGATATATGCTTAGGACATGACCAGTCTCCCGCCGTTCATCGCCGCAGGCCTCAAGCCGCCCGCGCATCCCACCCGCGACGACCGGCTCTTCGGCGTGGCACTCGGCGAGACCTACGGCGCGAAGCTGGCCGAGATCCTCGGCGACGAACACATGAAGATGCCGTAACAACGGATGGAAGATCTAAGATGGAAGATGGAAGGTCGAACGCTGGTCCGAGCCTCCATCATCCATCTTCGATCTTCCATCGTTTTACAGCCCTTTCACCCGTTTGTACATCTCGAGGTACTGACCCGGCGTCACCGACCCGATCACCTTGCCGAGTGACTCGAGCTCGAGATCGTCGAGCGACTTGAACCGCAGGCACGACTTCCCCATATCGAACTTCTTGCCCGCCTTCTTGAACTCGTCCTTCAGGAAGGCGGTCAGTTTTGCGTTGCCATAGCACCCCATGAGGTACAGCGACGAGTAGTTCTTCTGCGCGCCAAGCGCGACGTAGCAGAGCGGCTGGCCATTGTAGGTATTCGAGAACTCCGACAGCGGGATCCCCCAGTTGATCACGCCCCAGTTCATGAATTCGGCGTAACCCTGCGGAATGTTCGCCTGAACGAGCTTGCGGCCGGCGGCGATCACGGCGCGTTTCTCCGGCGGAAGACCCTCGAGGTACCCGTCGACCGTCGTGGGCCTCGACTTCCAGGCAGGCTTGGACTTTGCCGCCTTCTTCCTGGCGGCCGCCTTCGGTTTCGGTCGCGCGGGCGATTTCTTCGCAGCCATCGGGGATTCCCTTGTGTTGGAGCGGCGTGATGGGTCGTTATTATAGATGCGTTACCCCCACCTGACGAGGGTCTGTCTTATGTCCCGTGCTCGACTCGGAATTGTCTTCTCGATCGGCCTGATCGCAACCCTCGCCGGATGGCGTTCCGGCGGATCCGTTCCGCCCGCCGATCCAGCGCGCGCGACGCTCGACAGCGCGATCCTCAAGTCGTTGCGCTGGAGGAACGTCGGCCCCGATCGCAGCGGGCGGTCCATCGCGATCAGCGGCGTCGTAGGCCAGCCGAAGGTCGGCTACTTCGGCGCGACCGGCGGCGGACTCTGGAAGACGACCGACGGCGGTGAGCACTGGGCGAACATCACCGACGGGCAGATCCACAGCTCGTCCGTGGGCGCCGTGGCGGTGAGCGCGACCGATCCGAACGTCGTCTTCATCGGCATGGGCGAGTCGTGCATTCGCGGCGACATCCAGCCCGGTGACGGCGTGTACAAGTCCACCGACGCGGGGAAGACCTGGACGAACGTCGGCTTCGGGAACTCGGACGCGATCTCGCGCATCCGCGTCCATCCGACGAACCCGAACATCGTGTTCGTCGCGGACTTCGGGAAATACGGCGTCAACAGCGAAGAGCGCGGCATCTTCAAGTCGACGGACGGCGGGAAGAGCTGGCGCAAGGTTCTCTACAAGGGACCGGAGGCGGGCGGCATCGATGTGGAAATAGATCAGAAGAATCCCGACGTGATGTACGCCGCGCTCTGGCAGGCGTACCGCAAGGAATGGCAGATGTCGAGCGGCGGTCCCGGCAGCGGCATGTACAAGTCGACCGACGGCGGCGAGACGTGGACCGAGATCACTCACGCACAGGGGCTTCCGGCGGGGATCGACGGGAAGATCGGCATCTCCGTTTCGTCCGTCGACGCGAACCGCGTGTTCGCGCTCGTCGAGAACGAGAACGGCGGGCTGTTCCGTTCGGACGACGCCGGCGCGACCTGGACGCTCGTGAACAATGAGCGCCGGTTCCGCCAGCGCGCGTTCTACTACACGCACGTCTTCGCCGACACCAAGAACAAGGATCTCGTCTACGTCGGGAATGTCGGCACGTTCCGCTCCAATGACGGCGGGAAGACGTTCGACCAGCGCCAGTTCGCGGGCGGCGATTCGCACGACCTGTGGATCGACCCGAACGACAACAACCACGTCCTGCACGCGGCGGATCCGGGCGGCGACGTCACCTTCAACGCGCTCGCCGACGCGCCGACGTGGACGGCCAAGGCGTATCCGACGGCGCAGATCTACCACATCGTCGCCACCGCGCACATTCCGTTCTTCGTGTGCGGCTCGCAGCAGGATGCGAGCGAAGTGTGCATGTCGAGCGCGGTCGCAGGCGGCGGTGGCCGCGGGTTCGGCGGCGGCGGTCGCGGGAACCAGGCGCCCACCGAGTTCAGCCCGGGCGGCTCCGAGGACGGCTACATCGCCCCGGATCCGCGCGACCCGGACATCTTCTACTCCGGCACCAACGCAAACGGCGGCGGATTCCTCACGAAGCTCAATCGCCGCACCGGCGAGGTCACCGAGGTCAGTCCGTACCCGCGCATGTTCTCCGGCGAAGAGTCCGCGGTGATCAAGGAACGCTGGCAGTGGACGTATCCGATCGTCTTCTCGCCGGTCGACGGCAAGACGCTGTACGTGGGATCGCAGCACCTCTGGAAGACGACGAACGGCGGACACAACTGGACGCGGATCAGCCCGGACCTCACGCGCCACGATCCCAAGACGATGGGTCCGTCGGGCGGTCCCATCACGCGCGACATGAACGGTCCGGAAGTGTACGGAGTGATCTTCTCGATCGCGCCGTCGAAGCGCACGACGAACGTGATCTGGACGGGTTCGGACGACGGGCTGATCCATGTGACCAAGGACGGCGGCACGACCTGGACGAACGTCACGCCGAAAGACATGCCGGAGTTCGGCCGCGTGTCGCTCATCGACGCAGGTGCGCAGGACTCCGCGACCGCGTACGTCGCGGTGAAGCGCTTCCTGCTCGACGACAAGGCACCGTACATCTACCGCACGCACGACATGGGGAAGACGTGGACGAAGATCGTGAACGGCATCGCCGCCGGCGATTTTGTCCATGCCGTGCGTGAAGATCCGACTCGCAAGGGACTCCTCTACGCCGGCACGCAGCACGGCATCTATATCTCGTACGACGACGGCGACCACTGGGAATCGCTGAACCTCAACCTCGCCGACATCCCGGTGTGGGACCTGATCGTCGTGAACGACGCCCTCGCGATCGCCACGCACGGCCGGAGCATGTGGGTCCTCGATCGCATCGAGCCGCTGCGCCAATACAGCGAAAAACTGATGGCCGGAACCGATCCGGTCCTGTTCCGTCCCGCGCCGGCGATCCGCGGCGCGAACCAGCCAGCGACGATCCAGTACATGTTGCGCAAACCCGCTCAGAGCGTGCGGATCGAAGTGCTCGACTCGAAGGGAACGCTCGTGCGCTCGTATCCCGATACGACAATTGCCGTGGACGAAGGGCGCGGCGGCGGCGGTCGCGGCCGCGGTGGTGCCGGCCTCACGGGGCCGGGAAAGGCCGCGGGGATGAACACGTTCCAGTGGGACATGCGCTACGCGCCGCCGGTGAGCTTCCCGGGAATGATTCTCTGGGGCGGCTCGCAGACCGGCCCCGAAGCGGCGCCCGGCAAGTACACCGTGCGCCTCACCGCCGACGACCGTTCTATTTCACAACCACTCATTGTTAAACGTCATCCGCTGCACGAGGCGACCGACGCCGACCTGGAGGCGCAGACGGCGCTCGGCCTCGCCATCCGAGACAAGGTCAACGAAGCGAACTCGGCCGTCATCAAGATTCGAGACCTGAAGAAGCAGGTCGCCGACCGCCTCGGAAAGTCGAGCGACGCCAAGCTCAAGTCGGTGGGCGATTCGCTGACGGCGAAACTCAGCGCAGTGGAGGAAGAGATTTACCAGGTGCGCAACCAGAGCGGGCAGGATCCGCTCAACTTCCCGATCAAGCTGAACAACCGGCTCGCGTCGATCATGGGCGTCGTCACGCGTGGCGATACGCGGCCGATGGGGAATGCCGCGCCGATCTTCACCGACCTGAAGGCGGAGCTGAAGATCCAGGCCGACAGACTGCAAACGGTGATCGACAAGGACCTCGCAGCGCTGAACGCGGAGCTCAAGCGGCTCGGACTCGAAACGATCAGCGCGACCAAGAGGCCGATCGCCTAAGTCGTGCCGCAGCAGGACGATGCAGTGTGGTGCGCAGGCGCTGCATCCGCAGTGAACATTAGGATTCGATTGTGCTTGGAACATCCGGCCCCCTCCGGTAGTGACAGCAAGAGGGAGCCAAGTTCGCTGGACGCTTCCGTACCCGTCTTATTTCAAAGGAGTAAACACATGCGCAAACTGGCTTTGCTGATGGCCGTCGTCGCGATCTCCGCGTGCGACCGCTCGAAGCCCGAGCTTGAAAAGACCCTCGTGCAGGTGCAGCAGATCTCTGCCGAGAAGGACTCATTGCTGCGGGACGTGATGGCCACGACGCAGTTCATTGCGGACGCGAACACCGAGCTGTCGAAGGTGCGCACCAGCGCAACCGCCAAGCCCAAGGTTGCGGAGGCGGGCGAAAACGAAGGGAAACTCTCGCCGAGCCAGCAGCGGGCGCAGTTGCTCGTCCGCATCAAGGGAATCACGGCGAGCCTGAACGAAGCGGACTCCCGTCTTTCCGCAAGCCGCAAGCGCGTGTCGATGCTCGACAAGGACAACGTCGGCTTGAAGGGACAGCTCGCTGCCTACGACTCGACGATCACGTCGTTCAAGGCGATCATCGAAAGCCAGAAGGCCCAGGTGCTCGACCTCACGGCGCAGATCAACGCGCTGACGGTGGAGAACACGCAGCTCAAGGCGTTCAACGTACAGCTCACGTCCGACAAGAGCGCGGTCACGGTCGAGCGCGACGTGCTCACGACCGAGAAGAACACGGTCTACTACGTGATCGGCACGAAGGATGAGCTGCTCAAGAAGAAGATCATCGTGCAGACCGGCGGCATGCTCGGGATCGGCAAGGTGCAGGTGGCCGCACGCGACCTGAACCCGACCGACTTCACGAGCATCGACCGGACCAGCGTCGCGAGCATTCCGTTCCCGGTCGTCGGCAAGCCGTACCGCATCGTGACCCGCCAGGACGTCGCCGCGCTCGAAACGCAGCCGGACGCCAAGGGACGCATTCGGGATGCGATCAAGATCAAAGACGCTGCCGCATTCTGGGGCTCGTCGAAATTCCTAATCATCATCGAACAGTAGAGATCGCGAACTGCGAGTTAACCCGTTTCTTGTTGGTTGGTTAACTGAAGTAGGAAAATTGGCCCTGGCAGAGAGCGCGATCGCACGCTCGATGCCAGGGCCAATTATTTAACCTCAGCTAACCAACCAACAAGAAACGAATTAACTCGCGGTTAGTTGTCTTTCGCCACGAGCACAGCGGCCACCAAGTCCCCCGTAACATTGAGCACCGTCGCGAACGTATCCGGAATCGCATCCACCGCGATCAGTATCCCGATTCCCTCCGCCGGCAGCCCGATCGCGAGAAACAGCGGCGTCAGCATGATGAACGCGCCACGTGGCACGCCGGGGGCGGCGAAGGCGAGGAACACGGCTGCGAACGCGACGGTCGCCAGCTGTGGCGCGTGCAGCGGCACGCCGTAGAACCAGCCGATGAACAGCGCGCCGACCGTCCACGAACTCGGCCCCGCGAGCTTGAATGTCGACACCGCGAGCGGCAGCACGAAGCCGGTCACCTGAGTCGAGATTCCGAGTCCGCGTTCCGCGCTCTCGACGAGCGCCGGCAACGACGCGACGCTCGATGACGAACTGAACGCAATCAGCTGCGACGGCAGCGCTGCACGCGCGAACTTGGGCGTAGGAATCCCCGCGATCACCCGAACGACGGGATACAGCAGCAGCACCATCACAACGCTCACGAACGAGTACGCCACGATGTAGAACCCGATCGCGCCGGCGAGCGAGGCACCCGCGTGCGCTGCGAGCGGCAGCACCAGCGCGAATATCCCGATCGGCGCCGCGAGCACCACCCAGCGCACGAGTATGAGCATCGCGTCCCCGAGCGCCTGAAAGAATCCCACGAGTGCGGTGCGCGCCGCGGGTGAACTGCGCGCGATCGCGAGCGCGAGAAGGATCGTGAAGATGATCAGCGACACCATTTGTCCGTTCGCCGCCGCCGCGATCGGATTCGACGGAATCAGCGACGTGAGCCAAGTGCCGAACGTCTGCGTCGTGTCGCCGGAAGCAATCTGTCCGGCCGCTTCGGCCGCTCCCGCCGGCAGCGGCGGTTTCGTGCCGCCCTGCGGCAGCAGCGAAAAGACCGACGCAGCGAACGGAATCGCCACGAGCGCGGCGCCGGCGAGAAGCAGGATGAACACCACCAGCGTGCGGCCGCCGAGCCGGCCGATGGACTTCACGTCGCTCGCCGACGCGATCCCGGTGATGATCAGCGATACCACCAGTGGAATCACCGTCATGCGGATCGCGCTCACCCACAGCGATCCGATCGGCGAGAGAAAATCCGCGGCGCTCAACAGCGGCGCGCTCGCAGAAAGCGAGATCGCGGTTCCAATGCCAACCGCCGCGCCGAGCGCGAGGAGAACTCGAGTGGATTCCTTCATCTACATCATCAAGTCGCCGCCGTTGATGTCGAACGCGGCGCCGGTGATGTATCCCGACGCCTCGGAGGCAGCGAAGCAAATCAGATCGGCCACTTCGAGCGGGAGGCCGAGGCGCGGAATCGGAAAGCCGGCGGCCAGCCGCTCGAGGAGTTCGAGCGAGGCGCTCTCGCGCGTGAGCTCGGTATCGATCATCCCCGGGCACACGGCGTTCACCGTGATGCCGAACTTTCCGAGTTCCTTCGCCGCGGCACGCGTGAGCCCGAGCAGGCCTGTCTTCGACGCGGTGTAGTGCGCGCCGCCCAGCGTGCTGACCATGCGCCCGGCCGACGACGAGACATTCACAACGCGGCCGTACTGCTGCGCCTGCATCGCCGGCAGCACGGCTTTCATGAGCAGGAACGGCGCGGTGAGGTTCACCTCGATCGCCTCGCGCCATTCGTTGGCGGTGAGCTCGGGAAAGCGCGTGGTCTCCGCCATCGCCGCGTTGTTCACGAGGATGTCGATGCGCCCGAACCGCTCGAGCGTCCGATGCGCGATCTCCTCGGGTTTCCCGGCCGCGGCGACATCACCCGGCACCGCGAACGCGCGTTCGCCGAGCGATTCCGCCACTTCTTCCGCGCGTTCGATGTCCCGCACGTTCACCGCGACGGAGGCACCGCGTTCGTACAGCCGCTGTGCCGCGGCGCGCCCCAGGCCACGGGCCGCGCCGGTGACGATCGCGACGCGTCCCTCGAAATCAGCCTGCATCAGGCCGTATGAATGCCCGGATGCGCGGCGGTCACGTCGCGCCGCATCCGCATCCATATCAGCCCGAAGACCAGGATTCCGATCGATATGAGTTGCGCCGTCGAAAGCCCCAGGGCGACCCCGGCGATCCTGTCATCCTTCGCTCGCAAGAACTCCACCAGGAACCGCTCGACTCCCGCGTACACCGCCCACACGCCGAACAGCCACCCCTCGGCGTGCTTGTGCTCGCGCAGCTTCCACACGGCCAGGAAGATCAGGAACCCGAGGAAGACCTCGAGCAGCTGCGTCGGATAGACGCCGATCACCGAAAGGGGATCGGTGCCCGGCGTGAATTGCACGCCGAACTGGCTCGCCATGTTGCCGGCTGTCGAAGGCGGCGCGCCTTCCGGGAATTTCACGGCGAGCCAGCCGCCGGGCCACGGCTTTCCATAGTCGTCGCCAACGGCCCAGCACCCCGTGCGGCCCACGGAATACCCGGCGGCAAGCCCGATGCAGAAGACGTCGGCAATGTGCCAGAAGCGCAGCTTCTTCCAGCGGATCATCATCGCGCCCGCGATGACGCTGCCCGCGAACCCGCCCCAGAACACGAAGCCGCCGCGACTCAGCAGCGAACTCCAGCTGTGCGTGAGCGCAGCGTAGTACAGCTTCGCGCCGATGATGAACCCGACGAGCGTCGCGGCAACGATGTCGGGTACGGGGTCAGCCGAAAAACCGCGGCGTTCCATTTCGCGCGAGGCGATCATCTGGCCGAGCACGAACGCGGCGGCGACGGCGATGCCGAAGCCCGTGATGGAGATCGGGCCGACCGCGATGTTCAGCGCGTGGTGTACGGTGGCGTCGGAGGCGAGTAGCATGGCCTCCAAATGTACCCCTTCCGCGCGGCTATGGAGTAGCGGTCGGGGAAGACGAACGACTGTTTTGGGTTTTCGGTCGTCGCAACAAAGGGGATGAGTTAACGGCCGTTAACTCACATCCTTTGTTGCGACAACCGCCGACCCAAGACAGTTCCTCAGTTTCCTGTCAACTCATTTCTCGCACTCTCTCAATCGAAACCCGCCGATCCGAGTGGAGTACGTCGTCGCGCCCTTCTTGTAGTAATCGCCCACATACCAGAAGGTGCAGTCGTCGCTCGGATCCATCGCGAGCGACGTGTAGTCCTCCCAGCGCACGGTGCTGGTTTGCGACGCCTCGCCGTTCACGAGAATCGTCTCGCGAAAGCCGAGCTTGCCTAGCGGGTCGTTCGCCAGCCGCGCGGCAAAGCGCTGGCCCGCGAAGTTCGGCGTGCCGCCGAACGAATAGCCGATCCCGATGTTCCCCTTCTTGTCCATTCCGATGCTCGGCATCCACCGGTAGAAACTGTCGGGCGCGAACGTGCCCTGCTGGTAGAGCACCGGATCGCGCTTATTATCGAGCCGGAACTCGTACCAGCGCACGCCGCCGCCGCCGGCCGCGGTGTTCACGGAGTGCAGCGCGACGATCGATTCGTGCCCGTTCACCCGGCGATACACGAGCCGCTGCATGAGCTTGTCGCCTTGTGCATCCAGCTTGCGATCGGTCCCCGGCTGCGGCACGCAGTTCGTGAGCTGACCGTCGCAGAGATAGTGGTACGGCGCGACGGCGATCTTCTCGGGGCCGGTGAGTTTCGTCTTGGTGGTGTCGTTCCAGTCGACGTGGAATTTCCAGTAGTAGATCCCGTCGTCCCCGAAGACCTTGTTCAGCTGAGCGCCGCCGGCGGCCATCATGATGTTGGGCGCTCCCTTGGGCGGGACCGCCTGGCCGTCGATGTCGGCATTGTTCAGGAAGTTCACGCCGTCGATCACGATGCACTGCTCACGCGCGGGAAGTCCCTTCAGCATCTTCTCGCGCTCGACGACGCAGACGTGCTTCTGGATGAAGTCGTCGCTCGTGCTCGTGGGGATGTAGTAACCGTCGGGCCACACGGCGGGGCGCGGATAGTCCGGGAACAGCGGGCGCTTGAACTCGTACCGGTAAAACGGTCCCGCGGGATCGGCGCCCTGGCTCAGCGCGTAGCACATCGAGTATGGACCGGTGGAATCGTTCGCCGGCCGCCGGAAAATCGGCATCACGTAGAGCCAGCGATTGGCGAGCTGGTCGTAGCGCACGACCGCGTCGCCGTTCGGTCGCGCTTCGCACACTCCGCCGAACCCGGCGAAGAGCGTGTTCGTCGGCACCGCGCCGTAGATCAGCTTGCCGGTCGTGTCGAACAGCGCGCCCTTTTTCGTGAACACCGCGAGGCGCGAGTTCACGATCTGCACGATGTGATTGGGCCCGACCGCCAAGCTGTTGTCCGATGGGTTTCGGCCGTCCTGCGACGGCTGCAGGCTCGCGAAGCCGACGCCAAGTCCGTCGAAGCTGGCGACGAGCGGCACGGGCGGCCGCGAGCCCTGCGTCTTCTGTTCGACCGAAGGGCCGCCCTGGATCGAGCCGGCAACGAGGAGTATGAGTCCAACGCGAAGGTAAGTAGTCATTTAACTCATTGGTATTTATGGACTTGCAGTTTGATAGCTGATTAGCTATCATTCGGCATGTCCTACAAGCACGCCCCGCAATCTACGGAAAACTCGGCGAGTCTGCTGGTTCAGGCGCGAGCCAAAGCCGGCATCGCCCAACGCGAACTCGCCGCGCGAGCGCAGACCTCACAATCGGTCGTCGCGCGCATCGAGCGTGGGCAGACTATCCCGAGCGTGGAGACGCTCGATCGGTTGCTTGCCGCCGCGGGCTTCGAGCTCAAGAGAACGCTGCAGTTGAAGCCCGTCGTTCACTCTCACATGCTCGAGGACAGCGCGCGAATTCTCCGCTTGTCCCCGGTCGAGCGTCTGCGCGAAGTGGCGAACGTGAGCCGGTTCATCGCGGGTGCGCGACGTGTCTGAGCGCGCGAGCGGAATCAGGGCGCTCGATCCCGAGCGCCTCATTGCCGTTCTCGCCGCGAACCATGTGCGATATGTCCTGATCGGGGCCCTCGGCGCGCGCATGCAGGGGTTCCCGCGACTCACCGCGGACGCGGACATCACGCCTGCACGCGACGACGAGAACCTCGAGCATCTCGCGTCGGCACTCCACGAGCTCGAGGCGCGCGTGTACACGGAGAGCGTGCCTGAAGGGCTCGCATTCGATTTCACCGCGTCCGCGCTTTCGCGCGCGGAGCTGTGGAATCTCGTGACGTCCGCCGGTCGTCTCGATATCGCGTTCGTGCCGTCGGGAACGACGGGATACGACGATCTTGTGCGCGGCGCAGTGCACTACGACGTGAACGGCGTGCTGCTGCAAGTCGCGCGTCTGGAAGACATCATCCGTTCAAAAATCGCGGCCGACCGGCCGCAGGACCGGCAGGACGTGGCGGTGATGCAGGAACTGCTCGAGCGCCGAGGTCCGGGATGAACTCTCTTCCGTGACACCTCCGCTGGTCCGCGGGGTAGCTCGAATAGGGCCATACCCGGAGACGCCATGAGGATTCGTTCGCGCAGAGATGCAGGCCATCGCATCGTCGCATCGTTCGCGATGCTCGCGTTCGCG
>PMYN01000022.1:56355-63158 GCA_003171215.1 Gemmatimonadota bacterium | reverse complement strand
CCCACTCACCCTCGCCGCTCCCCACTGGTCTTGCCCCTCCCCACTGGTCTCGCCCCTCGCCCCTGCAGTTACGAGAAGAGTGAGGTCATCAATCCCTTCAGGTCATTGAACATGACGATGAGGAACAACGCCCCGATCGCCACCAATCCCACCCTCATGAAATTCTCCCGCGTCCGATCGCTGAACGCACTCCCCTTCACCCCTTCCGCGATCGTGATCAGCACCTGACCGCCGTCCAGAATCGGCACCGGCAGGAGGTTCAGCACCGCGAGGTTGATGCTCAGGAACGCGATCAGCGTGAACAGCGATTCCAGTCCGGTCCTGGCGGCGGCGACCGACGTGCGGGCGATCGCGATCGGGCCGCCGAGCTGCTTCACGCTGACCGTCCCGCGGAAGAGACCGCCGAGGACATCGAGTACCGAGCGACCCATCTGCCAGGTCGCGAACCAGCCGGCCGATATCGACTCGCCGACGGACATCGACGAGCGCACCGCGCGATTGCCGATGTTGTCGGGACCGAGCGCCCCGGCGCCGATCTTGCCGACACGCCTGACCGTTCCCGTCGTTGGATCCTTCACGTCGATTACTTCAGGCACAACCGTGATCGTCAGCCGCTGCGCACCGCGCGCGATCTCGAAGCGAGCCTCGCGACCCGTGTCCGCGCCCACCTTCGCGACGAGTTGCGTCCACCCCCTCACCGGAACGCCGTCCACCGAGATCACGCTGTCGCCGCGCTGCAGGCCCGCCTTCTCCGCCGGCTTACCCGCCACGAGCGTATCGATGACCGTCGGCGCGTCGCGCCTGCCGTATACGGCGAATATTCCCGTCGCGACGAAGATCGTGAGCACCGCATTCATGGTCACGCCCGCGAGCAGGATCACCACGCGCGCGTACGTCGGCTTCGACTCGAACCAGCGGTTCGCCGGGACCGGCTTCGGTCCGTGCGGCATCATCGCCTCCGGGTCCCAATCCGGATCGAGCTCGGCACCCTCCTTCACCACCTCGTTCCCGCCCTCGAGCATCGCCGCTGTTTCGTCGTTGCGCGAAGCCATGCGCACGTAGCCGCCGATCGGGAGCATCGAGATCACGTACTCGGTCTCGGATCCCTTGCGGCGCCACTTGAGGAGCGGCTTTCCCCAGCCGAGAGAGAACCTCGGCGCGTACACACCGAATGCCTTCGCGGCGAGGAAGTGCCCGAACTCGTGCACGAACACCACGAGGCCGAGGACGACGAGCGGTGCTATCCAGTACAGCATCAGTTGCGCTCCGCGCGAGCCGAGACGAGTGCACGCGCGGCCGAATCCGCTGCGAGCAGCGACACTTTATCCCTTCCGCTCATCGAGCCGAGCTGCGCGAGCGCCGCGTCGATGCTCGCCGCGATGTCGGTAAATTGCATTTTCCCCTCGAGAAAGAGCGCGACCGCCTGCTCGTTGGCCGCGTTGAACACGGCCGGAGCGGCGCCGCCCGAACGCGCCGCCTCGAGGCCGAGACGCAGCGCCGGAAAATCGGCGAGCCGCACCGGCTCGAACGTCAGCGGTGAATGCGCCACCGGGTCGAATCGTGGTACCCCGTCGTCGCGAACGCGTTCGGGGTGCGTCAGCGCATAGAGGACGGGAAGCTCCATCGACGGCACGCCCATCTGGGCGAGCACGCTGCCGTCCACGAATTCCACCATCGAGTGCACGACGCTCTGCGGGTGCACGACGACTTCGATGCACTCGTACGGCAGGCCGAACAGGAAGTGCGCTTCGATCACTTCGAGCGCCTTGTTCGCGAGCGTCGCGCTGTCGACGGTGATCTTGCGTCCCATCGACCAGGTCGGATGCCGCAGCGCGTCCGCGAGCGTCGCGCCGCCGATGGCCGCGGGCGTCCAGGTGCGGAACGGGCCGCCGCTCGCGGTGATGATCAGGCGCCGCACATCGCTGCGATCGCGCCGGCCCAGGCACTGCAGGATCGCGGAGTGCTCGCTGTCCACCGGCACGATCTCACCGCCGCCGCGCGCGCAGGCGGCCGCGGCGAGCTCACCCGCCATCACGAGGGTCTCCTTGTTCGCAAGCGCCACGCGTTTCCCCGCCTCGAGGGCGGCGAGCGTCGCGTCGAGTCCCGCCGCTCCAACCACCGCGTTGAGCACGATGTCCACGTCGTCGCGTGTCGCCGCCTCGACGAGCGAAGCCGTTCCGATGTGCCACGACGCCGGAGGCTTCACGCCGTTCGGACTCACAAGCCCCACGTACGATGGCTGGGTCGCGGCCTCCTGCGCGGCGAGCAGGGCGGAGTTCGCGAAGGCCGTCAGCGCCGCCACGTGGAATCGTCCCGGCTGCCGCGCGATCACGCGAAGCGCCGTGGTGCCGATCGACCCCGTGGAACCGAGCACCGCCACTCCGCGGCTGCGGCCCGCCTCGCGGGTCATCGTGGAACCGGAATCAGCAGCCAGCCCAGCAGCACGTAGGAGATGGGAAGGGTGAAGAGCAGCGAGTCGATGCGATCGAGCATCCCGCCATGGCCCGGGATGAGATGCGAGCTGTCCTTGACGCCCGCTTCACGCTTGAGCATGGACTCGACGAGATCCCCCACCTGTCCCGCGACGCTCACGAGGACGCCGAAGAGGATCGCACCCTGCAGCAGCATGCCGAGCTGCGCCTGAGGGCGCAGCGTGTACCGCTCGTAGAACACCGCGATCAGGATCGCGAGCACGAGTCCTCCCACCGCGCCGGCTACGGTCTTTCCCGGACTCACGGCCGGCATCAGCTTGCGCCCGCCGATCATTCGCCCGAACACGTAGCCGCCGATGTCGGTGCCCCATGTCAGGAGGAATGGGAGCGCGACGAGCGCGGTTCCCGCCGCCGCGCCGATCGCGTACGGGTGATAGCGTAGCGCGAACGCGAACGACATCATGCCGCCGGTATAGAAGACGCCGAGCAGCGTGATCCCCACGACCTCGAGCGGCTTGCCTTGCGATCCGCGCACCCACAGGGCGACGGTGAGCAGCTCGAGGATCAGCAGCATCACGATGCCCACGTTCGGCACCCAGAGGCCGATCTGCCTCGCGTAGACGAACAGCGGGATCGCCGCGCTGAAGATCACGCCGTGGCCCCACAGCGGCACGCTGCCGGCGCCGATCGCGAGCCGGTAGAACTCGTATGCGGCGATTGCGCTGGCGACGGAGATGAAGATCGCGAGCGGCGCGCCGCCGATCCACATGAGCCAGAGGACCGTCGGCACCCCCACGACGGCGAACGCCAGGCGCTTCCAGAATTCTGACATATTGGCTCTCGGGTTCCGGCGAAGAGGGCGGGTGCGAAATCAGGCCGAGACGCGGCCGAAGCGGCGGTCCCGGTTCTGAAAATCGAGGATCGCCCCGTACAGCTCACGCCGGCTGAAGTCGGGCCAGAGCACACTCGAGATGTAGAGCTCGGTGTATGCGACCTGCCAGAGGAGGAAATTCGAGATGCGCTGCTCGCCCGACGTGCGAATGAGCAGGTCCGGATCGGGACAGTCGGCCGTGAACATCTTTCCGCTCACGGCCCGCTCGTCGATGTCCGAGGGCTTCAGCCGTCCGGCCGCGACATCTTCGGCGAGAAGCCGTGCGGCGCGCACGATCTCGGCGCGCGAGCCGTACGAGATGAACAGGTTCAGCCGTAGCTTGCTGTTGTGCGCGGTCTGCTGCATCACGCGATCCACCGCGGCGTGAGCGGCGGGCGTGAGACGTTCGAGCTCACCGAGCATGCGGACCTGAACGCCCCGCGCGTCGAGCTCGTCCGCCTCGCGCTGGATGTACTCCTCGAGGAGCGACATCAGCGCGGACACTTCGCCGGCCGGGCGCTGCCAGTTCTCCTGAGAGAACGCGAACAAGGAGAGCACCTCGAGGCCGACTTCGATGGCGCCCTCGACCACCTCGCGCACCGACTTCATCCCGCTGCGGTGTCCGAGCGGACGGGGCAGCATGCGGTCGCGCGCCCAGCGTCCGTTCCCATCCATGATGATCGCCACATGGCGCGGAACCGCGCCGTTGACGCGGATCTGCGAGAGGAGGTCGGCCGGGGCGGAGGCGGCCATCACACCTCCATGATTTCTGCTTCTTTGGCCTTCGTCAGGGCGTCGATCTTGCCGATGAATTCGTCGTGGACCTTCTGAAGGTCCTTCTCCGCGTGCTTCACATCGTCTTCCGACGTGCCGGCGAGTTTCTTGAGCGTCTCACGGGCTTGCGTCCGCGCATGGCGCACCGCGATGTGCCCGTCCTCGGCGTACTTGTGGACGAGCTTCGCAAGTTCCTTGCGGCGCTGCTCGTTCATCGAGGGCAGCGGGACGCGGACGATCGCACCCTGCACCGACGGATCGAGGCCGAGCCCCGATTCGCGGATCGCCTTCTCGATCGCCTTGATCTGCGTCTTGTCGAACGGCGTGACGACGAGCAGGCGCGGCTCGGGAGCGGAGACGTTGGCGACCTGGTTGAAGGCCATCAGCGATCCGTACATCTCGACCTTCACCGAATCGAGCATGCTCGGCGAGGCCTTGCCCGAGCGCACCGAGGCGAACTCGCGCTTCACCGCGTCGATGCCCTTCTCCATCTGCGCGCGACAGTCCTTCAGGATGATCGGAATGCTCATGAGACGAGGGTCCCCACCCGTTCGCCCCGGATCGCCTTGATCACGGCGCCGGGCGTATTGATGTTCAGCACAATCAACGGCAGCGAATTTTCCTTGCAGAGCGTGATCGCCGTCTGGTCCATCACGCCGAGTTCCTCGAGCATCACGTCTCGATAGCTGATGCGTTCGTACATCTTCGCGTCGGGCGATTTCTTCGGGTCGGCGGAGTAGACGCCGTCGACGCTCGTCGCCTTGATGATCAGGTCCGCCTTCATCTGGATGCCGCGCAGCACCGCCGCGGTGTCGGTGCTGAAGTACGGGTTGCCGGTGCCGGCCGCGAAGATCACGGCGCGCCCCTTCTCGAGATGGCGCATGGCGCGGCGGCGGATGTAGGGCTCGGCGAGCTCCTCCATCCGGATGGCCGTCATCACCCTGGTGTCGAGCCCCTCGCGCTCCAGGATGTCCTGGAACGCGAGGGCATTGATGACCGTGCCGAGCATGCCCATGTAGTCGGCGCTCACGCGGTCGAGCCCCATCTTCGAGAGCTGCGACCCGCGCACGATGTTTCCGCCGCCGATCACCATGCCGATCTGCGCCCCGGTCTCGACGATCTTCTTGATTTCCCTCGCGTACTTCGACATCGAGTCGAAGTCGAAGCCGGTGCGATGGTCGCCCGCGAGCGCTTCACCGGAGAGCTTGAGCAGCACCCGGGGATACTTGAGCGGCTTCTTCGCGGATCCCCTAGACCCGGGCATGAGCGTTCTTCCTCAGCCCTCGCCCATCTGGAAACGCACGAAGCGACGGATGTCGGCGCCCGGCGTCTCCTTCACGAGCTGGCCGATCGTCTTGGAATCGTCGCGAACCCACGGCTGCTCGAGGAGTGTGATCTCCTTGAAGTACTTGTCGAGGCGTCCGCCGACCATCTTCTCGACGATCGCGTCGGGCTTGCCGCTCTCCTTGGCCTGCGCCACGAAGATCGCCTTTTCGCGCGCGACGAGCTCCGGGTTCACGTCTTCCTTGCGCACGGCCACGGCGATCGTGGGTACGCCCGCAACGACGTGCTCGGCGACCGAATTCCCGAGGGCCGCCGCGGCCGGTCCCGTCGCGCCGGTGACTTCCACCAGCGCGGCAAGCTTGGCGTTGAAGTGCAGATACGACCCGAGCGTTCCGGTCGTCGTGAACCGCGCGACGCGACGGAGCGTGATGTTCTCGCCCGTCTTCGCCGCGGCGGCCTTCACCACCTGGGCGAGCGTCAGCGACTTGTCGTGGGTCCACTGCTTGTTCAGCAGCGCGCCCTCGGCGCCGACTTCCGCCACGCCCTCGAGCGTGGTGTCCGTGCCGATGTGCGCCGCGACGAGCTTCGCGAGCGCGACGAACTCTTCATTGCGCGCGACGAAGTCCGTCTCGGAGTTGAGCTCGATCAGCACGCCGAGCGTGCGATCGTCGCTCACCCACGCGACGATCTGCCCTTCGGAAGCTGCGCGGTCCGCGCGCTTCTCGGCCTTCATCATTCCCTTCGTGCGGAGAACGTCGATGGCCTTCTCCTGGTCTCCGCCGGCCTCTTCCAGTGCTTTCTTGCAATCGCCCATCCCGGCGCCCGTGCGGGCGCGAAGGGCGGCGACATCTTTGGCTGTGATCATCGTGGCGCTCATGGTTATTCGGCGACCTCTCCCTCGGGGACCTCTTGAGCCGCTTCACCTTCGACTGCCGTCCCTTCCTTGATCCGGAGGGCAATCGCTTCCGGCTTCGCGTGACGGCGGCGCGGACGGCGCTTCTTGGCATTGCGATCTTCCGCGCTCGCCGGCTCGGCGCCGCGGTCCGACGAGTACGTGTACCCTCCCTCGCCGTCCTCACCCTCTTCACGAACCGGCGACTCACGGCGCGCCTCGATGATCGTGTCGGCGATCGCCGCCGTGATCAGTTCCACCGAGCGAATCGCGTCGTCGTTGCCAGCGATCGGAACGGTGATCAGGTCCGGATCGGAGTTGGTGTCGCAGATGGCGATCATCGGGATGCCGAGCTTGTTCGCTTCGTCGACCGCGATTTTTTCCTTCTTGGCGTCGACCACGAAGAGCAGCCCCGGCACGCGCGACATATTCTTGATGCCCGAAAGATTCTTCGCGAGCTTGTCGCGCTGGCGCGCCATCATGAGCTGTTCTTTCTTGGTGTAGTTCTCGAAATCACCGCCGGCCTCGCTGCCCGCCTCGAGCTCCTTCA
>PMYN01000022.1:35927-56350 GCA_003171215.1 Gemmatimonadota bacterium | reverse complement strand
CCCGCGCGCTCGGCTTCCTGCAGGACGATCTGCGAGAGCTGGCGCTTGGTGCAGACGAACAGGACGTTCTCGCCCCGTGCGATGACTTCACGCGCGAGTTTCTGTGCGATTTCGATCTGCCGGAGGGTCTTCTGCAGGTCGATGATGTGGATGCCGTTGCGTTCCGCGAAGATGAAACGGCGCATCTTCGGGTTCCAGCGGCGGGTCTGGTGGCCGAAGTGGACACCGGCCTTGAGGAGATCGTCGATCGTGGGCTGAGACATGTGAGAGCTGATCCTCTGTGGGTTAGGCGGCGGTCCACTTCATCGTCTCGCGCGACCACGCCCGAAGGCATGGCACCCGCTTGAGGCTCGGTGGACCTGAATGATTGAACAACGGACGGCAGACGGCGGACAACGGACGACAGCTGGGATAACAGACGACGGACGACAGCGCGAAGAGCAGATGGCAGATGGAGGTCGGTTGCAGTAACTGCCGACCGCCGTCTGCCGTCTGTCGTCTAACGCTTCGAGAATTGGAACCGCTTGCGTGCCTTCGGACGGCCCGGCTTCTTGCGCTCGACGGCGCGTGCGTCGCGTGTGAGCAAGCCCAGGTCGCGCAGCTTCGGGCGATGCGCCTCGTCCATCTTGACCAGCGCGCGGGCGACCGCGAGACGGAGCGCACCGGCCTGTCCGGTGGATCCGCCGCCGTCGATGTTCGCCTTCACGTCGAAGCGGCCGAGCGTGTCGGTCGCGGTGAACGGCTGCTGAATCGCGGAGACGAGCGCGGGGCGCGGGAAATAGTCGCCGAGCGTCCGTCCGTTGACGTCCCACTTGCCCGAACCGGGCATGATGTACACGCGGCAGACGGCTTCCTTGCGGCGGCCGATCGTGTGAATCGTCGTGTCGGCCATGTTACTTCGCCTCTCTCTTCTTGAAGGTCAGCACGGTGGGCTTCTGCGCGACGTGCGGATGTTCGGCACCCGGATAGACACGCAGCTTGAGCCGCAGCGTGCCGCGGCCGAGCGCGTTCTTGGGGAGCATGCCGAACACTGCCTTCTCGATGATGCGCTCGGGGTGCTTCGCGAGCACGGTGGCGTAGGGCGTGAGCTTGTCGTGCCCCATATAGCCGGAGTGCGTGAAGTACGTCTTCTGCTCGGCCTTGCGTCCCGTCACACGCACTTTCGATGCGTTGATGACGATCACGCTGTCGCCGGTATCCATGTGGGGAGTGAACGTCGGCTTGTGCTTTCCGCGAATGATCTTTGCCACTTCAGTCGCGAGCCTGCCGAGAACCATGCCGTCCGCATCCACAATGAACCACTTGTGTTCGATGTCGGAGGGTCGTGCGGAGAACGTGCTCATACCGGAGATAGGACTGATGCGAGTGCAGCGCCTCACCGGTGCGGATTGCAACCCGGGTCTCGGCCGCCATTCAAGGCGTTTTAGGACAGTCTGTAAAGGTAGACGGCTGAAGGGCGAGAGTCAATGAGCGCAACGGGTTACGCGCAGGCGGCAGAACGGCCAAGCGGGTAATCCGTCGTTGGTCATTGGTCATTGGTGAAGGCCAACAACCAACGACCAATGATCAACGACCGATTACTCGTTTTCGAACTCGACCAGAAGCGCCCCTTTCTCGACGGCCTGACCGACGGCGACGTGCACGACCTTCACGATGCCCGCCGCCGGCGCCCGCAACTCGTTCTCCATCTTCATCGCCTCCATCGCGGCAACTCCCTGCCCCGCTTGTACTTGGTCCCCTGGCTTCACGTCAATTCTGACCATGAGTCCCGGCATCGGCGCCCGCACGGGCTGAGGTCCGACGGGTCCGGCGGCGGACGCGGAGAGGTCGCGAATGGTGCGCGTCCTCTCGTCCAGCGCCTCGACCGGATACCGTCGCCCATCGATTCGCAGCAGGTACGTTCCACGCTGCCCGTCGCGCCGCGCGGTGACCCGGTGCACCGCATCGCCGATGGTGACGAGTCGCACGGGCGTGCCTTCCACATCGCTGAGCCGCGCGCGTTCGGCCGGCCCGCCGTCGACGGAGACCTGCTCCCCGTCTACGGTCACCTCGATCCTCTGCCCCGCGATCTCCACGATGTATTTCATGCGGTCACCGGCACCAGTTCGCATACCGTCTCCACGTGCGCCGTCTGCGGAAACATGTCGAACGCCGTCAGTTTCTTGATCGTCCATCCCGGGAGCCGCGAGAGGTCGCGGGCGAGCGTGGCTGGATCACAGCTCACGTAGACGATCGCGCGAGGCGCCGGCGCACTGCCCGCCAGCGCGGACGTCACGCGCGCATCGACACCGGTGCGCGGCGGATTCAGGATCACGACATCCGCCGGGAGCGTGTTCCGGATCGCGTCCTCGACTCGCGCCGTCACCGCGCGCGATCCCTCGGGCAGTCGCGACGCCGCCCACGCGCTCGCCTCCGCATCGAGTTCGATCGCGACCACGCGAACGCCGCGCGCTGCGAGCGCGACCGCGACGTCGCCGGCGCCCGAGTACGCATCCACCACGGTCGCCGGCGCGTGCGCCATCACGGCGTCGAGCACGAACGCCTCGAGTTTGGCGGCGACCTCGGGATTCACCTGCGCGAACGACGCGCCCGGCTCATGCTGCTCGCGCCGGTCGCCGAGCAGGCGTCGCGCGCCGTTCTCCGGCATCCACCAGAGTGCTGCGAGAGACGGAACGGCGGTGAAGAACGCCTCGGCGGAGTTCCAGTCACGGCCGCCCTCGAGCACGAACGCTGCTCGATTCGTGGAATCGCCAAGCAGGCGCACCGCGCCGCGCAGCTGCATCGCCTGCGGAAAATGCGCCGCCGCCGCGAGGATCTCGCGCCACACGACCATCAATCGTTCGTCGGAAATCCGGCAGTCCTTCAGGGAGAACACGTGCGACGGATCGTCGAACGCGTGCAGTCCGCACATCCAGCCCTCGCCGGTGCGGCGCAGGGCGAGCGTCAGCTTGCGGCGATACCGCCACGCGTTCGCACCCGCCTGAATCTCCGGCGGCGGCACCTCGCGCTTGCCGATGCGGCGAAGCGTGTCCGAGATGATCCGCCGCTTCGCCTCGCGCTGCGCGGGCATGGAGAGATGCTGCAGCTGGCAGCCTCCGCAGCGATCACCCTCATAGTGCACGCATTCGGGCGCCACACGATCGGGCCCGGCGCGCTCGATGCGTTCCAGGATGCCGCGCGCGAGCCGGCCCGTCACCGTGACGCTCGCAACCGCGCGATCGCCGACCGCGGTGCGCGGCACGAAGACGACGAGTCCGTCGCTGCGCGCGACGCCGTCGCCACCCGAGGCGATCGATTCGATCTCGAGCGTGAGCCGGTCGGTCATCGGTCGCGGAGCGACTCGAGCCGGGCGAGCTGAGCCCAGCCGGACACCGGCGAGATCGACGCCGGGTCGCCGTTTCCAGCCTTGGCACCGGCGGACCCGCGGGACCCGCCCGCGCCGGAACCGGCGGAGCCCGACAGCCGCCCCAACCGCTCTGCGTCCGCGATCAGCGCCGCCGCGATCGCCGCCGAGTGCAGTTCGTTTGCGGTCGGCGCCATGCTCAGCAGCGAAGGCAATCTTCGCTCCAGCCACTGAATGTCGATCGCGCCGGCGCGGAACTCGTCGTCCTCCATAACGCGAAGATGGAATTCGCGGCTCGTCTCGATCCCATCGACCGTGAGTTCCAGCAGCGCGCGGTGCATGCGCACCACCGCCTGCGCCCTCGACGCGCCCCAGACGATGAGCTTCGCGAGCATGGGATCGTAGAACAGGCCGACCTCGCTCCCCGCTTCCACGCCGGCGTCCCACCGCACGCCGGGTCCTCCCGGCACGTGCAGGTAGTTGATACGCCCGGTGGACGGGAGGAATCCATTGGCCGTGTCCTCGCTCGTGATGCGGCACTCGATCGCCCACCCGCGCGGCTCGATGTGCGGCGGGAACGGCACCTTCTCACCCGAGGCCACGCGGATCTGCCACTGCACGAGATCGATCCCGGTGACGAGCTCCGTGACGGGATGCTCCACCTGGATCCGCGTATTCATCTCGAGAAAGTAGAAGCTGCCATCGCGCGCAAGCAGGAATTCGCACGTGCCCGCGTTCGTGTAACCGGCGGCCTTCGCGAATCGCACGGCGGCTTCGCCCATCCGGTTGCGCAGTTCGGACGAGACGGCCGGGCTTGGCGCCTCCTCGATCATTTTCTGGTGCCGTCGCTGCACGGAGCATTCGCGCTCGCCGAGCGAGATCATCGTGCCGTGCTGGTCGCCGAGAACCTGGATCTCCACGTGACGCGGACCTTCGATGTACTTCTCGACGTACACGGCGTCGTCGCCGAAGGCGTTCTTCGCCTCGCGCTTCGCGGCGTCGAGCGCTCCCGCGATTTCCGTCTCGTCGTGCACGACGCGCATGCCCTTCCCGCCGCCGCCGGCCGCCGCCTTCAGCAGCACGGGATAGCCGAATCGCTTGGCGATCGCGGCCGCCTCCTTCGCATCGCGCAGCGCCTCCGTGGTGCCGGGTACCACCGGCACGCCGCTCGCGACGGCGAGCGTACGCGCGGCGGTCTTCGAACCGACCGCGGCAATCGCTTCAGCCGGGGGCCCGATCCACACGAGTCCGGCGTCGCGAACGGCGCGCGCGAACCAGTCGCGTTCGGAGAGAAAGCCGTATCCGGGATGGATCGCGTCGGCTCCCACGCGCGTCGCCGCCTCGATGATGGCGTTGCCGAGCAGGTAGCTCTCGCTCGACGGCGGCGGCCCGATCCGGACCGCTTCATCGGCCTCACGCACGTGGGGCGCGTGCGCGTCGGCGTCGGAGTAGACGGCAACCGAGGTGACGCCGAGTTCCTGACATGCCCGCACGATCCGCAGGGCGATCTCGCCCCGGTTGGCGATCAAGATCTTCTTCAGCATCAAGTCAGAGCGGGATGTTTCCGTGCTTCTTCGGCGGGTTCTTCGCCCGCTTGCCCTGCAGCGACCCGAGCGCCGCGATCAGGCGCGGACGCGTGTCGCGCGGGTCGATGATGTCGTCGACAAAGCCGTGCGCCGCAGCCACGTACGGGTTCGCGAATTTCTCGGTGTATTCGGCGACCCGCGCGTCGGTGGCTTTCCCGGGATCGTCGCTTTCCGCGATCTCCTTCTTGAACAGGATCTCGACAGCGCCTTTCGGACCCATCACGGCGATCTCCGCGGTGGGCCAGGCGACGTTGAAGTCGCCGCGAATGTGCTTCGAGCTCATGACGTCGTACGCGCCGCCGTAGGCCTTGCGCGTGATCACGGTGAGCTTCGGCACCGTCGCCTCGCAGTACGCATAGAGCAGCTTCGCGCCGTGCTTGATGATGCCGCCGTGTTCCTGCGCGAGCCCGGGAAGAAAGCCGGGCACGTCCTCGAACGTCACGAGCGGAATGTTGAACGCGTCGCAGAAGCGAATGAACCGCGCCGCCTTCACGCTCGCGCTGATGTCGAGCACGCCGGCGAGCACCGCCGGCTGGTTGGCGACCATGCCGACGCTGTGCCCGCCCAGGTGCGCGAATCCGACGATGATGTTCGCGGCGAACTCCTTCTGCACCTCGAGGAACTCGCCGTCGTCGATGACGCGGCGCAGCACGTCGTGCATGTCGTACGGCTTGTTCGGGCTGTCGGGGACGACGTCGAGCAGCCCTTCGTCGCGACGGTCCGGCGGATCGGTTCCCGCGCCGCGCGGTGGCGCATCCACATTGTTCGACGGAAGGTAGCGAAACAAGGACCGAATCCCATGGAAGCACTCGAGCTCCGTTCCGCAGGTGAAGTGCGAGACGCCGCTCACCTCGCCGTGCGTCTCGGCGCCGCCGAGCTGCTCCATCGTGACGTCCTCGTGCGTCACCGTCTTCACGACGTTCGGGCCCGTCACGAACATGAACGACGTGCCGCGCACCATGAACGTGAAGTCGGTGATCGCCGGCGAGTACACGGCACCGCCCGCGCACGGCCCGAGGATCGCCGAGATCTGCGGCACGACGCCCGACGCCAGCGTATTCCGGAGGAAGATGTCGGCGTACCCGCCCAGCGAGACCACGCCTTCCTGGATGCGGGCGCCGCCGGAATCGTTGAGCCCGATCACCGGCGCGCCGTTTTCCATCGCGAGGTCCATCACCTTGCAGATCTTCTTCGCGTGCGTTTCGCTCAGCGAGCCGCCGAAGACCGTGAAATCCTGCGAGAAGACGTACACCAGGCGGCCGTCGATGCGGCCGAAGCCGGTGACCACGCCGTCGCCATACGGGCGCTCCTTCTCGGTGCCGAAGTCGGTCGAGCGGTGCGTGACGAACCGGTCGAGTTCGGTGAAGCTCCCCTCATCGAGGAGCACGTCGAGCCGCTCGCGCGCGGAGAGTTTTCCCTTGGCATGCTGCGCCGCGAGGCGCTTGGCGCCTCCGCCGAGCTCGGATTCGGCGCGGCGTTTCTCCAGGAGATCGAGTTTTTCGCGCATGGACATGCATTGGAAGCTAGGGTGCGGACGAGGGTTCCGGAACGATCGCGGTCAGCCCGGCGGCTTGCAGAGCACCCGCGTGCCATTGTCGACGGCTGTCCTCATCGCGTCCCATGCCTGCTTGAGTCCGTCGCCCGCGCCCGCCGCCGAGCCCACGCCGCGCGCCATGAGGCTTGCCGACGAACCGAGCGCCGCGTCGGCCCGCTTGACCTCGGCGCAGTCTCGCGTCTTGCCGGCCACCACGAGTTCACTTCGTGCCAGCTGCAGCATCCCCGCCGCGGCATAGTTGCGCGAGTCCTCGCGCGACTCGACGCTGTCGGCGAGGAGCAGGAAGTTCACGGCGATGCGCTGCACCGCCAGCGAAGTGTCTCCGGCCGAGCGAAGCACCCGCGCACCGCGTCCGATTGCATAGCTGCGCAGCATCTCGACGCCGTCGCCGGTGCGCGGCGCGCGGCGCAACACCGCCAGGGCGCTATCCGGCGACTGCTCTTCAAACCAGAGTTCGGCCATCTGCAGGTATCCCTGCGTCAGCCCGGGGTCGGCTCGCACGGCCGCCGCGGTGGCGGCGATCGCCTCGCGCCGCCTGCCGGCGTCGCGCGCGTTCTTCGCGGCGATCACGTAGAACTCCGGCTCCGAGGGAAAGCGCATGATGCCGCGCGGCAGCGCCGCACCGCTCTCGCCGCCGATCAGCGCGACGTACTGTGCGTACACGCGGGCGTCGCCCGGATAGCGTTTCACGGAGCGCGCGCTCACGGCCAGCGCACCGATCGAGTCGCCGCTCTGCCGCAGGGCATCCACGTAGCGCACGGCGTAGCTCGAGTCGTCGCGGAACTCGGCGTCGTCGGCCGTGTCGAGGGAATCCCCGAGCGCGGCCGTCTCCTTCCACGACGACATCGCGTACCAGGCGCGGAAGCGAAGCCGTCGCAGGCGCGGCTCCTTCCCGTCGAGGGCGCTGAGCCGCCGCGTGACGTCGAGGGCGGACGACGGGCGGGGCAACTGCAAGAGTGCCTCCACCGTGCGCACGCCCAAGTCGATGCTGTCGGCTCGCAGATCGGTGACTCGCAGCCACGCGCGTTCCGCGTCGATCGGACGGTTCTCGGCCTGGAGCGCGGACGCTCTCGCCACCGTTGCAAGGATGTTGAGCGAATCGAGTCCGAGGATTTGGTCGGCCACCCGGAGGACGGAGTCCGCGCGCTCGCCAAGCCAGAGCAAGCCGGCGAGCAGGCAGGTCCGGGCGAACGTGCTCGCCGGGTATGCCTTTACTCCATCCTCGGCGAAATGAACGGCATTCGCCTGGTGCCCGTCATGCATGGCGTTCTCACACCGGCGCAGCGAGTTCAACTGCTGCCTCGCCTTCGTGACCTCACCGGCGAGCTTTTCGGCGGCCTCGGCCGCCGTTGCTCCACGAACCAGGGGCAACGGCTGGTGTTGACCCCAATCGCGGGTAAGCCTGAGCCCGGCGACGATGGTGACTTCGCCCGCACCGGCGGTCACCGTGCCGAAAAGCACCTCATCGACCCGCATGAAGCGAGCGGCCTCGAACAGCTCGCTGTCGCCGAGGGGCCGGCCGTACGCGATGTCCGACAAGCTGAACGCCCTTTCCACGAAGTAGGGGTCGAGCACCTGCATCTCCCGCTTGTTGCCCATCCGAGCGATGCGTGCCCTGACCTCGTCGCCCACGCGACTGGCCACTTTTGGCTCGCCGACAGGCCGGAGCGTGGCCACCATGATTGTCTGTCGCGTGAACTCCTGCGCCGGCGCCGGCGCCGGCGTCGCGAGCGCGGCGGCGAGGATCAGCGGGCCCAATCCGCGCGCGGTGCCCGCGAGGAGTCTCGAACGCACGAGTGACAATGGACGGTGAACGTGCATCGGCATGGAAATGAAGCTAGGACGCGGATGCCCTATCCGCACGCACTCAGGGGGCGGTGCCGAGATCGAAGCCGACGTCGTCGAGGAGGATCGTTCCCGCGGGGCCGCGGTCGAAGCGGAACCGGACCGCGCGGATCGCCGACGGGTCGAAACCGGGCACGAGACGGGCGAAGCGCGAGAACGGAATCGTGTAATGCGACAGGATGTCGTCGTGATCCTTCGACGGCGGGTTCAGGCGCTTGGCGAAATAGTCGAACTTCCAGATTCGCGCCGTGAGCGGCGGACGGATCGGCGCGACGTCCGAGAGCGGCAACGATGCCACGCGACCATCGGCGAGGACCAGCTCGATGGTGAGGTCGAGCGGAAGCGAGTCGGCTTTCGCCGCGGCGGCCTTGGCGGAATCGCTGAGGACGGGAGGCGTCGCAGCCGGCGCCGGCGTCGCGGCGGGATTCGCGTGCGTCGTGTCTTCGTGGAGCGGTGGTGTCGCAGTGTCCGCCGGCGAAAGCGGTCGCGGCTTGCTGCCGTAGTTGGCGAGNNGTCCAGCCGAGCATCGCGACGTTGTTGTCGAACGGCTGGAATCCGCGGCTGCGCATCTTGAGGCCGACTTCCTTCCAGGTCGCGAGGCGCGAGCCGGAGATCCTCACTCCGCGCGCCGAACCGGTGGTGACGTCGATGTCCTCTTCGTAATCGGCGAGGATGCGCTCGGTGGGCGCTTCGAATCGGGAGAGGTAGGTCGTCTTCGGCAGCCAGGTCCCCACGGCGCGATGATCGCGGAACATCGGCAGGTACTCGCGCTTGTCGCGGAGCGTGAGGTCCAGGAATCCCGTGATGAACACTTTCGCGATCCGGCGCTGCTCGTCGCCCGTGAGCAGGAGGTCCTTCGCGAGCAGCCAGCCGGAATCGCCGACGTCGTTGTTCCCCCACGTCGTGTTGAACTGGCCGTGATTGGCGCGATAGATGTAGAGCGCGGCCTTCACCCACGACGAACCTGCGGTGAATCGCACTCGATCGTATGCACGCATGCCCATCATCGTCTGCACGTCGCCGTCGTGCGAGCCGTGCATCACGAAGTAGTTCACGTTCTCGATCGGGTTGAGCCGGTCGGTGGGCCTATACGTGCCATCGACGGGCGCGATTGCGATGATCGTCCTGATGTTGAACCCGAAGTTCATCGTGACGCGCGCGTCGTCGGGATAGCGCGGAAGATGATTGAACGACGCGGCGAGCTGCACCGCCTCCCCTCCGCGCGAGTGCCCGATCAGGGCGATCCGCGCCATGTCGACTTTCCCGAAGAACGGATTCCCCGGCTCCGCACTCCACTGTTTCCACGCGGCGAGATGCTGCAGCAGCACCCATCCGCGCACGTCGTTCTCACCGTTCAGCCCGCCGTTCAGGAAATTCTCGTCCACCGACGCGAGGATGTAGCCGCGGCTCGCGAGATGTTCGCCGAGATACGCGTAGCCCGGGTCGGAGAACTTCTTCATGTCGTGGTTGCCGTGCACGATCAGCACGAGCGGAAACGGACCCGGTCCGTCGGGATACCAGACGCGGGCGTTGAGCGGGAGGTGCTTGACGTCGAAGCCCCAGTACTTCCACCGGTCGGCGAGCGCCTTCTTGTCGCCGCCCCGCAGGAACGGGGTCGCATTCACCGGGCGTGTCTTGAGCAAAACCGAATCGCGATACACCGCACGGTTCTTGTCCGAGCCGCTGCCGTAGTACATGAACTTCGTATCGTACGGACCGCGGTCACCCGTGCTCGGTCCCGCGATCGTCGTGTGCGCGAGCTGGACGTCGGAGTCGTCGCGAATCAAGAGCGACGGAGCGCGGCACGCGGCGAGTAAGGCAATGCTTCCGAACGCAATGACGCGGCGAAAACACACGGCGACGCGCGACGCGTGAGAGGCGATTGTGCGAAGAGCGACGGGCGAGAAGCGAGGAGACCTGCTCCTCGCCCGTCGCACGTCGCTCTTCGCCAAGTCGCCACTCACCCGTCGCTCGTCGCCGTCGTTGTTGTCGTCACGCGTCGCTCGTCGCCGTTGTTCCCTAACTCTCGGTCGTCTCCGCCTCGGCGAGCGCGGCCGCGATGACTTCCGGCGGCACGTCGGCGGCGGTGGCTTCACCATCTTCCGTGAAGACCTTCGATGGCGTCTCCGGACGCGGCGGCTGCTCGTCGGGAATACCCGTCACCGCGAGCACGATGCGACGGTGGATCGGATCGACCTCGAGCACGCGCACGTCGAGGTTCATCGTCTCCCACGCCACGTCTGCCGGGCTCTGGATCGGCTTGCCGCTCACGTTGAGCTGCGAGATCGGCACGAAGCCTTCGATGTCGTTGCCGACGTCGACGACCACGCCCTTGTCCATCAGGCGAACGACCTTGCCGCGCAGTTCCGTGCCGACCGGATAGTTCTCGCCGATCTTGAGCCACGGATCCTCGTCGGCCTGCTTCAGGCCGAGCGAGATGCGCTTGTTGTCGCTGTCGATGTTCAGGATCACCACGTCGACATCGTCACCCTTCTTGACGACTTCCGACGGGTGCTGCACGCGTTTGGTCCAGCTCATGTCGGAGATGTGGATCAGGCCGTCGATCCCCGGCTCGATCTCGACGAACGCGCCGAACGAGGTCAGGTTGCGGACCTTGCCGTTGATGCGCGTGCCCACCGGGTACTTGAGCGGCAGCACCATCCACGGATCCTGCTCGGTCTGCTTCATGCCGAGCGAGATCTTCTCCTCGGTCGGATCGACCTTGAGCACCACCGCCTCGATCGCCTCGCCGATGCTGACGAGCTTCGACGGGTGGCGGACGTTGCGCGTCCAGCTCATCTCGCTGATGTGCACGAGGCCTTCGATGCCCGGCTCGAGCTCGATGAACGCGCCGTAGTTGGTGATCGAGACCACCTTGCCCGAGACGCGCGTGCCGACCGGATACTTCGCCGCGACGTCCTTCCACGGATAGCTCTGGAGCTGCTTGAGGCCGAGAGAGATGCGCTCGCGCTCCCAATCAATGTCGAGAACCTTGACCTCGAGCTCCTGGCCGATCGCGACCATCTCGCTCGGGTGCTGGATGCGGCCCCAGGACATGTCGGTGATGTGAAGCAGGCCGTCGACCCCGCCGAGATCGATGAAGGCGCCGAAGTCGGTGATGTTCTTGACGACGCCCTTCCGCACCTGATCCTTCTCGAGCTCCTTCATCAACTTCTCGCGCTTGCCGGCGCGCTCGGTCTCGAGGATCACGCGGCGCGATACGACGATGTTGCGACGGCGCTTGTTGAGCTTGATGATCTTGAACTCGTACTTCTGGCCGAGGAGTTCGTCGATGTTCGGCACGCGGCGGAGCGCGATCTGCGAGCCGGGGAGGAACGCGTCGACGCCCATGAGGTCGACGACCACGCCGCCCTTGATCTTCTTGACGAGCGTGCCCTCGACGGGCTGGTCGGACTCGTACGCGACGCGGATGCGTTCCCACACGCGCATGAAGTCGGCTTTCTTCTTCGAAAGGACGACGGAGCCTTCCTGGTCTTCGAGGTGCTCGAGGAGGACTTCGACCTCGTCACCCGGCTTGAGGTCGGGGAGGTCCTTGAACTCTTCGAGCGGGATCGTGCCTTCGGACTTGAAGCCGATGTCGAGCACGACGAGGTTGTCGCGGATCTCGAGCACCTTCGACTTGACGATCTCGCCTTCTTCGATCGAGGCGAGGGTGCCGTTGTACATATCCATCATCTGCTCGTACTCGTCGGACGTGTATTCGTCCTCCTCGTAGAGCTCGGGACGGCGATTGGCGAGCGGGCGCAGCTGCGCCTTCTGCAGGTCGCGCTTCTCGCGCTGCGAGAGCGGCGAGAGGCCGGCGATGTCGGGTGCTTCGAGGGTGTCGGGGGTCATGAACTGCTCCTGAATCGCGGAGGGGATCGGCTCGCCGCGACGGCGAGGATACGGGGTGAATGGGACGAGATCCGGCGGATGTACCGGAGCCATTTAACATAGTCGGACGGAACGACTTGGTCAATACGGAAGAAGTGAGATGGGAGGATAGATGGGAGGGGCGAGATGGATCCGGGATTCGGGACTTCGACCCGATGCAGAGTGCGGAAGAGGAATCCGGGATGCTGGGCGGAGAGGGGAGCGGCGAGATAGTGGGGAGATATTAGGAAGGGTGCGACGTCTCGAGGCCGCACCCTTGTCGCATCCCGCATCCAAACTCGCCGCTCATCTCATTCCCGCATCCCGGATTCCTCTTCCGCACTCTGCATCGGGTCGAAATTCCACTTCCTGCATTCATCTCGCCCCTCCCATCTGATCTCGCCCCTCGCCCCTGCCGTTCAGTCGTGAGCGAGCGCCGCCTGCCCCGCCGCCAGCCTCGCGATCGGCACACGGAACGGCGAACACGACACGTAATCCAGCCCGATCTCGTGGAAGAACTTGACCGACTGCGGCTCACCCCCGTGCTCGCCGCAGACTCCCATCTTCAGCGTCCCCCGCACGCGGCGACCCTTCTCCACGGCCATCGCGATCAGCTGCCCCACTCCCTCCTGGTCGAGCACACGGAACGGGTCCTCGGGGAGGATCCCCTTCTCGACGTACATGGGGAGAAACCGTCCCGCATCGTCGCGGGAGAGGCCGAGCGTCGTCTGCGTGAGGTCGTTCGTGCCGAATGAAAAGAAATCGGCGCGTTCGGCGATGCGTTCGGCGGTCAGCGCGGCACGCGGCAACTCGATCATCGTGCCCACGAGGTACGGCACGTCCGTCCCCATGCCCGAGAATACGTCTCGCGCCACGGCGTCCACGATACGCCGCTGGTGGTCGAACTCCTTCACCGTCGCGACGAGCGGAATCATGACCTCGGGAATCACGACAATGCCGCGCCGGTTCACCTGCGCGGCGGCCTCGAAGATCGCGCGCGCCTGCATTTCGGTGATCTCGGGATACGTGATGCCGAGCCGGCATCCGCGGTGCCCGAGCATCGGGTTCGTCTCGCGGAGCGAGTCCACCAGCCGGTTCAACTCGGGGCGCGTGATGCCGAGCGTGCGCGCGAGCAGCTTGGTCTCCTCGCCGCCATGCGGCAGGAACTCGTGGAGCGGCGGATCGAGGAGCCGGATCGTGACGGGACAGCCGGCCATCGCCTCGAAGATTCCCTCGAAGTCGGAGCGCTGCATGGGGAGCAGCTTCTCGAGCGCGCGGCGGCGTCCCGGTTCGTCGTGCGCGAGGATCATCTCGCGCATCGGCGTGATGCGGTCGCCCTCGAAGAACATGTGCTCGGTGCGGCAGAGCCCGATGCCTTCGGCGCCGAAGCTGCGCGCCACGCGGGCGTCGTTCGGCGTGTCCGCATTCGCGCGCACCCGCAGCCGGCGTGCATCATCCGCCCACGACAGGAGTTCGTCGTACGAGCGGAACACCGGCGCGTCATTGGCGGGGAGCGTCCCGCCGATCACGCGCATGACCTCGCTAGGTACGGTGGGCAGGTCTCCGGCAAACACCTGTCCGGTTCCGCCGTCGAGCGTGATCCAGTCCCCCTCCTCGATCGTGGTATCGCCCACCGTGAAGCGGCGATGATCGACCTCGACATCCATCGTGTGGCATCCGACGATCGCGCACTTTCCCATGCCGCGGGCGACGACGGCGGCGTGGCTCGTCATGCCGCCGCGAGCCGTGAGGACCGCGCGCGCGGCGACGATGCCGTGAAAGTCTTCCGGCGTGGTCTCCTCGCGCACGAGAATGACTCGGTCGCCCAGTGCGGCGCGGCGCTCGGCCACATCGGCGTCGAACACGACCATCCCGCTTGCCGCGCCCGGGCTCGCCGGCAACCCTTCGCAGAGTGATCTCGCGGCCGAGTCCGGATCGAGGACCGGATGGAGCAGCTGGTCGAGTTGCGCCGGATGGACGCGGAGCACGGCCTCCTCGCGCGTGATGAGCCCCTCGCCGACCATCTCGTGGGCGATCCTCACCGCGGCGGCAACGGTGCGCTTGCCGGCGCGCGTCTGCAGCATGTACAGCTTGCCACGCTCGACCGTGAACTCGAGGTCCTGCATGTCGCGCAGGTGATTCTCGAGCAGCTTCTGCACGCGAATCAGTTCTCCGTACGCCGCCGGAAGCTTGGTCTCCATTTCCTCGATGGGGAGCGGCGTGCGCGTACCCGCCACGACATCCTCGCCCTGCGCGTTCACGAGGAACTCCCCGTAGAACCGCTTCTCTCCGGTCGAGGGGTTTCGCGTGAACGCCACACCGGTTCCGGAGTCGTCGCCGAGATTGCCGAACACCATGGCCATCACGTTCACTGCGGTGCCGGGCGTCTCGGATATCCGGTTGACGCGCCGGTAATCCACCGCCCTCTTGATCATCCACGATCGCCAGACGGCCTCGATCGCCCCCCAGAGCTGCTCGGTGGGGTCCATCGGCAACTCGCGCCCGGTCGTATGCCGGACCAGCGCCTTATACTCGGCGACGAGTGCCCGCAGCTCGCCGACCGGAATCTCGGCATCGCTGGTCGCCCCGCTGAGCATGCGCTTGTTGGCCAGCAGCGACTCGAACCGGTGCGAGGGCACGCCGAGCACCACATCGCCATACATCTGCAGGAACCGGCGGTACGAATCGAACGCGAAGCGCGGATTCTTGCTCTGCGCCGAGAGACCTTCCACCGCCTCATCGTTGAGGCCGAGGTTGAGGATCGTCTCCATCATGCCCGGCATCGAGACACGCGCACCGGAGCGGACGGAAACGAGCAGCGGATTCTTCGCATCGCCGAACCGGCGTCCCGCGGCGGCCTCGAGCCGGCGCAGCGCCGCGTCGACCTCGGCCCGCAGCGACGGCGGAAAACTGCCCTCGCGAAGGAACGTGTCGCAGAGCGAGGTGGCGAGCGTGAAGCCGGGCGGCACCGGTATCCCCATGTTCGTCATCTCATGGAGATTGCCGCCTTTCCCGCCGAGCAGGTCGCGCCATTCATGGGAACCTTCAGCGGTCCCGTTACCGAAGAAAAAAACCGACTGCGTCATTGCGTCTCCTGATCGGTCAGATTCCGCCCGGAACGTGGTTCACCGGGATAGCCGTGCCCGGACCGCCATCTCGACGATCCGCTCCACCTGCTCTTCCTGCGTGAGATGCGTCGTGTCTATCACCACCGCGTCGGGCGCCTGCTGTGTCTGCGCCGCATCCTTCGCGTCGCGCTGCGTCAACGCCTCCGCTTCCGCGGCGATTTCTTCGTCCATCGGCGTCCGGTCCAGACGCTGCAGCAGCCGGCGGCGCGCGCGCTCCCCCGGGCTCGCAACGAGAAAGATCTTGAGCTGCGCCGCCGGGAACACCGCCGTGCCCATGTCGCGCCCGTCCACCACGATCGCGCCGTCGCGCGCGCATCGGCGCATCTGCTCGTCGACCCATGACCGCACCGGCCGCATCTTCGCGACGAGGCTCACGAGCGCCGTGACCTCGGCTTCGTGCAGCTCCCGCCCCAGCGGCGTGTCGTCCAGCCTCACTTCGAAACTCGCGTCGTGCCTGGGCATCGTCACGCGTGCGGCAGCCGACAGCACGGACTCGGGAGTCCACTGTTCCGGCGCGCCATCCTGCCTCAGCCGCGCCACCGTCGCCGCACGGTAGAGCGCTCCCGAATCGGCGTGATGGATCCCGAGCCGCTCCGCCACGCGCTTCGCGGTCGACGATTTTCCCGATGCCGCCGGGCCGTCGATTGCGATGACGAATTCGTGGTCAGCGGCTGACACGCGCGAGGTCGCTCCAGAAGCCGGGGTACGAAACGTTCACACACTCGGGATCATCGACGTCGATCGCGTTGCCGTCCAGTGCGCCGAGCACGCCGAACGCCATGGCGATGCGGTGATCGCCGTGCGTGTGCACGAGCCCGCGGTACGGCCGGTCGCTGCCGCGCACCACGAAGCCATCGGGAAGCTCCTCGGCATCGGCGCCGATCACCTTCAGGTTCCGCACGACGACCGCGATTCGATCGCTCTCCTTCACGCGCAGCTCCGCCGCGCCCGTCACCCGCGTCTCGCCCTCCGCCCGCGCCGCAACGCATGCGATCACCGGCAGCTCGTCGATCAGCGACGGCACGACGCCGGGCTCGATCGTGACACCGCGCAGTACGCGCGGACTCACGACGAGCCGGGCGACCGGCTCGCCGCCGTCTTCATGCGCATCCTCGTATCCGATGAGCGCGCCCATCTCGGAGAGCGCCGTGAAGGCACCCGTTCGCGACGGATTCACGCACACGTGCTCGATGCGCAGTGTGCCGCCGCCGGCCATCGCGGCCAGCGCCACGAAGAATGCGGCGGACGACGGGTCACCGGGCACGTCCGTGTCGGCCGCATCGAGGCGCGCCGTCGGAACCAGCGTGACGACCGTTCCCTCGCTCCGCACGTCCACTCCCCGTGCGCGAAGCATTCGCTCCGTGTGATCCCTCGTCGCGGCCGGCTCGTGCACTTCGACGGGCACGTCGGCCACGAGCCCAGCAAGGAGGATCGCGCTCTTCACCTGCGCGCTCGCCGTTTCGCTGAACCAGGTCACGCCGCGCAGCTGCCCGCCGTGCACCGTCATCGGCAGCCCATCGCCGGCAGGAAACTTGAACGAGGCGCCCATCGCCTCCAGCGGCCTCGCGACGCGCTTCATGGGCCGCCTGCTCAGGCTCGCGTCGCCGATCACCCGGGAATCGAACGGAATCGCCGCGAGCACTCCCGCCATCAGGCGGGCCGTCGTGCCGCTGTTGCCGCAATCCAGATCCCCATCGCTCTCGCGCAGACTCCGGAGGCCGCGGCCCCGCACGGTGAACTCGGCCGGAGTGACCTCGGGAACCGACGCGCCGAGCGATCGCAGTACGCTTGCAGTCGACTTCACGTCGGCCGAGCACAGCAGGCCGCGCACTCGTGACTCGCCTTTGCCAAGTGCGGCGAGCATCAGGGCTCTGTGCGAAATCGACTTATCGCCCGGCACGCGCAGAGCGCCGTCGACCTTCATGAACCCTGCATTAGCGAAGCCAGGCTTCGAGCGCCGTCGCGAGGTCCGTCTTCTCGTCGCGGTACTTCACGATCACCGGCGTCTGGAGCGAGAGCCCCTCGCCTGCGCCCCATCCGCCCTTCACCGCGCGCGCTCCGGGAACGACCACGGCGCCGGCGGGAATCTCGAGAGGCGCGTCGCCGTTCGCGCGATAGACGCTCTCGCGAACGAGATCGTAGACCGGCGTGCCGCGCGTGAGCACGACGCCGGCGGCGAGCACCGCGCGCGCCCGCACCACCGTTCCCTCGTACACGCCGCAGTTCCCGCCGACGATCACGTCGTCCTCGATGATCACCGGCGACGCGTTGACCGGCTCGAGCACGCCGCCGATCTGCGCGGCGGCACTGATGTGGCAGCGCGCGCCGAGCTGCGCGCACGATCCCACCAGCGCGTGAGAATCGATCATCGTCCCCGCGCCGATGTACGAGCCGACGTTCACGAACATCGGCGGCATGCAGACGACGCCGGGCGCGACGTACACGCCCCGCCGGATCGTCGAGCCGCCCGGCACGATCCTCACGCCGTGCTCGAGACCGAAACGCTGCGGGGGGATCGTGTCCTTGTCCACGAACGAGAACGCGTCGCCGCCTGGCGAGAGGTCCGCCAGCTTGCCGAAGCGGAACGCGACGAGAATCCCGCGCTTCACCCACGGCACCGCGCGCCACGTGCCGTCGTCTCCCCGAACAGCCGAGCGCACCGCGCCCGACTCGAGCGCCTCGAGCAGCTGGTTGACGACCCGCCCCGCGTCGCGCGGCGTCTCGGTTCCCTGTGGAAGCGCGAACAGTTCGTCCAAACGCGCCTCGAGCGCGCCGACCCCGATTCCCGCGAGACTCACTTGGCGAGTGCTCCGGCCTCGACGAGGCTCGCGCGCAGTTTCGCGTCGTGCTTGGCGTCCATCGCCACGAGCGGCAGCCGCAGCTGGTTCTGGATCCGGCCCATCATCGCGAGCGCGGCCTTCACGGGAATCGGGTTCGACTCACAGAACGCCGTCTGCATGAACGCGTGCAACTGGAGGTGCAGCGCACGGGCGGCTTCCATCTTTCCCTCGAGCGCGCGGCGGCAGAGGTCGGCCATGTTGCGCGGAACCGCGTTCGACACGACGGACACCACGCCCTGCCCGCCCGCGGCGATGACGCCGAGCGTGATGGAGTCATCGCCCGAGAGTACGCTGAAGCCCTTGGGTGCGTGGCGGATCACCTCGGAGATCTGCGCCGGGTTGCCGGAGGCCTCCTTCACCGCGACGATGTTCTCGTGCTGGGCGAGCGAGAGCGTCGTCTCGGCTTCGATGTTGCTCGCGGTGCGTCCGGGAACGTTGTATACGACGACCGGAAGCGGCGACGCGTCCGCGATCGCGCGGAAGTGCGCGAGGATCCCCCGCTGAGGCGGCTTGCTGTACATCGGAGAGACGTGCAACAGGTGTGTCGCGCCGGTGCCTCCCATCGCCTTCGACGTTTCGATGGCGACGCGTGTGTCGTTCCCGCCGGCGCCCGCGATCACGGGCACGCGGCCTGCAGCGCGCTCGGCGCAGAGCCGAACCACGCCGAGGCGCTCCTCGAGCGTCATGGTCGCAGCCTCGCCGGTGGAACCCACCGGAACGAGTCCATGAATTCCTTCCATGAGCTGCCAATCGACGAGCTTCGCGAACGCATCGGCATCGACGGCGCCGTTCGCATTGAACGGTGTGACGAGCGCGGTGAAGCAGCCGGTCAGCATCGCCTGTGTCATTCGGAGGTCCCCAGCATGTGGTCGAGCGTGAAGACGCCGTGCCGGCCCACGAGCCAGCGGGCCGCGGCAAGGGCGCCCGTCGCGAACACCCGGCGGTCGCGGGCGACGTGCTCGAGCCGGATCTGCTCGAACGCGCCGTCGAAGATGACGGAGTGCGTCCCGGGCACGCTGCCGATGCGGACGCTGGTGATCGGCAGCGGCTTGCCGGTCGCCTTTTCGGCACGGTCGGCGAGCGCGCGAGCGGTGCCCGACGGCGCGTCGAGCTTCTGCATGTGGTGTGTCTCGACGAGATGCGCGTCGAAGCCGGCGTTCGCGTCTGACACGAGACGGGCGGCGTACTCGACGATGCTCGCGAACAGGTGCACGCCGATCGAAAAGTTCGGCGCCCAGAGCAGCGCACCCTTCTTCCCGATCACTTCCTCTTCGACTTCGCCGCGTGCGCTGTCCCATCCGGTCGTGCCGCAGACCACGGGACAGCCCGCCGCGACGCACCCGCGCACGTTGGCCGCCGCGAATTGCGGAGTCGTGAACTCCACGGCGACGTCGGCGCCATCGAGGAGCGACTTCGTGATGCCTTGCGGCAGGACCTGCCGCTCGCCGAGCAGTGCGACGACTTCGAAGCCGTGCTCCGCGGCGAGCGAGGCGATCGCGTGGCCCATCTTCCCGTCGCCGATCACCGCGAGGCGAAGCTGCTCGGCCTTCGTCATGCGGCCGCCGCCGGGAAGAACGCCGCGTGCAGCCGCCGAATCACCGGCTTCAGTTCGTCGCCGTCGACGATCAGCGTGAGGTTGATGCCCGTCGCGCTCAGCGAGACCATGTGCAGGCGCACATCGCCGATGGCCGTGAGCGCCCGGGCCATCGCGGGGCTGCTCTCCCCGAGTCCGGCGCCGACGACCGCGACGATCGCGCGCCCCCGCTCCACGCCGACGTCGCCGAACTCGCGCAGCTGGCCGACCACGGCGTCGAGATGCTGATCGTCGTCCACGGTGAGCGACACCGAAACTTCGGAGGTCGCCACCACGTCCACGGAGGTGCGATTGCGCTCGAACACCTCGAAGATGGCGCGCAGGGCCCCGGGGGTCGCGAGCATCCGGGCGCTGCGGACCTTCACGATCACGACGTTCGCTTTCCCGGCGATGGCGCGCACGGGAAGCCGCGGCGCATCGAACGTGATGCGCGTGCCCTTCCCTGCGGGCTTCAGCGAGTTGAACACGAACACGGGAATCCCGCGCCGCACGGCAGGCGCGATCGTGTTCGGGTGCAGCACCTTCGCGCCGAAGCTCGCCAGTTCCGCCGCCTCGTCGAACCGGATGTGTTCGATCAGCCTGGCATCGTCCACCACGCGGGGATCGGCCGTGAGCATTCCGTCGACGTCGGTCCAGATCTCGATCGCGTCGGCCTCGAG
>PMYN01000022.1:0-35917 GCA_003171215.1 Gemmatimonadota bacterium | reverse complement strand
GCCGCGATGGAATCGGGCAGCGGCTCCGCGCGCCCGAACGAGGCGTCGGTGATCATCACCTGCCGCGAGTCGACGAGGACCGCGTCGACGCCCGCGCGAATGAATGCCGCCGTGATGATCGGCGCGGAGAGCTGCTCGCCGATCGACGAGATCGCGTCGAGCGACCGTTCCGTGACGTGGCCGAGCACCGAGAGCGCCTCGGCGAGGTGCGCGAGCACGTCGAACAACACGCTCTCGTCCGCGGCGATCTCACGGGCCATGTCGTCGTCGCCCAGAAGTTCGGCCACGACCGCCATATGCCTCTCGCGCAGGGCTTCCACCGTCGCGATGGCGGCAACGAGATGACCGCTTGCGGCCTGTTCGGCGGCCGCGAGCAGCGCGTTCGTCGTTCCCGCGAGGGCGGAGACCACCACCACGGGTTGCTGCGCGACGCGCCCGCGGACGATCTCCGCCGTCCGGCGAATCGCGCCGGCATCGGCGACGGAGGTCCCGCCGAACTTGCAGACGATCATGGAGTCCTCATCTCAGCCGCGCGCGCCGCGAGGAATCACGCCGGCCTTCACGAGCACTTCAGCNNCGCCCGACCGAAACGGTCATGCCGCGACCGTCGCCCACGTCGCGCCGCGGCTGCGGCCGGTCCGGCTCGTCGCGATAGCGCAGCGGGATCTCGGGAGCGGAAGGCAGCCCGCGCACCTCGGACGCACCGCGCCATTCACGAATGGCCGCAATCGCCTCTTCAACACCGGGCCTCCTGTCGAACGCCATCGTCAGGCACACCGTGTGCCCATTCTCCACCGCCACGCGATTCGCGTGCGCGCTCACGACGAACGGCGCCGGCTCGATGCCCGTCCCCGCGAGGCGTCCGAGCATCTTCTGCATCTCGCGCTCGATCTTCGGCTCTTCGTCGCCGATGTAGGGGATGACGTTGCCGAGGATGTCGAGCGAGGGAACGCCGGGGTATCCCGCGCCGGAGACCGCCTGCATCGTGGCGATGAACACCGACTTCAATCCGAACCGCTCGTGCAGCGGCGCCATCGCCATCGCGGCGACGGTGGAGGCGCAATTCGCGTTCGTGACGATCGCGCCGGTCCAGCCGCGCGCCGCTCGCTGAGCGGCGATGAGCCCGAGATGCGGTGCGTTGACTTCGGGTATCACGAGCGGCACGTCCGGTTCCATGCGGAAGTTCTTCGCGTTGCTCAGCACCAGGCGGCCGGCGCGCGCGAACGCGGGCTCCAGCTCGCCGGCTGCGCCTGCGTCGAGTGCGGAGAACACGACGGGAGACGAGAGTTGCGCGGGATCGCATGCCTTCACCATGAGCGCGGCGACATTGGCCGGCAGCGTTCCCTCGATCCAGCGCGTCGCTTCCGCGTAGCTCTTTCCGGCGGATCGTTCGCTCGCCGCGACTTCCGCGACGCGGAACCACGGATGGCCGTCGAGCAGGCGAATGAACGTCTGTCCGACGGCGCCGGTGGCGCCGAGAATCGCGACGGGGATGCGTTCGGCCGTGCCCATGCTCTTATCGACCACGAATCAACCCTGGATCAGTGAGCGCACGAGTCGCTCGTAGTGGCCCACACTCGCCCGCAGTTCGTCCACCGCGACGAACTCTTCGGTCGTGTGCGCGACGTGAATGGAGCCGGGGCCGAACAACAGCGGAGCGCCCCAGTTGGTGAGCAGCGGAACGTCGGTCGCGAACGCCACGGGCTTCGCCTCGAATCCGGGCACCGTGTGAAAATGCTGTGCGGGTGTGTACGAGCCGTACTCGATCTCCGCGCGTCCCGCGGCCCAGGTATCGACGATCTTCTTCACGGGCTCGGGGTCTCCCACGAGCCGGATCATCATTTCCGCCTCGCAGAGACCGGGGATGATGTTCGCCTCCGTGCCTCCGCGAATGAGGCCGATGTTGATCGTGGTATCGCCGAGCACCTTGTCGCTGGGCAGTGCGAGCGTCTGGAGCTCGGGGAGCAGCCGGAGCATCGGCTCGATCGCCGATTCACCGAGGTGCGGATACGCGGAGTGCGCCTCGCGGCCCCGGGTTCGCGCGATGAACCGCAGCGCGCCCTTGCTGCCCGACGCGAGAATGCTCTCGGTGGGCTCGCCGTTGATCAGGAACTTGCTCGTGGCGGGGAGCTGGTTCGCCATGCGTGCGCCGTCGGAGCCGCGTTCTTCGCCGACCACGAACAACAGGTCCACGCGCTCTTCGCCGGCCGCTGCGAGACGATCGGCGGCCGTGAGCATCGCCGCCGCGATTCCCTTCGCGTCGCACGCGCCGCGACCGAAGAGCTTCCCGCCCTGCGAGCGGGGCGGCACGTACGGGGGCACCGTGTCGAGGTGCGTCGAGAGCGTGACGCCCCCGCCCTGCCGCGACGCCCACACGTTTCCGCGACCTGGCGTGACTTCCTGGACCGTGACGTTCCAGCCGCGCGCGACGAGCCAGCGCGCGACAAAATCCACGGCGCGTCCCTCGTCGCGCGTCGTGGAAGGGATGGCAAGCAATTCGGCGGCGAGCGCGACGACGTCGGCAGACATGCATGAAAACTAGCGACGCGAAGGCGAACTACGAAGCGGCCAGGCCGTTCCTACGGGTTCAGCGGCTTGCCTATCGCGAAACCAGCAACCGTTGCGGCGACGCATATGACGCAGCTCAGCACCACGTACACCGTGGCCCTGGCCCATTCACCGCCCTGGATCAGCCCGAGTGTTTCGAGCGTGAAGGTCGAGAACGTCGTGAACCCTCCGCAGAATCCGATCATGAGCGTCGCGCGGAGCGGCAGCTCGGTCTGGCTGTGCAGGAAGAACCGGGCAAGCACGCCTATCAGGAGACAACCGGCGACGTTCACGGCGAACGTTCCAATCGGAAAATCCGGATGGAAGGCGCCCTGCACCGCGCGGCCAAAGAGGTAACGCGTGACACTTCCGGCTGCGCCACCCAGGGCGATCAGGAGCAGAATCATCGAGCCTCGGGAAATCGGGTACAAAAAGACTCCTGTCGACCCATGAAGGTCCGACAGGAGTCATCAGCGGATTGACGGCACCGCGGTTTTGGCGAACTCCATCGCCGACTTGTCGTTCAATCCTAGCTGCGGCCCGGCTCGACCGCCAGAGCTCTCCTTAAATCAATGCGCCGCGAGGCGTGTCGCCGCCGGGAACTTCCGCACGATGGCCTGCACGGCGTCCCGCAGATGCTGCTGGTAATCCGCCGGGTCGGCCGACGTGACCGCCTGGCCGCGCCCGCGCCAGATCAGTTCCTTCGTTTGCGCGTTGAGCACATCGATGATGACCGTGCCCTCCGTGTACGGCGTGAGTTCCACGGCCTCCGGTCCGCGCCATCCACCCCATCGTCCCGGATACCCGTAATCCCAGAGCGTGACGTTGAGACGCTCGCGGGCGCTCGCATAATACGCGATGGTGAAATCCGGCGTCGCGGGGTCGAGCAGGTATCCACGCGCGACGAACGCGTCGGTGATGCTGGTCTGCAGCACCTGATTGGAAATCGAGTTCACGAGCATCGGGTCGTCCGGCAACGGGCGCCCGGTGCGTCGCGGAGGCGGCGTGAGGATGCGGAAGCTGTGCAGTTGGGCGAACGAGGCATTTGGCGCGGCTGTCGTGGTCACGCGGACCGACGGGCCACACGCGGACGCCGCGATCGCCATGCACGCGGCGATGCAAAGTTTCGTTTTCATGATTCCTCCCTGCGGGACTCGCCCGACACGCTGGCGAGGTACGGCTTCCCCGCGACCGCTACGTCGCCCGCTCGTGATGAGAATGCGCGGCGATCTGCAATCGCGTATGCAACGCCAGCTTTACCATGACATTGCGAACGTGACTCTTCACGGTGTAGCTGGCGATGTTCAGGCGGTGGGCGATCTCCTTGTTGCTCAGCCCCGCGCCGATGAGATGGACCACTTCATGTTCGCGTGGCGTCATGTGCACGTCTTCGGGCACATCGATGACGTCGGGGCTGCACTCACCGTCCTGCTGGCGGACCGCCTCGAGCCGCATGCCGCGCGCTCTTGGGTGCGCACGGGCGCTCGAATCGCCACCCGGTGCACAGATCACACGCACATCGGCGGGCCTGCCGCCGAGCGCCGCCAGGAGCGCGTCGCGCGTGAGCGAACTGTCCTCGACGATGAACACCGTGATCGTCCCGCCGGGTGCCGAGGATGGTTGCTGGTGCAACCCGGACAAGTCACTGATGACGTCGGGTTCCGGGTCGGCAACCCGGAATCGTGCAACTGATGTTGGCGATCGTATACCGGCTCGAAACGCAGAGTTGCGCACGGTCATAATTCCCTCCGATGTTCGGGAGTCGCCGCATGCGCTCTCACAGATGGACTCTGTGCCCCGGGGGTCAACCCAGGAGCCTGTGCGACGCACTCTCGCGTCCTGCACCATAAGGAGAAGCGAGGTCTTCCCGCAGTCAGGGGAGCGACCAATCCGATGTAAGAGTGTCACCTACACGGGCGCTTCAGAGGATCGATGCCGGGGATCAGTGCCGGGGAATCGACTCGGGAATCCGACCGAGACGGTGGTGCTTGCCGGCGCGGTGAGCCGGTAGTCTGGTGTATGAGCTTGTTCTCTTCCACATAGATCTTCGACTTCTGGCCGACCTGCCACCATTCGACGAATCGCGAGTCGGCGGGCGCCACGAGGACCGCGTCATCGCCGATCGCCGCCACCGGCCGCGTGCCGGGCTTGGCGTGACGCGCGAAAAACTGGTTGAACGTCTTGTACCCACTGGGCGGCGGCATGTACTCATCCCAGTTGAACTGCGGATTCGTGCGGAAGCTCTCGACGTCTCGTGCCGACTCCAGCGTGTCGAGATACGAGCCCCACGCATCGGCGTATTCGACGATCCACCCGGACAGCGGCGTGAGCTTCTCCGCGCGCCGGCCCGGCTTGATGGGACATCGATGCTCGGGACGCCATGGGACCGGGCGTTCCGGATCGCAAGCTCGAAGTCGTCCTTCCAGCCATGCGTCTCGATGAGCGAAGCCAGCTTCTGGACGATGACCTGCATGCGGGGGGCTCTTTGATGTTCGCGCGACGGGACGCTCTTCAGCCTTGCTGGAGACCTTGGGAAGACGAGAGCGGCCTCGCATCAGGGCTCGATGCGAGGCCGTCGTCGCCCGTCTATTGTTCCTTAGGCGGCAACGATTGGGAGTGCGCGGCCTTCCCCCGCGCATAGCGGGCTTCGAGATCCTGCCGCTCCTTCGACTGTCGCGCGTCCCGCTGGTTGCTCGATTCATCGGCCCGCGGATTGTCGATCTCCTGTTTGTGCCGTACGAGCATGTCCGAGTGCTCGCGACCATATGCCCGGTCGAGCGGCCCGGAATCCCACTGCACGGAAAGATCTACACCGCTCTGCGGGTGTCTCCCAGAGGGGTTGCACGCGGCGAGCGACCCGAGGGACGCGAGCGCGGTGAGGGTGATTAGGGTTTTCAGATTGCGGCGAACTTGCATGAGGGCCTCCCGGCCGTGAGTCAGGCGTCACGCATATCCCGGTGAGTCCGAGGAGGGCGTGCGCCTCACTACCTTCGAGACTATCCGGCCCGCTCATCCCCGACAATCGCGCGTTGTGCCTAGCCCCTTCGGCCGATTACCGCATGGCGCGGTCTTTACGGCACTACGTACGCGAGCCATGCGTTGCGTACCGCCCCATTCGGACGAGGTCACAATGTCGCAGAGTCCATCAGAGCATCACGGCCGGACGCGCGTCCCTCGCGAAACAGCACGCCGATCTGGCCGCCAAGAGCCACGTGGAGCATCACGGCATGGAGCCCGTCGTGCTGGTCGATCCCTCGATCAAGTCCACCCCGAATGCCACGCCACGGTTCGCGCCCGGTACCGTGCGGCGTGCCACCCCGCCCCCGCAGCATCGACCAGATTTTCACCTGAACCGGCGGTGACCCGTCACCGCAAGCGCGCTTGTGACGACCGCGCAGTGCTGTACTGCGCCCTGGGAGTCTTGATGCCGACGCTGCACACCGTCGGCGATGCGCTGGCATGCCCGGACCCGCTGGTGCGCGAGGCGGTGCAGCTCGCGCTGGGCGACGGATAGAGGGTCGAGCGTGAGCTCCGTGCCGTCTTGGTGCGGCAGCTCCGTGCGGCAACCCAGCATCGGGTTGCTCCGCCCCACCTAGCGCGCCGTTGCGCGCGCGGCTGCGTGCGAGGCTTTGTGCGCGGCTACGAGCGACAATACCGTGGCTGTGCGCTTGGCTGACCGCCGCGCCCCGACCGCTGCGTAGAGAGCGTAGACGGCGACGGGCACCGGGAGCCCCGTGATTACGCCCGGGAACGCGAGGAACACGACAAGCGCCATCGCGAGGCAGACGACGGAGAGACCCAGCAAGAGGCGCGTCATCCGGTGCAGATGGGCGAGTCGGGCCGAGACCGGAGGTGCGGAATCGTTCATTGGTGTCCGTGGCGAAGGTCGTTATTCGAGTGGAAGATCGGGAGGTCTCCGTGTATGAGTCGTGGCCCGTGCTCAGCCTATCAGACGTCGGCGATACCAGCAAACGGTTTGTCTACACGAATCCATTGCAGCTCGAAAGCCGGCGACCCGCGAGCTACCCGGGCATGTCCTGCCGACAGCGGCCTATACGTTGACTACGGCTGAACAAGAAATGCCACCTTCACGGGGTACTCTTGCTTGCCACTCTCATCCGGAGCTAGCCGTCTCACGTCGATACCCACCACCTTGCCGTCGCGCACAGCAACGTCCGGGAACACCGTCGTGATCAGACCCTCCGCGATCGTGGAGTCCGGCTGAAAGGCCGCCCCATGTCGGCGAACGTTGCACAGGGAGTCCACGACAAACCCGACGACCACCTTCCCGCTCGTCTTCGTCTGCGTGAGAAAGCCTGGATAGAAGTCGCGCACCCAGCCTTGGAGCTGTTCCCGAGATGGACTCCCGAGGTTGCCGCGGCATCCCTGCGCCGCAGTCTCTTGAGCTGACGCGAGGGTTGCACAAGCGAGGGTGGCGGCCGACGCGAGAACGGCGAGGGCAAGGACGTATCGATGACGCATGGTCATGCGCACTCCCGGCAGAAAGACTTCCGGTACCTCGAGCCGACGCGGAAACCGTATGAACGGAACGCCTCGGCAAAGGCGGATCACGAGCTAGTCCGCCGACGCGAAGTAATTCTCGCGTGTGGCGTCACGCGGCCGTCACTCGCTCTCCTCGTTACGAGTGAATTCCCCAAAGCAAGGAGTCCGCTTGCATACGTCAGAGTCCGCCGAATACGGCGACAGGCTGCACCTATACCGATTCACGGCAACGCCCGCCGAAGTTGTCGCATGAGAATTCAGTCTGCGCAGATCTACCCCGACAACGCGTCGCGCCACAGAGGGTGGTCGCATCCCTTGCGTGTTGGGTCGTATAACGGCCCCGTGACGAGTGGCACGACTTTGTGTGGATGCCGATTCCGCACATCTCCGTTCGTGCCGCGCGCAGGGGCGCCTTCCGGTGATGCGCTCCCAGTCGCCACGAGCGAACACAACGCATCGAACGCCGACGTTACCGCGACTATCCTGTGGAATTGCCCACGAGATGGTCACCACGCGGGTCGCAGACGAGTTCAGTCGGGCAATCGTCGTGCTCTCGGCGGTCGTCGACGGATGGACGACACTACGGTGGGAGGACGACGCACCGTGCCAGTCGAGTGAGCTAACGAGCGCCACGATGCCACCTTTGTACGACTCCTCCCCTGCGCGGCCCATCACTCGGCGCGTGGTCGTGACGGTCCGAACTTCCGCATCCGAGCGTCAAGCCTGACCTGAGGACCCCTCCGCCGCGAGGGCGAGTACCGCAGGTGGGAGCACGGACCGCCGAAACGCCTGACGGTCGCAGCATTCACGGGCAAACGAAACCGCTGCCTCCCGCGACACCAGCGCGATCAACCCCTCGCAGACGGCACTCGCCACTCGGTCGACGGGCGGACTATACAGGTTGAGGAACGCGCGTTCGGCCTGCACAAAGTCCAAGTGTTTCCGGGCAACGTCCGGTCGGTTCTGCTGCAAGGCCAGGCGCAGCGCCAGTGCCTCGAAGTCCAATCGCGTATAGGTGCGCGAATCGAGCGTTCGCGGGTCGTCGATGGAGGCGAGGCGTTCTCGCGCCTCGCGGTAACGCCCCTGTGCCGCCATCACGAACGCCCAAGCCCACGATACCTGGCCGTGCATGATCCGCCCGAGCCGATCGTCCCAGGTGCGTTCCATTCCCAGGAGCGTCGCCTCCGCGTCGTCCAGCTCACCGCGCTCCGCCTGGATCACAGCGCACGCCTCGCCAGCCACCGCCTCCGCGAACGGCATCATGTGCTGCCGCGCGAGCGCCTCCGCCTCCCGATAATGCGCGACGGCACCGGCACGATCCCCGCGTAGCCGTCGCGTCACTCCCGCATAGCGGAGCGCCATGCACATCGTGCCCACGTCGCGCGCGTCAGCGGCATGCTCGAGCAGGCCCTGCGCGGCACCATCGGCGAGCCCGAGCGCGCCAGTCGCCGTCCCATAAATCACGCGCAGCTGCAATCCGCGCTGTTCCCCGTCGTCGAGCAGGAGCGTGGCACGCGCGGCGTAGCACGCCTCGAGGACAGGGCGATCATAGACATAGTTGGCTGTCGTGATGGCCGCGAGCAGCGCGCGCTGGCGAATCGGGAGGGACAGACGCTCATCGAAGACCATTGCTTGGAGGCGTGGGAGCCCTGTCTCCGGATTGTCTACGGACGAGCGCGCCTCGAGTTCGTGCAAGGCGAGCGTCGCTTGTGCCTCGGCATGCAATCTCGGCCCACCGTCGTGTTGAATTGCCGCGATCGTTCGTAGCAGTTCAGGCCAGTCGCGCGTCGCCCGCTGCAAGGCCAGCAGTCCCATCCAGGCTTCGCGACGCTGGGTGGGGCTCCCCGCGGATTCCACGGCCTGCCTGTACGCGCGTCCGGCCTCGGCGGGCAACCCATTCTCGGCGAAGTACCGAGCGCAGCGCAGCGTTGGCTCGAACGCCAACGTCGGTTCACCGGCCTCCTGATACATGGCGCATGCGTCCCCGAGCAGGGCGGGACTGTCGATCGCACTGGCATCGGCCTCGAGCTGGCGTGCGGCAGACAGGGCCATCGAGCGACGCGACGCATCAGGCATGGCGCGCCGTGCGGCGTCCAACCAGATGTCGTGAACCACGAGCCGCGCATCGCGAGTTTCCGCGAGGATGAGCAGATCGCTGAGCGTGGCGAGCGGTGCGACCAACTCCGCCGCCGTAATCTCCAGCGTTCGTGCCACCCGTGAGATCGAGGCGTGCCGGCCCAGCAGCGCGCAGGCCTCCAGCACCCGCCGCCCCGTGAGCACGAGCGCCGCCAGGCGTCCATCCACGAGCGCAGTCACGTCTGCGGGCAGACGACTCAAGGTGCCACCCAGACGGAGATGCTGCAGCAGATGGAGCAGGAAGAGCGGGTGCCCCCCGCTCGCTCGCGAGAGCCCTTCGACCGCTCTCGGCTCCTCGTCTGGCGACACCGCGCCCGAGGCGCTGACGAGCATGGCCACGTCGTCATCGACGAGTCGCCCCAGCCGATAGAGCCGAGCCTTGAGCCACGGTGTCGTCTCTCCCGCGGACGGCTGAGGTAGTCGCCGGGCGGCGCAACACACCGCCAGTGTGGCACCGGGGCGTGCATCGAGCGTCTGGGCGAACCACATCAACGAGCGCTCGTCCGTCCACTGGACGTCGTCCAGCACGATCAGCAGTCGCGTCTCCGACAGGATGGCGTCCAGGAGATCGAGCCACGCGCGGAACAAGGCGTGCTGTCGGCCGAGCACGTCGTCCGTCGTCACGACGCCGGATTCGCGAGTGAGCATGCAGGCCATGCGGAGCAGTTGGAGCGCCTCCGGCATCGTCCCCATGGCGCCCGGGGCTTCCAGCAGCACGCGCAGCGTGTCGATCACCATGGCGAGCGGTTGCTCGGCGGACGTCGGCCGCGCGTCGGTCGCGACGACGTGCCAGCCGTCACGCGACGCGATCGCCCGCACGTGTTCGAGAAGTCGCGACTTGCCGATGCCCGACGGGCCAATCACGCAGCAGGCCTGCGCCGCGCCCGCCTCGGCGGCCTGAAGCTGCCGCATCATTTCACGCACCACGACCTGCCGGCCCACAAACGGCAACGGTGTCAGCGGGAGTTTCGCCTCGAGATTGGGACGAGGTAGCGAGAGCCGCTTGCGCAGCTCCTGCACCCGTCGTTCCACGCTGTGCGCCTCGGGACCGAGTTCCGTGAGATAATGGTCGAGCTCGGCCATGGCGACGGTCGGCGCACCGCGCAGCGTGGCGGCCTCTGCCCGCGCGAACGTGGCGTCCTCGTTCATCGGATCGACTTCGAGACAGTGCCCAGCCCAGCGCTCGACGTCCACCCATCGTGCTTGCTCACGGGCGACGGCGAGTCGGAGCAACAGCGCTTCCTCGTAATGGCGCTCGAGATGCATCCTGAGGTCGTCGCACAGCGATGCCAGCCGCTCCGAAGGCGCTCTGAACTCGGGCAAGACATGCCGGGCCCGCTCGACTTCGTCATCCGTCGCAGTTGCGGACCAGCCGGGGGCATTCACGCGCGCGAGGTCACTCTCGACGAGCGCCCGATCGAGGCGGACGGCATCCGAGCGATCTTCGAGCACCAGTCCCGCGTTGCGCAGTCGGTAGAGTGCTTGTCGCAACGCGGCGCGCGCGCGCTGCGGCGGGATCTTCGGCCACACCGCCTCCAATATTTCGGATCGAGTGACCCAGCGACCGGCCTTGAGCGCCAGCAGGAGCACGAGCGGGAACGACACGCCGGAATCCGGCCGCAGCGACATGTCCCCGAGGACAATCTCAGCGGTACCCAGCCCGCGCACCAGAACGTGGCCGCGTTGGCGGAAAGCTGAGTGAGCGACGTGCTGCGAATCGGTCAACGGAGCCGATTAGTAAGTGATTAGATGAGACCGAGTACGATCAGGATCGGATAGACAGATACTAAGTGAGGGGACCGGCGACTGTTGCACGCGTTCGTCGCGCCTCTGCCCACCTCGTTCTCCGATCCGGGTCGCGACGCGCATACGGGCACGACGGCTGCACGTCGGCCACTGGAGCTGGCCAGCGCGAACGACCGCCTCCCGTTGGGAGAGGTGGCTGAAAAGTGGCTGTCCGGCGCGGTGCTTGTTCCGTGTTCGCGCAAATGCACCTGTGCCCGCGCGGATGGGAAAAGGCTGGTATTGGTGGTGTCGGGTAGGCTGTCAATCACCGGCCAGCGTAACGCCCACGTGACGCCCCGTGCGACACTCCTATACCGGCGCGTGGTTCGCGTCGGCCCGACAGCTGTTCATCCTGGCACCCGGAGGTTGTACGGTGTCCCCTTCGGCAAGACAAGGGCATGGAGACTAAACGGTGTGAGGAGATTGGGGCCGATGGCATCGTGTGCGGATGCTCGATACGGATTTGCCTACGATGCAAGAAGCTCGGGTGTGTTCATGCTTCCTGCTCAAACGGTCGCTTTCTTGCCGACGAGCGATGTATGTGGTGCGGCTCGACACGGACCATTGAGATCCAACGTGATTCCGCGCCGTCGCACTGAAGTCACCGTGCGCACTCAGCCGGGGCGGACTGCAAGAGATGACTGCTCGGAAAACAGTCGGTTGATTATCGGGGCACCAATACCGCGACAAACCGACAAGAGAAGGCCGCCCAGCGCATCGGGCGGCCTTCTCATTTTTCGTCGTTTCTCACTCTATGCCGGGACCGAGACTCGAACTCGGATGGGGTTGCCCCCAAGGGATTTTAAGCTCGTCGGCCGTCTCCGCGCATCCGGCACCACGAAACACCAAACGTTGAATTACAACGAGTTAGCGCGCATGCGCGAGGGAGCATAATGCGCGAAAGCACGTATGGGTGTCCATGTGCGGGGGGACAGTTGAGGGACAGTCGCTCGATCGAGCCGCGCGCCGGCGGCGTTGTGCGCGCGCGCTACGTGCGGCCGCGCCGTGCCCTGCATGACGCAAGGGCGGCCGATGGCCTCGCGCGTGACCATCTGGCCGCGGCGATCGACGAGCTGCTGCCTCACGCACCGCTGATGCGCTCCATCGGCGCGCGTTTACTCACGCGCGCGATCGCGCGGAGCGATGGCTCGACGGTCGTCGCGATCGCCGCCGCGGTCCGGATGCCGATGAACGCCCTCTCCACGCGGATTTACCGCGCCGGCGGCGCCTCGATCCGACAGCTGCGCCGGGAAATGATCGTGACCCGGCTCGCCGCGATGGTCGAAGATCCAAGGCTGCCGTGGCCGCTGCTCGCGGAGGTGCTCGGCGTGCCGCGGACGGGGACGCTCCTCGATCTCGTACGCAACGGCACGAACTTGCCGGTGGGGTTGTGGCGCGAGCGGATTCGCTTCGCATCGCAACTCGAGCAGTTCCGGCGCTTCCTCACCGCGAACGCCGGCGCGTGGGCTACGCTTCCCCTGCCTGGCGCGCGACTAACCGGCGGCGCGTCTCCGACGGAGCGGCGCTAGCCGCGCGGTCCGCGCTTCTTTGTTTCGCGCACGAGCAGCTCGCCGGGTTCCGCGCCGAGCGCTTTGGCGATCCGCTCGAGGAGATCGAGGTCAACGCGCCGCGTCTTTCCGCTCTCGAGAAGAGAGATGGTGCCTTGGCGAGTCTTGGCCTTGGCGGCGAGCTCGCCCTGGCTCATTCCCGCGGCTAGGCGGATCTCTTTCAGTCGGATGGCAAGCGGCGACATGGGCGAACAATACGGTTTCCCGTATCTTGACGCAATGCGGGAAGCCGTATAGCGTTCTGTAGGACGTGGCGCACGCCACGCCCGCACACTCAACCGGAGCACGCCATGAAGCGTCAGCAGAAACCGAAGAAATCGACCAGCAGGAACGCAAGGACTCGGATTGCAGCTCCGAACAACACGCTCATGTTCGGCGCCGTGGCTTCGATTTACGTCAGCGAAGACTTCAGCACGGAAGAGGAAGAGTGCCACCTCTCGATCGAGCTCTCGGCGGCGGAGGCGAACGACGAGGATCGGAGCATCACGATCAACTTCTCGAGCAACCTTGGCAAAAACACAGAATCGAAGGGGCTCCAGACGCTGACGATGCCGCAATTGCTCGTCGACAGGATTCCCGAGTTGCTGCGGAAACTCGAGGATCAGTCCGGTCCCCTCCAGGCCATCGAGCACATCGAGGGCTCTCGCTATCGCCCTGCCGCCAGCGCGCGAGGCCGCTAGATGACGCGCGCGCGCAAGGAACCCTCGAGGGAATCGCCGGCCGCCGTCCTGATCGAAGGCGAGTCCACGATCGCGAGGGTGTCGGTATTTCGCAGAAAGAGTCAGATCGTGCTCGAGCTCGAAGAGCTCACGGACGATAACGAGAAGGCCGATGCGGGCGGCCGGCTCGAGCGCTCGACCCTCACGGTGCGCTACCTGCCGTCAGACTGCGAAGAGGAAGAGATGTCGATCGATGGGTCGGATCTTCCGGGGTTCCTCTCCGCACTCGAGCGGTTGCGGCCCGAGATCGAGCGACGCATCAAGAGTGCCGAGCGAGCGGCCGTCGCATGAGACGGGCCGCCGCGCTCGCGCTGGTGCCGGCGTGAGATCGCCGCGCTGGGAGCTCGTGTCGCGCTCGGCCGTGCGCGTCACCATCCGCGACGTCGGGCCTTGGAGTCGGTTCCCGACGGTCACGAACGGCGCCGAGGCCGTCGTCGACGAGCTCGTGGCGAGCGGCCTCCTCGGCGACGGCCAGCGGCTGTTCTACTTCGACAGCGAGGGCGCGTGCGACGAGATCGTCGTGGCGCGCGGGAAGTTCGTGGAGTTCCGCGCCGGCGCGTCGACGTGAGCGGCCTCGTTGGTGCGGGCGCGCATCACCACCGGGCGGCGGCGGCGGCGCGCGACGTCGCGATCGTCACCCGGATCCTGAGCAACGGCTGGCGGCTGATGTGGTGCGATCGCTGCGACGGGAATCTCGAGAGTGCGTCCGAATGCTATCAAGTCGCGATCGGCAGCACGGTCTGGATCTACTGCCCGAGATGTCACCGCCGAAACCAGCGGGAGCGTGCGTACGAGCAGCCCGCGCGCGTCCGACACAATTCAGCCAGTCTTGCGACGCTCGGCTCGGAGTCGTAAGGATGAACCCTCAAACTCTGCGGGGATGGCAGGCCATGAAAAGGATCCGATGCTGGACCGTCATTGCTCTTGTGTTCGCCGCCGGCGGATGCAACGGGAACGCCGCGGTAACGACGGCGGTCTCTCCGGCGCGCCTGGTCGTGGGCGACAATGTCGCGTGCGACGATGCCACCTGCAAACAGGACTGGGAGCGCGCGCAGCTCTGGCTCGCGAAGCACTCATCCTGGAAACTGCAGACCTCCACGGACGTCCTGCTGCAGACCTACAACGGGACACAGTACAGCCCGACCTACGCCTTCAGCGTGACGCGAGAGCCGCTGGGCTCGGGTCAGTATCGCATCGCGATGGAGTTGGGTTGCGGCAACCCGCTCGGGTGCAACCCGAACGCCCTCGATGTCCGGACGGCCTTTCTCTACTACGTGAAAACCGGCCAGGACGTCCTCGTCGGCGTGCGCGGCATGTCGGCAATCCGGTGAGGCGAGAGAACCTCCCGAGCCAGCGGGCGATCTACGCGGCCGTGAAGGCACGCGCGGAGCGCCGGAGCGGAAAATAGTGGCACTCGCGCCCTGCCGTGAATGCGGAGAACAAATCAGCGCTAGCGCGCAGAGCTGCCCTCACTGCGGTGTCCCGTATCCAGTTTCCAGCAAAGTCTCGGCCGGATGCGCGAAGTGGGCCGGAATCGGCTGCCTCGCACTCCTTGTCGTTTTCGTCCTGGCGATAGTCTCAACGAACACCGGGAAGAACTCACCTCCAGCCATCGACCATCCGACGGCTGGCCTCGCGCACCTTGCTCAACGGAAACTGATCGTTTGGAGGTCGAAGGCGGACTACGACGAGGGGATAAAGCTCCTTGTGGCAGGCGTTGGAAGCAGCCACCCCGAGCTCCTCCTTCCTCACGCCAAATGCCTTCCGGACGGCGGCGAATCCGTCACGATCCTGGACTCGGGCTTTGACTGGCGAGAGGTACTCGTGGAGACGGGCAACCCTCGCGGCTGTCGCGGGTTCGTCGAGAGGGAGAATGTCGTTCCATGAGCCTCCAGACGCCGCAGAAGTGGGAGATGAAGATGGAGCGAACGATCGTGAGGCCGGAGTGACCGCGCGGCTCATCAGATGACCGACAGCCTCTTCTTTCGGCCCGCTGTGATCGGAACGGTCGCGGAATGGTTCACGGCTGTCGGCACGATCGGCGCCGTCATCGTCGCACTCTACTTCGGACTCCGGGACCGGCGCACGCGTGTTCTCGTTAGCGCGATTCCGGAGTTCGATCTACGTCGCGGCCTGGTCTCGAAGGTGCGCATCGGAGTCGTCAACTTGGGGATGACGGAGTTTTCTGCATTATATCCGGTCGGGCGATGGGGATTGTTCTTCCACCAGGACTGTCCGCAGATTGCCGCGTTCTGGCGCCCGGACCCCACGCTGCTGAAGCACTCGGAGAGTGATGTTTTTGTCCTCGACGCGGCGGCGGTGGCAAGTTGTGAGGAAGCCGCCCGAAGGTCGCGTCCGCTATGGTTCTTGGAGCGGCACTTTCCCGCCGCGGTCCGGCTGGGAATATGTCTGTCTACCGGCGAGGTGCGATTCGCGCGATCGAACCAGACAATGAGACTCATCCGCGCCGGCGTGATCAAATGATGCCGCCGAAGAAGAAGTAGCGAGAGAGAAGCGAAGGACCCGGCAATCGCCGGGCCCTTCGCTATTTCGGCTTGCGCGGCTCGCGCCCCGGCCGGCTTCTTGGGTTCGTCGTGGTCGCGGATCGACTCCTGCACCGCGCGCAACGCGATCTGATTCGCGTCCTCTTTAGCTGTCCGTGAGCGCTAACGACCTTCGAGCTTATCAGCAATCGCTTGAAGCTGCACGGGCTTGAGGGAGTCAATCGCTCCCATCGCGTCATACGCCTCGTCGAGTCGATCCTGCGCGTATGACTTGTCCACGTCCAGCGCGATCGAATAGTCAGCGAACTCGCGCTCGAGCTTCAGACTCACGAGCTTTTGCGCGACTGGATGGTACGGCTTGAGTGCGGCCCTTACCGCCCTCGAAACAGCCGAGTGCGCGCCGCTCTCCGGGAAGGGGAACTTCAAGAATCCGCTGTCCAAAAGCGCAATCTTAAGATGCAGGAACAGCGCGTAGTAGCCTCGGCTTATCGCTGAGCGCCAGCGCTCAACATCGCATCCCGCCCACGCTGCCGGATCAATCCCTGCAGCGGAATCCTCATGCAATTCGTCGGCGAGCGCGAACACGCGGGCCGACTCAACATCCCTAGTCGGCACTGCGCGATACGATGATCAGAACGCGCTCCAGTCCGAACGCAGCGGGAAGTGCGGCCACCTTCGCATCGAAATCCTTCCGCGCCGTTCGGAACTGCTCGCGCGAAAGACCTTTGACCCGAATCTCAAGCCGAACAAAGTCCTCGTGCAGTTCCGAATCGGTGACAAGCCTCTTCTTGCTGACATAGTTCGAAGGACCAAACACAGCTGTCGCTTCGCCCAAAGCCGGATTGATAAGCGCATCCAGACCGTGCAGATCGATGAACGCATCCAGTACTTTCGGCGCTATGGAAGTCGGATTGATTGTGTAGTCGGACGATCCCGCCGCAACGCGCGCGTCGTCGATGTTCACCACCCAAGCGCTCCCAACCGGCGTCTTGTTGAGCAGTATCACCGGCGAGACGCCAAGCAGCTTGTCTCCATAGGTCCAATCGGCGACCGCGGGAGCCGGCAGCTGAACCGATGCGACAGCCGGTGCTTTGGGATTATCAGACATCGTTTTTTCCTGATTCCGATCCCGCTTCTTCAACGTCGAGCACTCCGGCTTCCCGCATCTTGCCGAACATCTGCTCGACTTGCTGACGTAGTGACAGGAATCCACTCAGCGAGAGTAGTACCCGTCGAGTGACCATCGGCACGAGATCGTGCTCCGGCTTTTTCCCCGCACGGATGGCGGTCACATAGTCGCCAGCTTGGCTCGGATCGATGTAGCCGATCATGACCTGCACATCGGTATTGGCTTGCGAGAAGTGGAACCAGTTCGCCCCTTCCGGCGGCGGTAGGTCCCTCTTCGGTACCGCAATCTTCGCCTTGACCGGCACTTGGGCATGAGGTGGCATAGCAAGAAGCTAGACATCCCGGCATTGAGGCGCTAGCGAGGTACCCCCGACACAGCCAAATCGCGCCAGTCACTCAGCCCTTCCCCCGGCGGGACCGTTACCGAAACAAGGCCACTACCGCCCCACGCCCGGATCCGTCGCTATTTCGGCTTGCGCGCCTTCCTTCCCGGCCGGCCACGCGGTGCCGTCTTCGCCTTCCCACGTCGGCGCCCGGCTGCGAACCCGGCACGAAGCGCGCGGCCGACTTCGTCGCCGTGTTCGCGGGCGGCGAAGTAATCCTCGGATCCGGGTATAGCGATCGCCTCCATGGTGCCCGCGTGGGATCCGAGCAGAGCGATCGCCTCTATCGTGCGCGCGTCGAGCGTGCGGTCGTTCCGCAGCCGCGCTTGGACGATCTCGGAAGCCCGCTGTCTCTCATCGATCCGGAACGCCCGCTGCATGAGGTCGCGCGCGAGGCGCCGCAGCTCTGCCCTTACGACGTCGCGCGTGATATGCCCGGCGAGCGCGTCACGGATCCGCGGCGGCAGGTCCATTCCCTCGCTGCCTTGCCGGATCATCTCTTCGGTCGCGAAGCGCAGAAAGTCGGTAAGGATTAGCCGTTCTTCCGGGTACTTCGGCGCCCCGTCGATGCAGAGCATCCAGTCGGAGGTGACAGCCCGGCGGCCGCCAACCGGCTTACCATCCGCCGGCACTCCCTCCGCGATCGCGCGGAGATAGATGCCGCCGGGGACTGAATCCCCGTTGAGCCAAGCCGACACCTGGGAATGGCAATCCTTCCCGAGCTCGGTCGCAAGTGCCGTGACGCCCTGCCGCCGTTCGAGCATTACCTCCCTGATACGCTCGCCAGTGGCCGCGGCCTGCTTGCGCTTCGGTCGTTTTTTCGTCGCCATAAGGCCGAATATACGTCGGCCTACCGGAATGTTCAAGAACGATGCGGCATGCAATCGTTCCGCCGTGGCCGCATGGGGCGGCGCAACATGCGAGGCGATTCCCATGAGTGAACTGCAGGATCCCGAGACCACTGCGCGAACACTTGGCATCAGCAAGCAGCAACTCGCTGTCCTTCGGCTACGCGGGGCCGGCCCTCGCTTTTTGCGCGTTGGCAGGCTCGTCCGATACGACATCGAGGACGTAAAAAAGTTCGTCGAGAGCCAGAAGCGGCTCAGCACGTCCGACGCGGTGGCGACCGCATGAACTTCGCCTGGGAACGTCCGTCCGGCGCGACGTTTTTTGATGCACTCTGCATCGATTGCGTGTCCGACGCGTCGGGCGGGCTTCCCCGCGACCGTAGACCTTCTGGCGGCCTGAACCGCCGCACCCTCAGCAACCGGAGATCACAATGAGGCAATCCATGAGCGGCGCCGTCACGGTCGAGGTCCTCCTGGACAATTTGGCCCGGAGGCAATGCGGCCTGGAGCTGCTATCCCCGGCCGCGGATCTCGCCATGAAGGGGCGAATCGCGAAGCAACGGCGTGAGTGGGCGGCGGCCGCCCCGGCGCCGCGGAAAGCGCGCGCGGCGCCGGTTCCCCATCCGAGTGTCGATGCCGTCGTCGATGCGCGGATGACGGATCCCGCGGTCGCGGAGACGGTGGCGCGAGTTCGGAGAGAGGCGGCGCATGCGGCCGACTCCGCCGCGATCCGCCAACGGGAGATCGAAGAGGCGGCGAAATCCGCCGCTCGCGCCGAGCGCGCGGCCCTGGTGGCAGAGGCGCGGGCGATCGCCGCCGGTCCTCCGGTGGCGAATCCGGAGGTTCGCCACGCCGCAGAGATTCGGGGGTTCATCGCGTCGGAGTTGGCACTTCTGGACCGCACGGTGACGCCGGTGGAAGGCGCGCGCCACGTGTTCGGCCTCGATTACGACGACGCCGAGACGCCGGCGTTGGAAGCCAGGCGCGAAGTCGCGCGCGCCCGCGAGATCGGCATCACGATGCAGAACGACACCGCCATCACACGCGTCACCGCCAAGCGCGAGGCGCACGCCGCCGATCGAACGCAGATTCTCGCACTCGGCGCGCAATTTCCCGAACAGCGGTCGTTGGCGACGCGTCTTGCCGCGGACGTCGAATGCACCTACGCGGTCGCGCTCGATCGAGTGCGCGGCGCCGAGCGCCGCGCGCTGGTGCTGGCCACCGCGCGCACGATCGACGCCGTCGACGCCAAGCTCGCAGCGTACGATTTGGCGCATGCCAAAGACGTCGCGCGGGAAGCGCGCGCGAGTGTGGACGCGGCCGCCGCGCGCGGGGAGCGACTCAGCGCAGCTGAGGCCGTCGCGGCGCTCGAGGCGAAGTAGTCCTGCAGTAATGCCCCACCGCGCTCCGGCGAGCGCTTACCTCAACTCGAGAAAGAAATGAACGTCGACCTCGGAAATGTGTACGTCGCGAGCGGACCCGTCGAAAGTTTCACGATCATGAAGTTCGGCGCAAAGACGAAGGCCGACGTCGGCGATCAGATCGTGTCCACAGTGACGCGGGCGGCGTCGGCTGCCGATGCGCTGATTGGCATCACTGCGAAGCTCCCGCCGGAACGGATGCGCGCTGTCCCCGTCGACGGCGGCCCCGACACGTTCGAACCGCTGCCGGGCCCGAGGAAGCGCGTGGAGGTGATCCATGCGGGTCTCGCCTCCGTGCTGCTCGGCGGCGCCGTCGTGAACGGCGACTTTATCACGAGCGACGCGCAGGGCCGCGGCGTGCGCGCGGTCGCGGGCGATCGGTATGTCGGGTTCGCGCTCGAGGATGGCGTCGCCGGCGCGGGCATCGAGGTGCTCGTCCAGATCGGCCAGCTCGTGGCGCCGCCGGCGCTCGCGCGCGCCGCGAAGTGATCCACGTGCGACGCGCGCGCGCGGATCCGCCGACTCCTGACGAGCTCCTCGAGCTTGCCCAGCTTGCCACGTGCGGCGGGGTGCACTTCGACCTCGCCGCGATCGGCGGTGACCATGACGCTCTGCCGCCGCGCCGGACGTGCACGAGCACCTGCCCGCTCGTGCTCTACTCGGAGCTCTGCGGCGCGGATCCCGCGGCCGGCGGTGGCGCCGAGTGCGATCACACCCCCGTCGGCTGCACCGCGCACGCGAATATCGCGCGCTTCGGCGGCTTCGCGCTCATTCCCGTGATCAATACCTGAGCGGAGCTGACCTGATGCTCATGTTTGGGCTCTACCTACTTGCTCCGTTCGTATTGAGTGCGTTGGCCTCCGTGCTGACGAACGCGCTCGCGAAGAAGCCCCAGCGCGGCGAGTTCAAGGCGCCCACAGTGGACGCCGGGCCGCCGGTCCCCGTCTGGTTCGGCACGGCCGAGGTCGCACCGAACACCGTCTGGTGGGGCAACACGAACGCGGTGAAGCATCTCCAATGGTTCTACCTGATGAGCGCGCACCTCGTGCTCGGCTGGGGAATCATCAACGAGATCATTGACATCCGCTTCGGCAACAAATCGTGCCGGAACAAACCCGTCGGCGGCATCAGCTATATCTGCGTGCTCGGCCATACCGGCCACGCGCCGCCGAACGCGACCTACTGGACGCCGCTCGACACCGGCACGCCGTCGACGTGGTGGGGCGCGTGGGATGTCGCGCAGGCGTATGTGATCGGCGACAGCGTCACTTACGGGTCGGCGCTCGATTACGTGCTCGCCGGCGCGCAGGTGAATGCCGGCAGCCCGCTCGATATCACGATCAACGGCAACCAGAACGCGCGGAACGCGGGGAAGGCCGACGCCATGTTCGGCGGCGACGCCGCGCAGGGCGGCATCGGCCGGGATCCCGCCAGCGACGGCAGCGAGAACAAAGGCCAGCTCCGCCTGTACTGGGGCACGGATGGACAGCCGATCGATCCGGTGCTCGCCTCGCCCGTCGCGTATGGCGCGAACTGCTCCGCGTGGCCGGGGTTCTCCTATATCCGGATGGGGAACACCGGCGCGGGCGGCATCGGCATCGGAACGCCTTTCTACATTGCGGCCGGCAGCGGCGTGCCGCAACCGATGACCGTGATCGCGCGCCGCACGGCGTGGTGGGAAGGCGCCTTGACCGGCACGCTCTCGCCGCTTGGGCAGAGCGCCGCCGATGCGACGATCCGCTACGACGCGAGCGTGCCGGAGATCCTCTATGCACTCCTCACGCATCCGGGTTACGGCTTGGGGCGCGATCCCGCGACGATCGACATTCCATCCTTCGCGGCGTGCGCTGCGGCGCTCCTCGCCGAACCGATCACCGCGACCAAGACCGGGTTCGGGCTCTCGGTGCACGTGGGCGATGCGGCGCCGGCGGAACAGACGATCACGAAGATTCTGTCGCACGTCGGCGCGGTCCTGGCGACGAGCCCCGTGACGCAGAAAGTCACCTTGAAACTGATCCGCGGCGATTACGACGTGTCGACGCTGCCGCATGTGAATCCGTCGAACAGCACGGCGATGCGCTATGCGCCGGGCACGTGGACGAAGACGTTCAACGAGATCCGGATCACGTACCAGCATTTCGAGAACACGGCGCAATACCGCGGGTTCGCGCCCGACGTCGTGACCGATCAGGATCTCGCGAACTTCCAAGCGACCAAGCAAATCCGGAGTCAGACGATGGACCTGCCCTACGTCACGGATCCGGACATCGCGGCGCTCTGCTGCGCGCGCACGCGTCGCGCGACCTCCGTCCCGCTCCCGCAGCTCTCGTGGAAGATGAATCGCCAGGGCTACGCGCTGGCGACCGGCGACGTCGTCGTCGTGGACTGGCCGGCCTTCGGGATCGCGGGGCTCGTCGTGCGGCTGCTGAACGCGAACCGCGGCAGCCTGGACAACGGCGAGCTGACCTTCAACGGCGTCGAGGACGTCTTCGCCGCGACGCATTCGACCTTCCCGGCGGGCGGGGATACCGCGCCGACGCTGCCGCCGCCGTCGGCGCCCGGCGGGACGGATACCTCCGGCGGCGGCTCGACGCCGCCCGGTGTCGGCACCGCGACGTGGGGGACGCACTTCTAGTAAAAAGAAAAACCCCGCGCCGGCGCGGCAAGCACCGGACGCGGGTGAGGTGAGACGATGAATGCTATCACTTTTCCGAGGCTGAGACCATGACCACCACTGCCCTCACGAAGCGCGAGATCGCGCAGAAGCTCCGCGAGGCACCACGCCGCGGCGAGTTCCCGCCCAAGGTGCGCGCCGCGCTCGAGCTGCGGAAGCAGCAGCACCAGGTGGCCGCGTCGATCGCCGCGCTGAGCTGGGGCAAGGGTCTCACGCCCGACTCGCGCGAGGCCATCAGTTTCTACCTGCAGGCCAACGCGATCGACGTGACCGAGGTCGACGTCCTCGGCGACAACATCTATCGCAACGCAAAGTATTTCCTGCGGCGGCTCAGCGAGATGGTCGGCGCCGAGCTCGTCGAATACGTGCGCGCGGATCACGTCGTCGCGGATCCGCGCCTGAAGACGCGCTCCGACGCCGGCGACGAGAAATCGCGGCTCGAGCTGCGTCGGCGCGAGGATGAGCGGATCGCCTTCGCGATTCCCGACGAGGCGACGGCGGCGTGCGTCTTCCGCGTGAAGCTCAAGAGCGTGCCGCACGAGTTCGCCGGCGCGAAGTGGATCGTGAAGGGCCGGAAAAAGAAGGTGAAGGATTTCCAGAACGGCCAGTTCAAGGGCTGGAAGGAAGTCACGGCGGATCCCGTCGGCGACGAGACGCCGGTCGAGACCGTCGAGACGCGCGCCTGCCGGCGCTGCATGCGGCTCATCGCGTCGACGATTCCCGCGCTCAAGTTCCGCGAGGACGAAATGCGCGACCAGGCGCTGCTCCTTCGCGACATCATCGCGCAGGGACGCGCGACCGCCCGCGCCGCTGAGGTGTTCGAGCCGCGGCCCGCGCTGCTGCGGGCCGGGACCGACGACGATCCGTACGGCTCCGGGGCGATCGAGCCCGCGGCGCCGGCAGCCGCGTTCACGGAATCACCGGACAAGGATCCCGCGGGCGAAATGATCGCGCCGGCCGCCGCAGCACTCGCGCCGCCGATCGCGCCGAGCGAGGCGCGCGACGTCACGCTCCCCAACTGGAGAAACCACCCGCTCGCCGGCGCGCGGATCCGCGACGTGCCGACGCCGGAGCTCGAAGCGCTGCATATCACGCTGCGCGAGAAAGGTGGCATCAACCAGCAGCCGCTCGTCGACGCGATCGCGGAGGAGCTCGAGGCGCGGCGGACTGCTCCGGAAAGCGCCGCCGGCGAGCCGCCAGCCGCGGGCGCGGAGGACGGCTGATGCGTCCGGGCCCGAACAATACCCTTCGACTCGCCCGAGGCGACGATCTCATGCGCGTCGAGGTCGACTGTGTCCTTCTCGCGCTGGAGCATGCCACGCCGCGGCCGTGGGATCTACGCGGCTCCCATGTCTGCGCGCCCGGCGTGGCGCTCGAGCATTCGCGCATGCGCGGTCCGTACGGCGCCGAAAGTTACGCGTTCTATGGCGGCGAGCTCGTCGCCGAGAGCTGCTCGCGCGCCGATGCGCGCGTGATTGCGGCGGCCGGCAATCTGCTCCCGCGACTCGCGGGTCGGTACCTCGAGGCGCTCGGGGAGAACGACCGGCTGCTCGAACGCGTGCACTTCCTCGAGTCTGTCCTCGCGGGCGTCCGGGGGATTTCCTGATGATGGCTGTCACCCCGGAATATCGCGGCATCGCGATGCGCTGGGCGCCGGCGCGGATCCTCGGTCTGCAGGCGCATGGGCCGCTCGATGCAGACGAGCCGAAGGACGCGGACATTTTCGGACTGCTCGCGGACGGCTATTCGGTATACGTCGAGCTACAGCCTGGCGACGGCACGCGCTACGGCCTCATGCTCGGCGCCGGCGTCGACGGCATCGCGAGTATCACGGTGATGCGCATAGGCGCGGCGGCCGATGGATGCGTGCTCCTCGAGCCGGACCATAAGCTCGGCCCAGAGGATTGTCGACCGCTCGCCGCGATGAATCTCTGGTCGCGGGAGTTCTTCGCGTGGTGGCTGAACGGGCTGCGGGCGCTGCATCCACGCGCCGCCGGCAATCAGTCGTGACCGCGAAGCCTGGCCGGCACAAAGAAACGGCGGCGGGATCCGTGCTCGACGTCTATCTCCCGCGCTGGGATCATCCGCACGGCGGAAAGGCGTTGCGCGACGTGCCGACGCCGGCGCTGACGGAGATCGGCGTACAGCTCCGCGATCGCGGCGGCGATCGATATACGCTGCTCGTCCGTGCGATCGCCAACGAACTCGAGCGGAGGAAAGAGGAACCAGCATGAACGCGATCACCCGCACGCTGCAACTCGCTCACGGCGTCGATCGCCCAGGATCGCGCGCACCATTCACGCACGTCACTCACGAGGAGTCCTAACCATGCCCGCAACACCTGTCGCCGCAAAGGTCACCATCGTGTCAGGCCAAACCGGCCTCCCCTGCGATCCGCTGATCTTCACGCTGGACCGTCCGACCGAACCCGCGACGATCGCACTCCGGGCGGCGGTCTCCGACCAGTTCGGCGCGCCGTTCGTCGATACGGTCGATTGGAGCACGTCGCGCGCCGATGTCGTCACGGTGGTCGCCGGCGTCGTCACGCCTTCCGGCATCGTCGGCACCTGCAACATCATCGCCGCGGCGCACTCAAACGCCGGCATCACCGCATCGGTGCAGGTCGACGTCGCCGAAGATCGGCCCTTCAACTCGTGAGGCGTCCGACGTGAACCTCACGGCCAACCGCAACGCGTGCACACGTGCCCTTCGAAGGGTGCGGCGTGCGCGCAGCGCGGTGGAACCCCTCGCGATGCCACGCGCACGTGCTAGGCGCCGCACGCGGTCACGGCAGTGCCGCCAGGCAGCGCCACCACCCCTCGAGGGGCTGCATCGCGCGGGTCCTTTCCCGACCCTCCCGCCTCGCGGGTATCGGCGACCGCCCCTATTCGCCAGAGTAAGATGTCACAAATATGATGTCCTGTCCTATGCGCGGTCGGTGACGCGATGAGCTCCGCCACGCGCGCCGAGGTCGCGAGCTTGCTCGCCATCAGCGAGCGCCACGTCAATCGCCTCGCCGCCGAGGGAATTATCCCTCGGCCGGTCCGCGCACGGTACGAGCTCATCCCGTGCGCGAGCGCCTACGTGGTGCATTTGCACCAGGCGCTCCGCGCGCAGGCCGCGACCGGCAGCAGGACCGCGCGCGCGCGCCTGGTCGACGTCCGGGTCGACGCGCAGCGGCTCTCGCTCGCGAAAGCGCGCGCGGCGGTGATCTCGATGGCCGACCACGACGCGGTGGTCGCGGACCTGGTCCGTACGACGCGGGCGGTTGTCGCGGCGGCGGGCCCCCGCATTGCCGGAAAGATCGTCGATGGGATGAGCCGCGCTGATCGCCAAACCACGATCGATACGGGGAACCGGGAGGCGATGATGCAACTCGCGGCCCTCGTGCCGCGCGCGCCTGCGAAGACTCCCGCGTCGAAGACACGCAGGCCCAAGAAACAGGCGCCGGCGTCATGAGCGCCGCGCCCATCGACTATACGCGCACCGAGAACCCCGAGCAGGCCGTGCTCGGGTCGGTCATGCTCCAGCCGGCCGTCCTCGGCACGCTGGCGCCGATGCTCGAGCCCGGTGACTTCGCTCGGCCCGCGTACGGTCAGATTTTCAGCGCCATGCAAGCGCTGGACGCGCGCGGTTCGGCAGTCGACCCGGTCACGCTGGGCGAGGAGCTCGAGCGCCGCGGCGAGCTCGCCGCGGTCGGCGGCATGGCGTTTCTCGGGGTGCTGCTCGACGTCGTACCGTCAGCCGCCAATGTCGTGTACTACGCGGAGCTCGTTCGCAATGCCGCCCAACGACGCGCGCTCAGCAAGACCTTCGACGACGCGGCCGCGCTCGCGCGCGCCGGGGACCTGGCGCCGACGACGATCGCCGCCGGCGTGCGTACCGCACTGCAGCACTTCGAGCGCGCGAACGAAACCGGTCCCCGTCGCTTCGCGCTCTTCGATGATGTGCAGATCGCGGAGGTACAGCGGCCCGCGTGGATCATCGACGGCGTACTCCCCGGCCACGCGCTCGCGGTCCTCATCGCCGAGCCGAAGATGTTCAAGAGCTTCTTGGCGCTCGATTGGGCCTGCCATGTGGCGCTGGGCCTCGATTGGCACGGGCGCCAGTGCCGGCAGGGATCCACGGTCTATGTCTATGCGGAAGGCGCGACGAGCATTCGGCGGCGCGTGGCGGCCTGGAAGCGGTACGCGCGCATCGAGGAGCGTCTCGGAGTCTTTTTTCTGCCGCGCCGCCTCTCCATCAATACCGGCCGCGACGTCGCCGAGCTCCTCGCCGAGATCGAGCGCACGGTACAGCCCGCGCCGGTGCTCATCATCCTCGACACCGTCGCCCGCAACATGGACGGCAACGAGAACGCGACGGAGGATATGTCGGCGTTCGTCCGGGGCTGCGATCAGCTGCGCGACGGGACGGGCGCCACGGTCCTCGCGGTGCACCACAAGGGCACCGGCGGGGAGGACCGTGGCCGCGGCTCCACGGCCCTCGAGGCCGCCGCTGACACCGTCATTCTGTGTTCACGGGATGAGGAGCGGCTGATGGTCGAATGCAAGTGGATGAAGGACGCGCCGGAGTTCGCGCCGCTCGCCTTGGAGGCCGTCGAAGTGGCGCCAAGTCTGGTCTTAAAACCGAGTGGAGTAACCGGTGGCGTTTTGAAGGGTCAGCGGCTCCAATGTCTGGTCGCGCTCCACCAGAATTTCACCGCCGAAAGTGGAGCATCGTACAAGGCGTGGCATGAATCAACCATCCTCGGGGCGAGCAGCTTCAACAAGGCCCGAGAATGGCTCAGGGCAAACAGTTACGTCTCGGCAGACGGCGGGAAATGGAAACTGACGGACGCCGGTCGGCTCGCGCTCCCCTCGTCCAACTCCACTCGCTCCATCGTAACTCCACTCCACGGAAATGGAGCGAGGTCTACTAACTCCACTCTACGGGGGGGGTCTTTAAAGACCCCCCGTAGTGGAGTAGACCCTGATTTGGGTAGTAGAGTAGACCTTGCCCTGCCCTTCTCGGGCGATGTTTTTTCAGCGCTTCGAAGTTCTCCGAAACCAATCGCCGAAGCGCTCGACGGGCGGGAAGAGGCGTGTCTGTGAGCGCCGAACAGTTCCTCGAGTTCTTCCGAGGCATGGGCGGCGATGTCTACCTCGGCGACGCCGACCGGGTCGTGCTCGACGGTCCGCCCGCGCTCCTCGCGGCGGTGCGCTGGCGGTTCGAATCGATCCGTACGCGTGAGCTCGTCGCGGTCCTGAAATGCGAACGCGAGCAGGCCGCGGCGCGGCTCCGTGCCCGCGGCATCGAGCCGCTGCACTCCGCGGCCACCGTGGCAACCTCATGACGCTCGCCGAGCGGCTCCGCGATCTCGCTGCGTTGCTCCCGGACGACGGCTCCGTCACGCTGCCCGTGCGCGACATCAAGGCGTGGATTGCGGCCGACGGCCTCGCGCCCGGCGTCGCCGCGGCCGCCGCCGACAACGGCGCCGACGAGTGGCTGACGGCGGAGCAATGTGCAGAGCGGCTCCAGGTGTCGGTGCGCTGGGTCTACGATCATGGCGTGCAACTCGGCCGGCGGCAGCTGTCGCGACGCTGCGTGCGGTTCTCCGCTCGAGCGCTCGCGCGCCAAATGGCCCGGAAGTCGTGACGGCCGCTGCTCGGCCGGTTCCCGATGGTGCGGAGATCTGCGTGGCTGCCTTGCGCCAGCGGCGGCCGCCTGTGATAGTGCTACCATGCTAGCACCCTATCACACGGACTCTGAGGACACGATGGCACACGCGAAGGTCGAGCAGGTCGTCCAGCTGTCGGTGCGGATCCCGGCGTCGTTGCGGCTACGCATGAAGGTGTACGCGGCGCGTGCCGGGATCCCCGTGAACGCGCTGATTGTCGAAGGGCTCACGGCCCTCCTCGATGCCGAGGACCGGGCCCCGCGCGCGGGCAAAGTCCACGTCCTGCCGGCCGAGCCCGTCGACGCCATGCGCCGCCGGTTCGCCGCGATCGTCGGCCAGCGGAGGGCGAAATGATCACCACCACCAGCGGGCGCCCATTCGGTTCGCTCCGGCTCCGCGGCCGCGTCTGGTGGCTGCGCTATCGGATCGGCGGCGTCGCGCACGAAGAATCGTCGGGATCGACGAGTCGGCCGGCGGCCGCGAAGCTGCTGGCGAACATCGAGGCGCGGCTCGACCTGGGCGCGCACGTTGCCCCGCACGCGCGGAACGTCACGTTCGCCAACCTCGAGCAGCTGCTCCGGACGCACTACGTCGTCGCGGGCCTCCGCTCCCTCAAGCGAGCCGAGGGCGCGCTCGCGCATCTCCGCGACGCGTTCGGCGGCATGCGGGCGGTCTCGATTACGGCCGATCGGATCGTCACCTACGAGGCCGATCGCCTCTCCGCCGGCGCCGCCCGGGCAACGATCAACTTCGAGTTAGCGACGCTCCGGAAAGCGTTCAACGAGGCCGTGCGCCTCGGGCGGCTGCCGACGCGGCCGCAGATCAAGACGCCGCTCGCCCGCAATGCGCGGAAGGGTTTCTTTGAGGCCGAGGATTTCCGGGCGCTGCTCGCCGAGCTCCCCGCGTATCTCCAGCCCGTGATGCAGTTCGCCTACAGCACCGGCTGGCGCGTGCGCTCCGAGGTCCTCCCGCTGACGTGGGATCGCGTGGACTTCGCCGCCGGCGTGGTGCGCCTGGAGCCGAATACCACGAAGTCCGGCGAGGGCCGCACGTTCCCGTTCGACGTGCTGCCGGATCTCGCGGCCATGCTCACCGCGCAGCGCGTGGCGACGTCCGCGCTCGAGCGCGCGACAGGCCAGATCATCCCCGTCGTGTTTCACCGCGGCGGGGCGCCGATCAAGGACTACTACCACGCCTGGGACACCGCGTGCACACGCGCGGCCACAAGCAAGAAAGCGGGCGCGACGCTCGGCGTCCTCGTGCGGCCGCAGCTGCTCGGCCGCATCGCCCATGACTTCCGCCGCACGGCCGTACGCAACCTCGTGCGCGCCGGCGTCTCCGAACGCGTCGCGATGGACCTCACCGGCCACAAGACGCGGAGCGTGTTCGACCGCTACAACGTCACCTCAGAAGCCGACCTCCGCGCGGGCATTTCGAAGCTCGCCGATTTTCACGCTCGTGGACATTTGGGGGGACAATTGGGGATTCGGCTCGTATCGGGTGCCGAGTGACGATCGCGCAAGTCGTTGGTGCGTATCATGTGCCGGGACCGAGATTCGAACTCGGATGGGTTGCCCCAAGGGATTTTAAGTCCCTCGCGTCTAGCCAGTTTCGCCACCCCGGCGTCTCAAACTACAGACGGCAGACGGCGGAGGGCAGACGGCAGCGTCGGAATTGCAGAGGGCAGGCCGGCAAATCGCCGCCCTGCCCTCTGCATTATCTGTCGTCCGCCGTCTGCATTACCTGTCGTCCGCCGTCTGCCCTCTGCCGTCCGTAAAGAGCGGGAAACGGGACTCGAACCCGCGACCCCAACCTTGGCAAGGTTGTGCTCTACCAACTGAGCTATTCCCGCAACACGAGCAAGATAGGAGCCCGCCGCGACTCCTACAAGCTCGGGGCGGCGACGAGCGACAGGACCAACAGGAACGAGCGACGAGTGAGCAGCGACTTGGTGAAGTGCGACGTGCGAGGAGCGCGGAGACGTTCACCTCGCCCCTCGCCCGTCGCTTTTCGCCAGATCGCCGCTCACCCGTCGCCCATCACCGTTTGTCCCCTCGCCCGTCGCCCTATGGCCGGAGCCCGTGCGCGTGCACCGTGTACCACGCCACATATGCCACGAGTCCCGAAAGCGCGGCATCCCCGCCGCTCCCGGTCGCGCGGCCCTCGGCATCGACGAACTCCGCGGCCAAGCCGTGGTCCAGCGGCGCGCGCCGAAGCCACTCGAGCACCGCCGACGCATCCGGCCCGAACAGCCGCGCGAGCTGCTGCACCAGGTTCCGGGGCTCTCCCGCCGCCTTCTTGGCCGTCCTGCGGTACACGGAATCGAGGCGATCGACGGCCTCGTACAAGGGGAGCCAGAGCGCCGAGGCGACCGGATCATCGTCGCGCGACACGCCGCCGGCGAGATCGGTCGATGAGAGGAACACGTTCTTCGCACTCCCGTCGCTCGTGAAGTGCCGCCGGATCGCCGCGCGGACGGCCTCGGGATCGGGCAGCTCCTTCGCCTCCTCTTCGTCGATCGTCCGCTTCAGGCAGTCGAGCGCATGCGCGACCACCGCGTTGCCGTGCAGCGTGAACGGATACGCCGCCGGTGCGCCCGAGAGCGTGACCTCGGTGTGGTACAGCGGATGGGTCTTGTCGCGCCGTGCGGCGAGATCGTCCGACGACAGGTAAAGCGTATCAGCCAGAATCGGTTCTTCGACAATCTGGTCGTCGCCCGTGTCGCGGATGTAGCGATCCGTCGCGATCGCGTACGCCGACGCACCCTCGAGCGTGAACCCCGGTTCGAACAGCGTGCCGTCGAAGTAGTGCACGCCTCGCCCGGGCGCATAGCCGTGGATCTCGCACGCGCGCAAAATCAGCTCTCGCGCGAGAGGCGGATCCGCCAGCTGCACGGCGGGCACCGTCCATGCGAGCGCTTCCCAGTCGCGAATCGTCACGCCGCGTGGGCACCAGGGCGCGCGGCTGCGCACGAGGTAGTAGTGCGCGTCGTCGAGTGCGCGTGCCACGGCGTAGAAATACGCGAACAGCAGGTGCCGGTTGATCAGCCCGTCGAGCGACTCCAGCCCGGTCGTCTGTTCGAGCGAACGGATCGCGTCACGCGTCGCCGTGAGGAGTGCACGCCATCCCCTGCGCCGCAAGACTCCCACCGTGGCGCACGCCCCGTCGCGCTCCGGGCCCGCACCTACATAGAAAGCGGTCTCGACCCTCCCCTTCGCCGGAACCGTGAGCCTGCACCGCACCGCATACGACGGCGAGCGATGGCTCTCCGGATCGCCCTCGTCCACCGACACCTCGCTCTCACTGTCCGCGGCGATTGCGAGGGCGACGAACCCGGGCGGTTCCGCTCCATCCAGCACGACCACGTCTCCGACCTTCGACACGCGATGCGCATCCGAAGCGGACCGCGGTGTGCGCACCCGAAGCTGCCTGTGCCCCAGCGTCCCCTCGAGCGCGAGCACGATCTCCTTCGCCTCGGCGCCGCGATTCTCGACCGTGATCGCGTACACCGCGCCCGCGATGTCCGCATCGCGGCCGAAGGGCGCGAACACCGTCCCCCGCACCACCAGCGAGCCCGGAGTGGCCGTGAAGGTGGGCAGCCAGTGCAGTGCGCGTTCCCACACGATCCCCTCCACCGCCAGCGCGACCGGCCGCCCGTCGATCTCGATGGTCGGCCGCGCGAGTGCCGCGTGTGTGCCGCTCAGGAAATCCTCGTGCCCTGCGAACTCCACGGCCGAGCGCGCGCCGCGGTGCAATACGCCGAGCGCGTGGATTGCGGCGTCGGCGGGGTGCACGCAGGGGATCGAAAGCCAGTGGTTCCCGGTGATCTGCCAGGGAACCGCGGGGAGGGCGTCGTGTGTCAGGGAGTGTGTTTCCACGTTATCTTGCCGCGTGTCCGATGAAAACTAGCCGACTGAGTGCCGCCTTGCTGGTGATGTCGTTGCTGCTGGGGGCCGCCCTCCAGCTGCCCTCGACGCTGCCCGCGCAGGCCGTCACCGGCGTGAGCGACGATGCGACCCTTCCGAGACGGGGTGAGCTGCGCGTCAGCGCGCTCTCGGTGTGGAACCGCTGGTACGAACGCTACGCGCCCAACGGGACGGTACAGCCGCTCGGCACCGACTTCAACTTCGACACCGTCGGCGTCGGGCAGTTCGAGAACCTGGGCGCGGTGCAGAACAGCATTCGGTCGCTCGCGGGCTTGCCCGGATTCATGGCGTCGCTTGGCACCTCGCGCGTGCAGGTGCACGACGACATTCTCTCCACGCCGCTCTCGCTGGAACTCGGGCTCACGAATCGCATTTCGCTGAGCGTCATGGTGCCGTTCGTGACGGCGACGTCGAACGTGAACTTCGTGATGAACCCCACCGGCCACGAGCCGACGCTGGGCTTCAACCCGACGCTCATCGCACGAGGCGCGCTCTCGGCAGACTCTGCCTTCCTCGCCCAGTTCGCCAGCGCTTCCGTGCAGCTGAACCTGGCGATCTCGCGCTGCGCGGCGACGCCCTCGGGCAGCGGCTGCGCGCAGCTCAACGCCAACCCCGCCGCGCCACGGGCGCTCATCAGCAACGCCGACTCCTACGCGGCCGGCCTCGCGCAGGTCTATGGCGGGCGCGGCGCCGCCGGGAACCTCTTCGTGCCGATCGCGGGTACCGTGGCGCAGTCGGCGATCGAGGCGAAGGTGGCCGCGTATCGCGCGATGTACGCCGCGTACGGAATCTCGGCCATCACCGCGACCGGCCCGCTCGGGGCGCAGGCGCCGCTCACCGCGGCCGACATGCAGACCGTCCTCACCGATTCGACGTTCGGCGTCAACGCCAAGCCGCTCGCGACGTCCGTGACCCGCGGCATCGGCGACATCGAAGTGGGGATGAAAGTGAACCTCTTCGACTCGTTTCACGGCAGCGACAGCGCGCGCCTCTCCCCGAAAGGACTGAACTGGCGTCAATCGGTCGGCGGCATCTATCGGCTCGGCACGGGTACGCTGCCCTCGCCCGCTGATTTCACGGCGATCGGAACCGGCGACCACCAGAGCGACATCGAGCTGCGCACGTTCACCGACCTGCTCTACGGTCCGCACTTCTGGATCTCGCTCGTCGGGAGCTACACGGCGCAGATGGCGGACCAGCTCGTGCTGCGCATTCCGGATTCGCCGACGCAGGTGATCCTCGCGTCGTACCGGCAGGAAACCGTGAAGCGGCACCTCGGCGACATCGTCGACATCCAGGTGAATCCCCACTGGGTGCTCAACGACTACATCTCCCTCGCCGGCCAGTACTTCTATCGCCACAAGTCCGCCGACGCGTACACGGGCACGTTCACCGTCTCGGACCTCGCGGGGAACGTCGCCACGCTCGACGCGGCCAACCTCGGCATCTACAGCGGGGCGAGCGAACACCGGCTCGGCATCGGCGCGACCTACTCGACCGTCGCGACGGTGGCGAAGCACAAGTCGGGGCTGCCGTTCGACATCTCGTATTTCCACTATGAGACGACGCTCGGGTCGCTCGGCAGGGTGCCGAAAATCGCGGTGGACCAGGTGACGCTACGCGTCTACCAGCGATTGTTCGGGCGGTGAGGCGCACGGCAACATCTTTCCACAGATTTCGCTGATCGAGCGGATAAACAACTGCAAAAACTCTTTGGGGGAACAGCAACAGCCAGGCAGTTGCAGTTCCCCCAAGTTCCTTGCTTTGCCGTTGTCTATCCGCTCGATCCGCGACATCCGTGGAAAGGTCGTTTCCTGGCTATCACGGTCGCTATTTGAAAGAGCGATTTTTCTTGGTCTTCCCTGCGGCATTGGCCGCCGACAGCAGTTCCGTCGCGTGCTCGCGTGAGACCTTGCTCTCGGGATCACCACCAAGCATTCGCGCGACTTCGTGCACTCGCGCCTCGCCTTCGACCACCGTGATGTCCGCGGTGGTCACACCGCCCTTCGCTCCCTTGCTCACCACGATGTGATGGTGCGCGCGCGCCGCGATCTGCGGCAGGTGCGTGATGGCGAAGACCTGGTGATGTTCGGCCACGCGCCGCATCGCATCGCCGACCATCAATCCCACCTTCCCTCCGATGCCGGCGTCCACTTCGTCGAAGATCAGCGTCGGCACGCGATCCAGGCGCGCGAGGATCGTCTTGAGCGCGAGCATGACGCGAGCGAGTTCGCCGCCCGACGCAACCCGGGAGAGCGCGCGCGCATCATGGCCCACATTGAGGGCGACGCGGTACTCCACTTCTTCGGCGCCCGTGGCGCCCGTGTCCGATCGCGGCACCAGCGTGACGAGGAACTTGCCGTCGGGCATGCCGAGTTCGGGCAGCAGCGCCTCGACGGCCTTGGCGAGCTTCGTGGCCGCGTGCCTCCTCTTTGCCGAGAGCCGGGTCGCGGCCGAATCCAGTGCGTTCTCCGCCGCGGTCACGCGGGCGTCGAGACCGCGCAGGTCGAGTGCCGCAGTGTCGAGCAGGTCGAGCTCGGCGCGCGCCGTTCGTCCCGTCTCGATCGCCGCCTCGATCGAGCCGCCGTACTTCTTCGCCAGCCGGAAGATCAGGTCGCGCCGCCGCTCGACCACCTCGAGCCGCGCGGGATCGTTCTCGACGCTCGCGACATACGCTTCCGTCTCGCGAGCGAGCTCCTCGAGCGCATAATACGCCGCGTCGTACAGCGCCTGGAGTCGTTCGGTGGAGGGGTCGATCTTCTGCAAGGATGCCAGCGCGCGCTGCAGATGACCCACGCGCCGCACCACGGCGTCGTCGCCGCCATCGAGGGCGTCGTTGATCTCGCCGGCAAGCGTGCGCAGTTCCTCCCCGTGCGTGAGCCGCCGCGATTCGTCGTCGAGCTTCGAGCCCTCGCCCTCCGCGAGCTTCGCCTCGCCGATTTCCTTCGCGACGTGCTGGAGATAGTCCGCCCGCTGCTGGGCCTCGTCGCGGCGCGCGCGTAGCGCCTTGGACGCGGCACGGGCCGCCATCAGTTCGGCGTGCGCCGCCGCGACCCGTGAGGCCTCACCCGCGCACTCGCCGAACAGGTCCAGGATCGCGCGCTGCGACGCCTCGTCGAGCAGCGCCTGAGCCTCGTGCTGGCCGTGCACGTTCACCAGGAGGCGGCCGATGTCCGCGAGCACGCTGGTCGTCACAGGCGATCCGTTTATCCAGGCCCGTGCGCGCGTGCCGGTCGAAGTCACCTCGCGCTTGAGGACGAGCGTACCGTCCTCGGTCTCGATGCCGCGTGCGTCGAGCGCGGCCATGAGATCGGGCGCATCGCCGACCTCGAACACGCCCTCGACCGTCGCGCGCTCGGCGCCCGTGCGCACGAGATCGCTCGCGGCGCGCTCGCCGACGAGCAGCCCGAGCGCTCCCACGATGATCGACTTTCCCGCTCCCGTCTCGCCGGTAAGCACGTTGAAGCCCGGCGCCAGCGGAAGCGCGACCGATTCGATGATCGCGAAGTTCCTGATGCGCAGTTCGGTCAACACGGAAGGAAACTCCTCACCCCTCACTCCTCTCGGTGCCCGGCACCCTCACTCGTCCCGCTCGGCCAGGCCTCCCCACCCGAGCTTGCGACGCAGCCGGCCGATATAGGTCGTGCCCGTGAAGCGCACGATCTTCACGCGGTCTGCCGAACTCCTGATCGACAGCCCCTGTCCGGTCCCCAAGCTGGTGCCGACCTGGCCGTCGACCGTCACCAAAACCTCCTGCGGCGCATCTTCCGGCTGCACCGTGATCACCGCGTCGGGCGGCAGGAGGATCGGGCGCACCGCGAGCGTGTGCGGCGACACGGGCGTGATGAGGATCGAATCGACCGTCGGCGCGACGATCGGTCCGCCCGCGGAAAGCGAGTACGCCGTCGAACCGGTCGGCGTGGAAATCACGATGCCGTCCGCGGCGAGCGTCCCGATCTCCTCGCGATTCACCGCCACGCGCAGCCGCAGCACGCGGGCAAACCCGCCCTTGTGCAGCACGACGTCGTTCAGCGCGCGCATGCGCGGCGACGACGTAGCGGTGCCGGTCGGATTCGCTTCCAGCGTCATGCGCGAGTCCATCTGGTACTGCCCCTT
>PMYN01000027.1 GCA_003171215.1 Gemmatimonadota bacterium | reverse complement strand
GCCGAAGCCGAACGAGTTGGACATCACGTGTTCCACGCGGGCCGCGCGCCCCGCGCGCGGTACGAAGTCGAGATCGCACTCGGGGTCGGGCGCGTCCAGGTTCACCGTCGGCGGAATCCACTCGTCGCCGAGCGACAGCGAGCAGATCGCCGCCTCGAACGCACCGCTCGCGCCGAGCGCGTGGCCGTAGTAGCCCTTCGTGCCGCTCACCGGGATGCGGCGCGCGTGCTCGCCGAAGACCTGCTTGATGGCGAGCGTCTCGCTCGGGTCGTTCAGCGGCGTCGAACTGCCGTGCGCGTTGATGTATCCGATCTCCGTCGGCGAGAGGTGCGCGTCGTCCAGCGCGAGCCGCATCGCGCGCGCCGCCTGCGCTCCGGTGGGAAGCGGAGCGGTCATGTGGTGCGCGTCGTTCGTCGTGCCGTAGCCGCAGAGTTCGGCGTAGATCTTCGCGCCGCGCGCTTCCGCGCGGCCCCACTCCTCGAGCGTGAGGACCACCGATCCCTCACCCATCACGAACCCGTCGCGGTCCTTGTCGAATGGCCGGGATGCCCGATCCGGCTCGTCGTTGCGCGTGCTCATCGCGCGGATCAGCGCGAACGCGCCGAAGCAAAGTGGGGAAAGCGGCGCTTCGGCGCCGCCCGCGAGAATCACATCCGCGTAGCCATGGCGGATCTGACGGAACGCCTCGCCGATCGCCATCGTGCCGCTCGCGCAGCTCATGGCGTTCGTGGAGTTCGGTCCGCTCACGCCGAACTCGATCGCGATGTTGCAGCTTGCCGCGCCGCCGAACACCGCGAGCGCGAGCGTTGCGTCCACCGCGCGCAGTCCCGCTGAGAGAAAGCGCCCGAGCTGCTCCTCCGCGTAGCCGATGCCGCCGAGGGCCGTGCCCATCATCGCGCCGATGCGCTCGCGATCCTCGCGCTCGAGTCGAATGCCCGAGTCCTCGAGCGCCATGCGGGCCGCCGCGACCGAGAACTGCCCGAACCGGTCGAGACGTTTCACGCGCTTTGCCTCGATGTGATCGTTCGGCCGGAAGTCGTCCACCTCCGCGGCGTTGTGCGAGCGAAAGATCGACGGGTCGAACCGCGTCATCGATCGCACGGCCGAGCGCTCCGCGCGAATGCCCTTCCAGAAGTTCGCGCGGCCGGTGCCGACCGGCGTGATCGCGCCGATGCCGGTGATCGCGACGCGACGCGTAGTCACGTGCGTGCCCCGCCGCGTGCCCCGCCGCGTGCTCCGCCGGGCGCCGCCCCGGACGCCGCGTCACGCTCCGCGATACGCGCGAGTCCCGCGAGCGTGCGGGTGGCGATGCCGTGTACGAACACCGGCCCGATCACGATCGTTGCCGCGAGCACGCCGATCAGCGGCCAGCGCGGGCCGTCCCATGCATGCACCAGCTCCACGCGAGTCCCTCCGTCGGATTGCTCGAACCGCCACTCCACATCCATACCCTTCGTGATACCCCCGATGTGACGGAAGCGAACCGCGGGCGTTGCTCCCGTCGTGCCCGCCGCAGCCAGCACCTGCATTTCCGAGAGCCACCAGGTGGGCCAGCTGAACGGTCCGAACGGACGGTTCGCCGCCATCTCGACGATGCCTCCGCCGTCGCTTGCACGCTCACGGAATCGCACGAAGCGGTAGTGCGCGAGGTGTGCGGGCCACTGCTCCACATCGCGCACGATCCGGAACACGAGCTGGACCGGCGCGCGCACGAATCCCTCGTCCACGGTGCGCATCGCGCGGCCGAGCGGCATCGGGCCGAGATCGTACGCGGCGCGTACGGCGACGTCGCTCATCCCGGAGTCCAGCTCGCGGTGACCCGAAACCCTCGCCGATTGCGAACGGACGGCAGGCATCCCGTGGCGGCGACCACCGCGGCGGAGAGTTCCGCGGCGCGAAAGCCGCGCAGCACCGATACGACGCCGTCGTGCCGGCTCACGGGATGAAATCCCAGTGCCCAGCTTCCCACCCAAAAACCGGCCGCCGCCGCCCAGGCGCGCCGGATGTCGGCGACGATCACGCGCACGCGAGCCACGCGGTTCAGCTCCGCGAGCAGTCGCGCACCGTCCGCCGCCTCGAAGTGATGCAGCACCTGCGAGCACGTGACGATGTCCACGCTGCGATCCGCGAACGGCAGCGCCAGCGCGTCGCCGGCAATCGCGTCGCCGCTTCGGGGACGGCTCGCGGCCGCGAGCGCCGGCGTGACTTCCAGCCCCATCGTGAGCAGGTGCACGCCGCCTCGATCGGCGATGCGGCGTGCGAGCTCGGGAATGTCTCCCGCGCCGGTGCCCACGTCGAGCAGGGTGAGCTGCGCGCTGCGGCCGTGGGCCGCCGCGAGCACCGGCACCAATTCGGCGACGACCGCGTTGGCGCCGCCGAACCAGCGATTGCTGCGCGCGACATCCTGCAACGATCGCGTGGCCAGCGCCGTGTCGGTCGAGGGATCGTCGAGCAGTTCGATCCCGCGGCGGCGGGACGGCGCGAGCGCGTCGGTGATGCTCACCGCAATCGCCGGTATTCGCCGAGTTCGTATATCAGGGGGCGCCCGCCTTCCATCGTCGACGCGGCGATCACCTCGCCGACGACGATCGTGTGGTCGCCCCCGCGATGCCGCGCGACGATCGCGCACTGCAGGTGCGCCACCGCGCCGTCGAGCAGCGCGAGCCCGCTGACGCCGCGCACGATCACCGTGCCCGCGAACCGGTCCGCGTCGGAATCGGCGAAGCGGCGCGCCAGCGGCTCCTGATCCTGCGAGAGCACGCTGACGGCGAAATGTCCGGCCGCCGCGACGGCGCCCGCGATCGTCGCGTCGTCGCCGACGCAGACGAGCACGAGCGGCGGCTCGAGGCTCAGCGAGGCGAACGCGCTCACGGTCATCCCGTAGTCGCGGCCGTCATCGCCACGAACGGTCACGACCGTCACGCCCGAGGGAAAGCGGCTCAGCGCGTGGCGAAACGCGGCGGCGTCGATGGGTGGCATCAGCGCGGGCGCGACGGGAGCAGCAGCTCGCGGAGGACCGCAGGTCGCATCAGATCGCTCGCCGGAGAGAATCCGCTCGCCACGTTCACGAGGAGATCGGAGACCGCGCGGCGGCGCGTCGCCGCATGTGCGGCCTGGTTCAGGAGGGGCGGAAACGCCACGGCGAGCGCGACCACTTTCTGCACCCGCCAGGTGGCGGCGAATTCGTGGCGGCGCGACCGGTCGTACGCGGCCAGCGCCTCGTCCGCCACGCGAGGGGAACTCGCGCGCAGCGCCTCGCACAGATACGGCCCGAGCAGCTCGCCTCCCCGCAGCGCCTCGAACATGCCCTCTCCCGTGAACGGATCGAAGAAGTCCGCCGCATCGCCGACGAGGGCCGCCCCGGGCGCCCATGCGTGCCGCGCGTGCACGGCGAACGGTCCCGTGGCGCGGGCCGGCGTCACGCGCTCGGCGTGGGCGAAGCGCGCCGCGAGCGTGGGATGCGCGCGGATCCAGCGATCGATGAAACCGGTGACGTCGCCGCTCGCGCCCGCGGCGGCGCGCATCGGCATCACCACGCCAAGGTTGGTCACGCCGGCGCCGACGTTCGCGAGCCCGCAGTATCCGTCCCGTGAGACGTGCATCTCGCCGCACTCTCCGATGCCCTCGACCCCACGGAAGTGCGACACGAATCCGATGCGCCGCGGCCATCGCGACGCCCGGACGAGTCCGAGCCGCCGGCCGACGACCGATCGCAGCCCGTCGGCACCAACGACGATTCGCGCGGAAATCTCGCGGGTCGCGGTTCCGTCGCGAACGCGAACGCCGTTTGCACGGCCCGACGCATCTCGGAGCACGTCCGTCACCGCGACACCCTCGGACACCCGCGCGCCTGCGCCACGCGCGCGGTCGAGAAGGATCGTGTCGAGCAGCTCGCGGCGGATGCCCAGGCCGACCGTGTGCTCGCCGCCGCACGCGGGCGCCGCGTCGAATCGGCCCTCGAACGAGAGGCCGTTCACCGCGTGGATGGTCATCCCCGCGAGGGGCACCGCTCCCGCCCGGATCACCGCGTCGAGCGCGCCCATCTCGCGGAGGATGCGCCTCGCCTGCGGGCTGAGATACTCCGCGCATGGCTTGCCACGAGGAAAGCGCGCGCGGTCGAGCACCAGCACCTCGGCGCCATTGCGCGCGAGTGCCCACGCCGTGGCGGCGCCGGCGGGTCCGCCGCCGACAACGACCACGTCCGCTCCGCCCGTCGTCACCTGCCGCAAGAAAGTCTCTCCCGGGTTCGCTGAATCAACGGGCCATCATCCAGCCGGCCAGCACGGAAATCACCGCGCCGGCGAAGGTCCCGCACAAGTTCACGGCGTCGTTCGACAACCAATTGATGCCGCGCGCATGGCGTGTGCGGTAGCCGCAGGCGTGAACGCGACGCTCGGTCCAGTGATGGCAACGGTCGCAGAATCGCTTCGACTGCAGCGTCGCCCCGATGAGCGAATCGGCCAGGCACCCGCCGAATCCGCCGGCGAACGCCGCGACGGCGAGCCGCGCGTGATGATGCGGAATCGCGAAGGCCCCGGCGAGCGCGATGAACAGCGCACCCGCGATTCCCGCGCCGAATCCCGCGGCCGAAACGCCTCCCGACATGCCGGTCTGCGTCGCCTTCCCCGTCGTGATGAGGCGCGGCGTGCCGCCGAACAGCATGCCGATTTCCGTCGACCAGGTGTCCGCCGAGGCGGCGGCCAGCGCCCCGAGCGCCGCGAACGCCAGCCGCTCGTTCCCGGTGTACTGTGCCCCGAACGCGAACAGCACGAAAAATCCGCCGTTCGCGATCACCTGTCCGGCGTTGCGCTCCGTGGCGCGCGGAAGCGTTCCCTCCGTCTTCTGCATCTTCTCGTGCAAACGCCAGCGCGACAGCGCCGCCGACGTCACGAAGAACGCGATCAGCAGTGCCGCCCACCACCAGCCCGCGGCCGCGGCTAGGATGCCGGAGAAGAAGGCAGCCCACTGTCCGGATTCCGAGAGCGTGCGCGTCTTTCTCGCGCCAGCCGTGATGGCGCCCGCGACAGCCGCGCCAGCGAGTGCGCGAATGACCAAGCCCTCTTCGATGGCGAGCTCCGGACCGGGGAATGGGGGTGAAAGATACTCGCTGGGCGCGCGGGCATCCCGCCCTCCGCGCCGCCGTCAACTGTACGCCGGGTCGACCCGCGCTTAGTTTGCTCGCACCTGCGTCATCTCCCCCCGCGATCACATGACCGCCACCGTCGACCCACTCCTGCCGCTCAGCCTGCTCGAAGCGGTGCGCGCGGTGGACACCCCCAGCGGCGAGTATGAGGCGGAGTTCGTGCATGAGCTGCGCAACAAGCGCCTCGGCCTCAGCGACACCGTCTTCGCGCAGATCAAGCGCTACACCGAGGCGGTGCGCCGCAACCAGCGCCCGCCGTTCGACGAGGCCGTCGCGCTCGCGCGGCTCGTCGGCCGCCGCCCCGACGCCGAAGCCGTGTTTCGCGAGGGCGGCCGCATTCTCGCGCGACAGGCGTATCGCACGATCTCGCCCGTCACGCGGCGACTGATGCTGTCGCTCCCGTCGCTCCTCTCGCGCCCCATCGCGCTCCGTCACGCGCGCCGCATCACCGGCCGCTACACGGCGGGCGTCATTCGCCGCGTGGGATCGACTATCCTGCTCGAAGTCCCGCATTCGGTCACGCTCGACGCGGCGCCCAAGCTGGGCGGCTGCACGTACTACGAATCCGCGCTGCGCGAGCTGATGCAGCTGCTCGTCGGCGGCGTCGGAGCCGTCGAGCACGTGCGCTGCGCCGGTCGCAACGAGGGTGTCTGCGAATGGCGCGCCGAGTGGCGCCCCATCGGCCCGGGACGGAAGTAGCGCATCGCCGCGCAAGCGGCACGGAGGTTCTTTCGCAATGCTGACACCGGAAACGCTCCCCGCAGTGCAGGCCGCCCTGGCGGAAGCGGACGTCGACGGATGGCTGCTCTACGACTTCCGCGGCATCAATCCGATCTCGCAGGCCCTGCTCCGTGCAGAAGGTCTCGCGTCGCGGCGCATGTTCGCGTGGATTCCCCGCAACGGCACGCCGGTCGCGATCACGCACGCGATCGAGCCCGGGTCGTGGGCGCACTGGCCCGCGACCTGGGATCGTCGCGTCTACGCCTCGTGGAAATCGCTCGAGTCGGAGATCTCCAGCCTCGTGCGCGGCAAGAAGGCGGCGATGGAGTATTCGCCCGGCGACGCGGTTCCCGTGGTCGACCGGGTTCCCGCCGGCGTGATCGAGATGGTGCGTGCCGCGGGCGCAACCGTCGTCACCTCCGCCAACCTGGTCACGCGATTCTTCGCCGTGTGGACGCAGGCGCAGCTCGAGTCGCATCGTCGCGCGGCCGAGATCATCGCGCGCATCGCGAAGGAGGCGTTCGCGCGCGCGGGTGCGAGCGTGCGCAACGGCACGCCGCTCGCCGAGCACGAGCTGATGCGCTGGATCCAGCTCGAGTTCACCGCCAGCGGCCTCTCCACCGACCATGGCCCGAACGTCTCGGCGAGCGAGAACGGCGCGAACCCGCACTACGAACCCTCGCCGGAGGCGCCGCGCGTGCTGCGCGCCGGCGATTGCGTGCTGATCGACCTATGGGCCGTCGAACCCAACGGGATCTACGCCGACCAGACCTGGATGGCGTCGATCGGCACGCCGTCGCCGAAGGTGCAGCAGGTCTGGAACGTCGTGCGCGACGCGCGCGATGCGGCGATCTCGCTGCTGCGCGAGCGCGTGGCTTCCGGCGAAGCCGTACGCGGCGCGGAAGCGGACGACGCCGCGCGCCAAGTGATCGACCGCGCCGGATACGGCGCCGCGTTCACGCACCGCACCGGTCACTCGATCGACGCGCGCGCGCTTCACGGCTCGGGCCCGAATCTCGACAACCTCGAGACGCGCGAGGAGCGCGTGCTCATTCCCGGAGTCGGGTTCTCGATTGAGCCGGGGGTGTATCTCGAGGGCGAGTTCGGCGTGCGATCGGAGGTCAATGCATACATCGGGGAGCGCGAACTCGTCATCACGCCGATCGAGATTCAGCGGGAGCTGATAATTGTTTGAACGGTCGGATCGAGCCTGGGAGCTGTCGCCTGACAGCTATCAGCTGATAGTCGCCAGATGGTGCGCATGAACAGCTGTCAGTTGACAGCTCCCAGACGGCGCGAATGACGGAGCTCCGACGGGAGCTCGGCGTCTTCTCCGCCTCGCTTCTCGTGGTGGGCGGCATCATCGGCAGCGGAATCTTCTTCACGCCCGCTGAGACCGCGCGAGCATTGCCGACCGCCGGCTGGGTACTGGGCGTCTGGACCCTGGGCGGCATCGTCGCGCTCGCCGGCGCGCTGACCTACGCCGAACTCGGCGCGATGATGCCCGAAGCCGGTGGCGGGTACGTCTACGTCCGCGAGGCGTTCGGCCGGCTCCCCGCATTCCTGCTCGGCTGGATGACGCTCCTGATGATCGCGAGCGGCGCCATCGCCGCCGTCGCGATGGGATTCGCCGGCTATCTCGAACGGTTCGTGCCGATCGACGCGGTGGGCGGACGGATCGGCGTGGCGGCGATCACGATCATCGCGCTGACGATCACGAACTACCTCGGCGTGAAGCCGGGCACCGTGACCGCGAACATCTTCACGCTCTCGAAGATCGCGGCGCTCAGCGCGCTGATCGTCATCGGCCTGGCGCTCCACCCCGGCGCTCCGCCGGCCGTCGTCGCGCCGGTGGCGCCGCCGATCGCGAACGGAGTCGCGGCCGCGTTCGTCGCCGTGCTGTTCACGATCGGCGGATGGCAGCAGACCAACATGGTGGCCGGCGAGATTCGCGATCCCGGGCGCACGCTTCCGAAGGCCCTCGGGCTTGGAATCGGGATCGTGATCGCCATATATCTCGGCGCGAACGTCGTGTACCTGAAGACGCTCGGCCGCGACGGGCTCGCGGCAAGCACCGCGGTGGCTGCCGACACGGCCGGCCGACTCATCGGCCCGGCGGGTGCGACGGCCATCACCGTCGCGGCGATGCTCTCGATCTTCGGGTTCGTGAACGTCGCGCTCCTCACCAACGCCCGCGTGCTCTATGCGCTGGGCCAGGATGGCGCGTTCCTGCCCGGCGCGGCAAAGGTGCATCCGCGATTCGGCTCGCCCCACATCGCGCTGATGATGCTCGGCGGATGGTCCCTCGTTCTTCTCGTCGCGACGCGCGGCAAGATCGGGACGCTGCTCAGCGGCGTGGTGTTCGCGGACTGGATCTTCTTCGGGCTGGGCGCGGCGAGCGTATTCGTGCTGCGCCGCACGCGTCCGGAGCTGCACCGGCCGTACCGTGTGCTCGGCTATCCGTGGCTGCCGGCGTTCTTCGTGCTCTCGGCCGCCGTCGGGATCGTCAGTGCGTATGTCTCTGCCCTGAAGATGTCGCTGGTCGGGACGGGAATGTTGGTCGCCGGCATGCTGCTGTACCGCTGGAGGGTGGATGGCAGACGACAGACGACGGACGGCGGAGTGGACGGCAGATGACGGTTGGCAGTCAAGCTATCGTCTGCCGTCTGCCGTCTGCATCAGAGGTGTCGATCCACCGCCATAGCCACGAACAGCAGCGCCAAGTAGAGGAGCGAGTACTTGAACAGCCACCACGACGGCTTCTCCCATCCGCCGTCGCGCGCGATGCGCACTTTCCAGGCGCCCACGATGAACAGGGCGCCGAGCGAGAGCGCCGAGCCGAGATAGACCAGGCCGAACACGCCAAAGCACACCGGAAGCACGGTCAGCGCGACGAGCAGGAAGCTGTAGTACACCATCTGGTCGATCGTCTCGCCGATGCCCCAGACCAGCGGCGCCATCGGCACGCCGGCATTGTCGTAGTCGCGCTGCTTGTTGAGCGCGAGCGCCCAGAAGTGCGGCGGCGTCCAGTAGAACACGATCAGGAACAGGAAGATCGAAGCGAGGTCGATGCGTCCCGTGACCGCGGCCCATCCGACGAGTGGCGGGAAGGCGCCGGCGGCGCCGCCGATTACGATGTTCTGCGGCGAGCTGCGCTTGAGCCAGCGCGTGTAGATGAACACGTAGAAGTAGAATCCCGCGAGCGCGAGCGCGGCGGTGAGCACGTTCACGAAATTCGCGAGCAGGTACGTGGCGGCCGTCGCGATCAGGATGCCGAACGCCATCACCGCGCGCTTCGTCATGCGGCCGCTCGGAATCGGGCGGAGCCGCGTGCGCGCCATCACGTCGTCGATATCGCTGTCGAGGTACATGTTCACGGCATTCGCCCCGCCGGCCATCAGGTAGCCGCCGATCGTCACCCACAGCACGGCGGACCACGTGGGCGTTCCGGCGACGAACATCGGCGCGATCGTGGTCACGAGCAGCAGCGAGATGATGCGCGGCTTCGTGAGCGAAACCAGGTCGGAGGCGAAGCTCTGCTCCCCGTGCGCCGCGGTGGCGGCGTCGGCCGTCATGCGCTCACCCCGGCGGCCGGCGTCTTCGCGTCGAATGTGAAGGTGCCGGAGTGCATGGCGTACCACGTCCACACGAGCAGGCCCGCGAGGCAGATCGCCGGCACGATCGCGAATGCCCACTCGAGCGCCGAGCCCGATCCCGGCGGTCCGATTTTCATGCCGCGGCGGGTGGAGCGCAAAATGAGCGCTTGCGCGACCACGATGACCGCGGCGGCGGTCCAGAAGAGGAATTCGGCGATGGGTGTGGGCATTGCGCCGTGAAAGTTCGCGGGTTGGAGGACGGCGGGGAAGGGTGTTCGACTTCGAGTGTTGGATCGGCGACGAGCGACGAGTGAGGGCTTCCAAAAAGTGACGAGCGACGAGTGAGCGACGAGTGAGGGGCGATCTGGCGAAGAGCGATGCGTGAGGAGTGAGGGGAACGACTCCTCGCTTCTTGCACGTCGCTCTTCGCCAAGACGCCCCTCACCCGTCGCTCATCGCCGTTCGACACATCGCCCTCTCGCGAATCAGTGGCGCCGGGGATAAGGTTGCCGAATGTCGAATCCCGCCGCCCCGCCCGCCCCGCGCAAAAACGAACTCCAGCGCAAACTCGGAGTCTGGAGCGCCACCGCGGTCGTGATCGGATCGACGATCGGCTCCGGCATCTTCCGCTCGCCCGCCGGTATTGCCGACAAGCTCCCCGGCCCGCTTCCGATGATGGCGGTGTGGATCGCCGGCGGCATCTTCGCGATGTGCGGCGCGCTGACGATGGCCGAGGTGGCGAGCGCACTGCCGCGAACGGGCGGACTGTACGTCTTCTGCAAGGATGCGTGGGGAGATCTCACCGGATTCCTGTTCGGCTGGGGCCAGATCTCCATGATCCGCGCGGCGTCGCTCGGCGGAATCGCGATCACCTTCTCGGAATACTTCTTCCGGGTGCTCGGCATCAATCCACTCGCGCCGGAAAACGTGTCGATCGTGCACTGGACGGCCGCCGCCGCGATCGGGCTGACGGGTGCGTTCAACTACGTGGGTGTGCGATTTGCGGCGAACGTCAACAATTTCACGGTCATCGCGAAGTACGGCGGCCTGCTGTTCATCATCATCGTTGCTTTGGCGCTGGGCCTTCCACACTACGGCTTGTCGCATTTTTCGCCCGCCATTCCGCCGGGGAGCATCACGCTGCCCGCGTTCGGACTCGCGCTCGTCTCCACGCTGTGGGCGTTCGACGGCTGGGCGGATCTCGCGTACAACGCTGGTGAAGTGAAGGATCCCGGCCGCAACCTTCCGCGCGCGCTGATCGGCGGAACGCTCGCGGTTCTGGGCATCTATCTCATGGCGAATCTGGCGTACATGGCGGTGCTCCCGATCGAAGAGATCCGCACGTCCAAACTCGTCGCGGCGGACGTGGCGCAGCGCGTGATCGGCGCCGGAGGCGTGACGTTCGTCGCGATCACCGTGATGATCTCGACGTTCGGCACGCTGAACACCGTGCTGTTCACCAGTCCGCGCGTGTTCTTCGCGATGGCGGACGACGGATTGTTCTTTCGCCCGGTCGCGAAAGTGCATCCCAAATTCGGGACGCCGTATGTGGCCATCACGGTCGTGGCGGCGCTCGGGATGGTGTTCGTCCTGCTACTGCCGTTCGAGAAACTCGCCGACACGTTCGTCACCGCATTCTTGCCGTTTTACATGCTCGCGGTGGCGTCGGTGTTCAAGCTGCGCGGCACACCTGGGTACAATCCGACCTTTCGCGTGCCACTGTATCCCGTAGTGCCGCTGTTGTTCATCGTGTCCGTCCTCTACCTGCTCGGCAACGCGATCGTGCAGGAATCGAGCCGCACGAGCACGCTCGCGGTCCTCGGCGTGCTCGTCGCCGGCATTCCGGTCTATTATTTGACGGTCGGGCGGCGCCGCAACCGGCCGACGTGAGCTTTGCGCGAAGGCGGGACGCGGGAAGCGCCCGTACACCTACGCCGTTGTCAGGAAGCGTGACGCGCCGGTTACGAAGATTATCGTTGACCGCGTGGCTCGAGGGGCTGTAACTTTTCCGCACTGATTGCGGCCCACCCCTCATCAGGATCACGCAACATGAAGAGACTTGGTTTCAGGACGCTCGCCACCGCGTGTGCGCTGGCCACGTTGAGTTGGACAACGACGGCGTTCGCGCAGGGCCTCACCACCGGCGCCATACAGGGAACGGTGCTCGACAATGCGGGGCACCCCCTTGCGAGCGCCACCATCGAGGTGACCGACAAGACCAACGGCTATCTTGCTCGCGCGACCAGCCGCGAGAACGGCATCTACTTCGTGCCCGGACTGAACGTCGGTGCCTCGTACTCAGTGATGGTCCGCCACATCGGCTTCGCGCCGCAGACGCGCGACAACATCGTGGTGGGACTCTCGAACACCACGCGGCTCGACTTCACGCTCACACAGCAGGCCACGCAGCTGGCGGCGGTGTCGGTGCAGGCCTCCCGCGATGCCGCCGAGTTCTCCCTGGATCGCAAGGGCGCGCAGACGATCGTCTCGGACTCGCTGATCCAGCGGCTGCCGGATGAGAACCGGTCGCTCTACGACTTCGTCCGTCTCACGCCCCAGGTGGCCGTGCAGCCCGGCGGCGTTCGCTTCTCCGCGGCGGGGCAGAACAACCGGTACAACGCCATCCAGGTGGACGGCACGGACTTGACGGACCGGTTCGGGCTTGCCACGAGCCAGGAACCCGGCGGCCAGTCGGGCGGTCGGGCGATAAGCCTCGAGGCCGTGAAGGAGTACCAGGTGCTCCTTTCGCCCTTCGACGTGCGCCAGGGCAACTTCACCGGCGCGGTGGTGAACGCCGTCACGCAGAGCGGCACCAACGAATTCCATGGCGGGCTGTTCTACTACACGCGCAACCAGGCGCTCGCGCAGAACGCCGCCTACATCCAGGCCACAAAGTTCCAGCGGAGCATGTTCGGCGGCTCCCTCGGCGGCCCTATCGTCAAGGACAAGGCCCACTTCTGGCTCTCGCTCGAACTCCAGCAGGCACAGCAGGGCGCGAGTGGGCCGTACATGGGCCAGCCGTCCAACATCACGCCGGCGGTGCCCGTCACCCAGGCGCAGGTCGACTCGTTCACGAACATCCTCTCGACCTACCACATCCCCGCCGGCTCCGCCGGAGCGGTGAACAACAACAACCCGAACCTCAACACGCTCATCAAGTTCGACTTCCAGCTCGACCCGGCCAACCGGCTCGTCGTCCGCAATATCTACAATACGTCGAGCAACGACGTGTTCTCGCGGAGCGCGACGTCGTTCTATCTGGGCAGCAATCTCGAGACGCAGAAGGACAAGAACGAGAGTGCGGTCGTGCAGCTCTTCTCCACGACTTCGAGCGGACTGTCCAACGAGCTGACGCTGGGGTACACGAACCTCGACTTCCATCGGCAGCCATCCGTGTTCTCGCCGCTGATCACGGTCAACAACATCGGCGGCACCGGAGGACCGAACCTGGTCGCCGGCACCGACAACAGCTCGTCGGGCAACTTTCTGAAGCAGAAAGAATACGAGTTGACCGACAACCTGACCTGGCTTGCGGGCAGCAACCATACGATCACCATCGGCACGCACAACGAGTTCTTCGGCGCCCAGAACGGCTTCCTGCAGAACTCGTACGGCAACTACACGTTCGCCTCACTCACCGCGCTTGCCGCGGGCACCGCCACCAACTATTCCGGCTCCGGCTCGCTCGGTGGAAGCCCCGTGGCGACCTGGAACGCGGTCCAGTCGAGTCTCTACGCGCAAGACAAGTGGCAGCCCACCGCGCGCCTCAACATCGATTACGGCATTCGCGCGGATGTCCCCTTCTTCCTCACCAATCCGGGATACAGCCATCTCGTCGATTCGCTGACAGGCATCAAGACGAACAAGATGCCGACGGGGAACTGGCAGTTCTCTCCGCGCGTCGGCTTCAACTGGGACATGACCGGCGACCAGAAGAACCAGCTGCGCGGCGGCACCGGGCTGTTCCAGGGTTCGCCCGCATTCGTCTGGATGTCGAACATGTACTCCAACAGCGGCGTCGCGCTCGGCCAGCTCACCTGCGGGCAGGCCAACACGAACGGCTCGGTCCCGGCGTTCAACCCGCTCCCGGTCGCGGCCACGACGTGCGGGCCGCTCGCCGGATTCACCGGCGCGAATGCCTCCAAGAACGGCCAGCCGGGCGTGACGCTGAACCCCAATACGTTCCCGGGGACGATCAACGTCGTCGATCCCAACCTGAAGTTCCCGCAGGTGTTCCGCACGTCACTCGGCTATGACCGCAAGCTGCCGTGGGACCTCATCGGCACCCTGGAGGCGGCGTACTCGGAGGGGATCGACAACTTCATCACGACGGACCTCAACCTCGTGCAGCAGGCGAACACTGACGCGAATGGTCGCGTCCTCTATGGCACCTTCAACGCCAGTGGACAGAGCACACCGGCCCGCGTCTGGAACGGGCTCGGCGACGTCATCAAGATCCAGAACTACAGCGGAGACTACTCCTACAGCTTCACTACTCAACTACGCAAGACGTACACGGACTCGTGGGAAGGGTCGATCGCCTACACGTACAGCCGCTCGTTCTCGGTAAACGACATGACCTCGTCGGTCGCGTACTCGAACTGGCAGTACGGCCGCATTCAGGCGGGTTCCCAGTCCGACCGCGTGATGGGTCCCTCGGCGTTCGACCAGCCGCACCGGATCGTGGCGAACGCCACATGGACGCTGCCCTGGAAGACGACCGACCTCTCCTTCATGATGCAGGCGTCGTCGGGCACCAAGTTCGCGTACATCGTGGGAGGGAGCAGCGGCCGTGCCGACCTCAACGCCGACGGGTCGAGCGGCAACGACCCGATGTTCATCCCGAACAACTACAACGACGTCAGGCAGATCCAGTTCCAGACCGCGACCTTCAGCGGCGTTTCGTACACTCCCGCGCAGCAGATGGCCGCGTTCCAGCAGTTCATCGCCAACAACAGCTGCCTGAGCAGCCAGGCCGGCCACATCATGGCGCGCGACTCGTGCGCCAATCCCTGGTACAACACGCTCGACATCTCGCTGCGGCAGCGGCTCCCGCAGATCGGCGACCACAAGCTGTCGGTCAACCTCGACATCTACAACGTCATGAACCTCGTGAACAGCGGATGGGGGAAGATCCGGACCTTCACGTCGAACACGGAGGCCTACGAACTCACGGTTGCCTCGCGTGACGCCTCGGGCAACCCGATCTACACGTTCAACCCGCTGTACGCGAGCAACGCGCAAATCTTCACCGTGTACCAGCAGCCGTACCAGTTCTACCAGATCCAGCTCGCGGTTCGCTACTCGTACTGAATAACAGAGGGCGGACGGCGGACGGCGGACGGCAGCTCAGGCTGCCGTCCGCCGTCTTCTTTCCGTCGAGTGCCGTCTTCTTTCTGCCGTCTGCCGTCCGCCGTCTCTAGAAGATCGAAAGCTTGATGTATTTCCGCGGATTCTTCTTGAAGTCCGCCGTCAGCGAATCCAGCCGCGTCACCAGCGACCTCACGTCGTTGTAGAGCGCCGGGTCGTTCATCAGTTTCCCCATCGACCCGGGACCGCTGTTCACCCGGTCCAGCGTCGAGCTCAGCTTCGCCGCCGTCTCCTTCAGGTCCACCGTGAGCGAATTCAGGCTCGCGGCGGCGCCCCGGAACGACCGAAGCGTGGAGTCCACCGCCTGCGAGTCCACCGCCGACACCGCCCTCCGCAGCGCCACCTGCGTCTTCGTGAGCTCGACGTTCTGTTGTTCGGCGAGCCTCGAGATGTCCTTCATGAACGCGTCGGCGGAATTGACGGTGCGGCGCAGGTCGGCGAGGCCGTTCGTCTCGACGAACTCCTTCTTCAGCGACGTCGTCAATACCGACACGTTCGCCGCGATCGTGTCGACGCGCGCGAGCACGTCGCCGATCGACGGCGTCGCGTGCCCCGAATGGAGCGTGTCGCCGGGCGAGTACGTCTCGGGGTTCGGCTTGTCGGGATGCAGCGCCACGAGCTGGTCGCCGAAAAAGCCGTTCGGCTCGATCGTCGCCGTCGTGCCGAGCGGGATGTGGTACTGCTTCCGCACGCGCAGCTGCACGATCAACAGTCCGTCCGGGCGGATCTCCACCCCGTTCACGAATCCGACGTTGACGCCCGAGAGCAGCACCGGCTGGCCCTGCTTGAGGCCGGCACCCCACGTGAACTTCACGAACAGCTTGTAGCCCGGCTGCAGTCCGCCGCGCGCGAGGTAGAGCGACCCGATGACCGCGAGGATCAGTGCGGCCGTCGCCGTGATGCCCACGAGGACTTCGTTGCTTCGCTTCATCCTTGCAAGTAGGGTGCGAGAAGTAGGGCCGTGAGCGCGTCGAGCACGAGAATCCAGATCGACGAAATGACCACTGCCTTTGCCGTCGCCTTGCCCACGCCTTCGGCACCGGCGCTGGTCACGTATCCTTCGAACGTGCAGAGGTACGCGATCGCCGCCCCGAATAATGTGGCCTTGATCAGGCTGTACGTCACTTGGAAGTTGTCGAAGCCGAGTCGGACGCCCTCCATGAACTGGGACATTTGCACGTCGGTCACCAGCACCGCCGCCATCAGCCCCGCCAGCACTCCGGACACGTCGGCAAACACCACGAGAATCGGGAGCATGACGATGGCCGCGATGATGCGCGGCACCACGAGATACGCCACCGGGTCGTACGCCAGCGTCTCGAGCGCGTCGATCTGCTCCGTGACGCGCATCGTGCCGATCTCCGCCGTCATTTTCGCGCCGACGCGGCCGGCGAGCACCAGGCCGGTGAGCAGCGGGCCCGTCTCCAGGATCACGATCTGCCGCACCGAGAGGCCGACGATCGAGAGCTGGATCCCCTGGAACATCTGGTAGCGTATTTGAATCGAGATGACACCGCCGATGAACGCGGCCACCATGATCGCGAGCGGCACGGAGTCGACGCCGATGGCACGCATCTGCGGGATGACGAGGGGCAGGTACGTTTGCGGCTCGCGCAGGGCACGGCGGATGTCGCGGAGGAAAAGGACGCGAAGTCCCACGCCCCTGAACATGCCGATCGTCGTGCGCGACATCCGCCGGAAGAACCGGATGGTGCCACGCGCGACGATCGGGAAACTCTCAGTGGGCTGGTAGGAGATCTCGTCGGTCAATTCGCTTGCGGGGTGCGCAGGTTCAGGGTGTTGCCGGGTGTTTCTCTTCGGGCCTACGTGCGGACGCGCGCCAGCAGGGCGGCGCCCACCGCGAGGAACAGTATCCCCGGCAACCACGCCGCCAGCTCCGGGTTCACGAGCCCCTTGCCGCCGACGGCCTGCGTAAGCTGCACGAGCATCAGGAATATAATGGTCGTCCCGAGGCTCACGCCCACACCGTACGCCGCGCCACCGCGCTGGCTGCTCGTCGCGAGCGGCGCGCCGAACAGCATGATGATCATGCACGTCGCCGGAATCGCGATCTTCAGCATGCGCTGCACGCGAAGCTGGTTCACGTCCGTTCCCGAGAGCTCCATGGACTTGATGTACTTGCCCAGGTCAACGAAGCCCATTTCGTCGGGCGCCTTCTGGTTCGCCAGCAGGTTCTTCGGGGGCTCGGTGAGGTGCCGGTCGCGCAATGAATCGAAACT
>PMYN01000104.1 GCA_003171215.1 Gemmatimonadota bacterium | reverse complement strand
AAGCTCGCCTGCAACATGTGCCACAACGGGTTTCCGCAACTGACATCGTTCGGGCGGCTCTTCAAGCTGAACGGCTACACGATGACCGGACTCCAGATGATCAAGGCGCAGGCGGACAGCGCGTCGCGGTTGCAGCTCGCGCTCTCGCCCATCGCGCCACTGTCCGTCATGGCGATCATCGCTGCGACCAATGTCTCGACTCCGGTGCCGGGTACGCTCGCCACGACGACCGAGCTTCCACAGCAGCTCAGTCTGTTCGCCGCAACCGAGCTGACTCCGAACATGGGCATCTTCAGCCAGCTCACCTACACGGCCCAGGACGGTCGAATCGGCATCGACAACCTGGATCTTCGCTATGCCCGTCACATGCAGATCGGCGAGCACGACGCCATCTTCGGTCTGACGCTCAACAACAACCCCACCGTCCAAGACGTGTGGAACACCACGCCGGCGTGGAGCTATCCATTCACGACAGCCAGCGTCGCGCCGTCGCCCGCCGCGGCCACGATCGTCGAAGGCGCGCTCGCGCAACAGGTGCTCGGAGTCGGCGCGTACACGCTCTTCAACAACGCCATCTACGCGGAAATCTCGGGATACGTCGCGGCGCCGCAGGGGGCCGCACTTCCACTCGACTCCACGGCCTCGAACATCCCGAAGGCGATCTCGCCGTACTGGCGGGTTGCCTTCCAGCACGACATGAGCCCATCGACGTACCTGATGGTCGGTGCATTCGGTCTCTCGGCCGACATCTTCCCGACCGGCGTCACCGGCACGACGAATCATTACAGGGATCTCGGTTTTGACGCGCAGCTCGAACAGAAGGTGGGCGACGGCATGCTCATCGGCCGGGCCAGCTACATTCACGAGGACCAGCAGCTTCCCGCCTTCTTCGTCGGTGTGCCGCCGGCATCGCAGAACGCGACGAACACAGTGAGCACCTACAAGGTCAACCTGTCGTTCATGCCCAGCCAGACGCACACGCTCACGGTCGGCTACTTCGGAATTTCAGGCACATCCGACAACGTGTTGTACGGCAGCGCGCCCGTGACCGGGAGCGCATCCGGCAGTCCAACGAGTCAGGGCGAGACCTTCGAGTGGTCCACGAATCCGTGGATGAACGTGCGGTTGGGCGTGCAGTACATTGCCTATCAGAAGTTCAACGGTGGCTCGACGTCGTACGACCTCGCCGTTGGGGGTCGAAACGCGAAGGACAACAACACGCTGTACATGTATCTCTGGTTTGCCTACTGACGTGGCGGGACGGCAGAGGAATAGGGTCGAGCGCCGCCGCCGGATTGGCGCGGCGCTCTTGACCGTTCTCGCCGCGGTTCTCGCGCCTGCCGCCGGCTCGGCGGGCGCGACGAAACCGCGGGGAGTTGTCTCGGCGCAGCAGGAACCCGACACCAGCAAGATCACCCCCGCGATGGTGGATGCGGGGCGGGCGATCTTCCACGGCAAGGGAACGTGCTTCGCCTGCCATGGCATGAACCTGGAGGGCACCCAGGTTGCGCCCACGCTGAAAGCCCACGCGTGGCGAGACGCGAAGAACGGGGAATTCGCCGCGATCTTTTACGTTGCCACCCATGGCGTCGCGGGAACGCTGATGGTGGCATTTCCGAACGGCATCTCGCGCGCGGAGGCGCTCAACGTCGCCTCGTACGTGTGGTCGGTCGGGCAGGGGAGAGCAAAGCCATGATTTTCGCCGTCGCCGTCGCCACGCTGGCGGCCACGCTGGGTGGTGGCGCGTCCGCTCCGTCGGCCGCCCGCCTCCCTTCGTCTCCCGCTGTGGCGAATTCCGTGAACGACACGTTCAGCGGGAAGCACGACACGCATCTGCTCGGCAGGCGATGGACGCCCACCTTCGCCCGCCAGACGCGGCTCAATTGCGCCGTGTGTCACCTCGGCGGTTTCCCGCAGCTCTCCCGGTTTGGCCGCCTGTTCAAGCTCAACGGATACACGCTGTCGCATCTCGAAGCGATCCCGCAACAAGCCGACAGCACGAGCCGGCCGTCGCTCGCGCTCGCCACGATTCCGGGGTTGTCGACGATGGCGATCGTCTCATCCACAAGCCTGGCGAAAGCGCTGCCCGGAACGCCGGGCACGCGGGCCGAGTTCCCACAGCAGCTCTCGCTGCTTTTCGGCGGCGAGATCGCTCCGCACCTCGGAGCGCTCGCGGAACTGTCGTACTCGGACGTGAGCGGCAAGGTATCGATCGACAACACGGACGTGCGATTCGCGAACCACACGCGGTTGCTCGACCGCGACCTGTTGTATGGTGTGACGCTGCACAACAACCCCACGGTGCAGGACGTGTGGAACACCGCACCGGCGTGGAGCTACCCGTTCACCTCGCCTGCCCTCGCGCCGCATCCGGCCGCCGCCACGCTGCTCGATGGCGGGCTCGCGCAATCCGTGCTCGGTCTCGGCGCATACGGCTGGTTCGACAACGTGCTGTACGCTGAGATCACGACCTACACGTCCGCGCCGCAAGGATCGCGCGGGCTCATCGATTCGACGTCGCGCACGATCCGCGACCTGGCGCCCTACTGGCGCGTGGCACTGCAGAACCGCAACGGCCCGGTGTACATGATGGTCGGCACCTATGGCATGGTGACGCAGCTCGCGCGCGGCACCGGCTCCGGTGCGTCGGGCTCCGGATGGGATCGCTATGTCGATGTCGGCGGCGACGCGCAAATCGAGCGTGCGTTCGGCAAGAGCTATTTGGTCGCTCGCGCAAACTACACGCACGAGAACCAGGACTTCTCCGGCGCGTTCACGCGGGCGACCAACCCGACGAACACGCTGGACAGCTGGAGGCTGAACGCCACGTACGGGCCGGTCTCCGACTGGTCCTTCGGCGCGGCCTACTTCGCGACGACCGGTTCCACGGATCCGCGGCTTTATCCGGCGGCCTCCGTCACGGGGAGCCGGACGGGAGATCCCGGCTCCAACGGAGAGGTGGCCGAGGTCACGCTCAATCCGTGGCTCAATGCGCGCGTGGGCCTGCAGTACGTCATGTACCAGCGATTCAACGGCAGCTCGACGTCGTACGATCTGGTCTCGGGTGGTCGCAGTGCGAAGGACAACAACGCGCTGTTCCTGTACTTCTGGTTTGCGTACTGACAGCGCGGACGGCTGCGGTCCGTCACGCCCGGTGGCTCCCAGATCGTTTCCTTCCCCGGAGGACAATCGATGAACTCGGCGACGAGCGGTTATCTCGAAAAGTGGGGATTTCTCCCGCTCCGATGCGTGGTCGCGCTGGTGTTTCTCATGCACGGTGGCCAGAAGATCCTCTACTTCGGAGTCAGCGGCGTAACGGACATGCTGACCAAGCTGGGGTTCGCCTATCCCGCCTTCTTTGCGGTGCTGCTGATCATCATCGAGCTGGCCGGAGGCCTCGCGATCCTGTTCGGCTTCTACGCGCGAGCGGCGGGGTTGGTGCTGGCCGTCGAGATGGCCATCGCGATCTTCGTCGCCCGGCTCACGGGCGGATTCTTCACGCCGTACGGCTATGAGTTCGAACTGACGCTGATGGGCGCGTGCCTGACGTTCGCGGCGGTCGGCGCAGGAGGCGCGTCGATCGACGAGTTCATGCGGCGGCGGCGCGCGACGGTCACGTGATCCGGACGACGCGCAAAGGCTGAAGATTCCGCTGCCGTTGCCGCGGCTCGCTCAGTTGCGAGCCGCGGCGCGATGCCCGGCGCCTCGCACGACCTTTCCAGGCAGCGCGTCCGTCATCTTCCCATCCGCAATCACGGGCACGCCGTTCACGAGCACGAACCGCATTCCGACCGACAGCTGATTCGGCTGCTCGAAGGTCGCGACGTCGCGGATTGAATCGGGGTCGAACACCACCACGTCGGCCCACATCCCCTGCTTCAGCACGCCGCGATCGGCGAACCGCATCCGCTGCGCCGGCAGGGCGGTGAACTTCCGGATGGCGTCCTCGAGCGTGAGGGTGTGCTCCTCGCGCACGTACTTCCTCAGGATGCGCGGAAACGTCCCGTAGGCGCGCGGATGCGGATGCTCCTTGCCGAGGAGTCCGTCCGGCGCCGTGCCCTGCGAGTCGTTGTCGACCGAAGTCCACGGTTGCTGCAGCGCGAGCGCGACGTCCGGCTCCGACATCGCGAACACGGCGTTCTCCGTGAACGCGTCGTCCTCGACGAGGATGTCCATCAGCGTCTCGATCGGATCCTTGCCGCGGTCCTTCGCGATCTGGGCGAGCGTCTTTCCCTGCAGCGGGAGCAGCTTCGGGTTCTGCACGACGGCGATGAGAATCGCCTCCGGTCCCGGGATCTCCTGCCATTCGTTGTCCCATGCGGCGTTCGGCGTGAGCATGTCCTTCCTGATCTTCGCGCGCATCGCGGGATCCTTGAGGCGCTCGATCAGTTTCTTGTCACCGCCGTCGTGCGCCCACGGCGGAATGAACGCCGACGTGCTGTTGAACCACGCGGGATATGCGTAGGTGTTCGCGCCGACCTCGACGCCGCTGCGGCGCGCCGAGTCGATCTTCGCGACGATCCGCGGCATCAGTCCCCATTGCGGCTTGCCTGCGGCCTTGAGATGCCAGATCTCGACGGGGATCCTGGCCTCACGACCAATCCGCACAGCTTCATCGACTGCGGCGAACACCGCTGCGCCTTCGGACCGCATGTGCGTCGCGTAGATGCCGCCGTACTTCGATGCCTCGGTCGCGAGCGCGATCAACTCCTCGGTGCTCGCGTAGGGGGCCGGCGCGTATTGGAGCGAGGTCGAGACGCCGACGGCGCCGTCTTCCATCGCCGCGCGCACGAGCGCCTTCATGCTGTCCAGTTCGGCCGCGCCCGGCTGCTTGTCGGCGTCGCCGAGGACCATGCGGCGAACCTGGGTCGCGCCGACGTAGCTCGCGAGGTTGGTGCCCATTCCCGCCTTCTCGAGCCGCGCGAAGTACTGTCCGAGCGTGCGCCAGTCGGCGGTGAGGTTGAGATGCTGGTAGGTGACGCGATCGGCCGCGACGATCGAATCGTTGAGCGGCGCCACCGACGAGCCCTCGCCGGTGACCTCGGTGGTGATTCCCTGGAAGATCTTCGACGGCAGGTGCGGGTTCACGAGAATCGTGAGTTCCGACTGCCCGAGCATGTCGATGAAACCGGGCGCGACGACCATGCCGTGCGCGTCCAGCCGTTTCGTGGCTGCGGCAGCGGAGAGATTTCCGATCGCCGCGATCTTCCCGCCGCGGATCCCCACGTCGGCGGCGTACCACGGCGAGCCCGTGCCGTCGATGACGTGGCCGTTCGCGATGACGACGTCGAACGGTGCGGCGGCGTCGCTCGCTGCCGGCGCACATGCGCCGGCAGCGAAGAGAATGCCGAGCGCGAGGGACGCTGCGGCGAGGGTGCGCGCGGACATTTCAGCTCCGTCGGGTTGGATGGACTGCTACCGCCCGTACAGCGCGGTGAACGTCGCCTTCGCGAGGACATTCGCGTGGATGTTGAACCCGACGTACGCCGCCGTCGCGTTGGCGGGCATGTCGATCTTGTCGACCTTCAGCGCGAAGACCGTGAAGACATAGTGATGCGGCTTGTCGCCCGCGGGAGGGCACGGACCGCCGTACCCCGGCGCTCCGAAGTCGGTGTTCCCCTGCGCCGTTCCGGGCGCGAGCAACTTCTTCGCCGGATCGCCCGCGCCGGCCGCGAGCGCGCTCACGTTGCCCGGGATGTTGTACACGACCCAGTGCCACCACCCGCTCCCCGTCGGCGCGTCCGGGTCGTACATGGTGACGGCAAAACTTCTCGTCGCCGAGGGTGCGCCGTGCCACGCGAGGCTCGGTGAAACGTTGTTGCCGGTGCATCCCATTCCGCCGAACACCTGTGCGAGCGGGATCTGCTTGCCCGCCGCGACTTCCTTGCTGGAGAGGGTGAATGGGCCCCCGGTCTGGGCGTTGGCGGGGACGGTGAATGCGAGCGCGAGCGCGGTGACGGCGAGATGGATTCGCATGGTTGCGAGGGGTGTGAGATGGGAGGAGGTGCAAGTATCGTGACCGGTGTTCCCCAAGGAGTTTGACTCCTTTCCCTCGCGCTGTCAAAACTCGAGGCGCGAACGATGAGAGCTCGGAGCGCGTCGCCGTTGAACGCTTCGCCTCGGCCGGTGGCTGAACAGGTCGGCAGCGGCTAACGTTGTGCTTCCCGATTCTCCGGAGATCCGCCACTCTCTTCCGTCGTCCGCTGATGCACGCCGCACCTCGTCGTCCGGTTTCCGCCTGCGTCCTGGCGATGTTCGTCGCCGCTCCGCTGCTTGCACAGGACTCGACCGCTACCGATCCGCGCGCCGTGCAGCCCGAGCGGCCCACCGTCGCGACGCACGCACACACGGTCGCGCCGGGATACGTCGAGATCGAGACGGGCGTGGAAGGCGACCGCGCCGGTGCCGGCAAGCGGACGTACTTTGCGCCGACGGTCACGAAGATCGGGCTCGCGACGCACGTTCAGCTCAATCTGATCACTCCCGTGGTCTTCGCCGGTCCGGGACAGTCCTCGGGCCTCGGCGACGTCGGCCTCGGCGTGAAATGGCGGCTTCTCGATCATAACGCCGTCCTTGGCGATTTCGCGCTGCTGCCGGCCATCAAGTTCTCAACGGGATCGTTGAACCAGGGCACGGGGACAGGCACGACGGACGTCAGCCTCACCGCGATCGCCAGCTACGACATCCACGGCGTCTCGCTGGATCTCAACGTCGCGTACACCCGTGTCGGAGCGCAGGGAGGGAACGGCGCGGCGAGCACCGCACTCTGGACGACGTCGTTCGGCGTGCCGGTGGCGGGGAACCTGGGCTGGCAGCTCGAGCTTTTCGGATATCCGACGATCGATGGATCGGCGAGCCCTTCAACGGTGGCGGTGCTCACCGGCCCGAGCTATCGAGTCAGCCGGATCTTCAACCTGGATCTGGGCTTCATCAGTCCGATTCGCGGGCGGCAGCCGAACGCCATCTTCGCGGGCGCCGTCTGGAACCTCGGATCGATCATGCCGCGTTGATCAGTCGCTCTGCTTCGCCATCCAAGGCTTAAGGCGAGCTGTTCGCA
>PMYN01000005.1 GCA_003171215.1 Gemmatimonadota bacterium | reverse complement strand
CTACCGGACTGCGCTACGTCCCGTCTTCATCGTTTGCCTTCGCGGCAGACACTTCATGCAATGTATCGGTGGGGCGACCCTGTCACAACTCCCGCGATTGTTCATCGAGTTCAATCACAACCCGTTAAGTCTACGCGATTCTACGCGACGTCTCGGCGCTTCGTCAGCGATCCATGTTTGCAGGTCGGCCGCCACGGGCAGCAACGTGCTCGGCGAGGCGAGTGTCACTATGCGGCGCTAAACCGCTCAAACCGTTCGGCAAGAAACTCGCGGTTCGGCCTCTGAGAATCACTGCGCGGAAGGTCGATTTCCGCGCCGTTCATTTCCTGCAACCCCCATTTGAGCATCGGGCCGTCGTGCTCGTCCAGCACATCCGCGCGAATGTGCACTCGGAAGTCTGGGCTGACACCGAGAATGTTCACGTCGTAGGCCGAGTGGTGAATCTTGCAGAGGGCGATTCCGTTGGGGACCTCCGGGAGCCCACGCTCATGTCGGTCCTCAAGAATGTGTGCCGCGTCGAGGAGATTCTCGTGGCGGAGTCGGCAAACCGCGCATCGCGTACGATAGGCGTGAACGACGAGTTGGCGGAACCGGTGCTGGTGGAGTCGACGCTTGGCGACAACGGTAGCGTACTCTCGCGCCGGGGCACGCTGGTCAACATCGGCATGAGTGGGGTCGAAGACCCACGATTCGGCGTCGGCCTCGATTCGAAACGTGAGTTCGCCGGGTGAGTCGCCAGTGACGTAGACCGGGTGAACAACCTGGTAGAGGCCCTTGTCCAAGCCGATCAAGTAGATAAGTGGACGATGAAGTTCCATCGCACGGCGCACGGCACGGTTTGACGCGAGCTGCGGATCGGTACGCTCGTAACGATAAGAATAGAATCCAGCGGCCTCGTCCACATGGTCGTCATACGGAGCAGGACGGCCGAGCCGCGGTGGCGCAGTGACGATACTGAGGACCGCATTGGCCTGTCGCGGCTTCCAAATGCCCTGACGCGGCGGTGAAAGGCGGATTCGCTCGCCTTCAAACTCAAATCCTGAGGCGAGTTCGGCGGCAGTGGCGATGTCGGCGCCGTGGCTGTCGCGGAGCGCGCGGAGCCGAGCGAAAGCAGCGAGTCGTAAGCGCCAGTCTCTATCGAGCGGTGTTGACGAAGTTGAGGCTGGCATGAATAAGAGCGCTCGAATTAAGATGCAGAGCATATTGACTGCATCGCCAGGCCAGCGCCACTGCGCGCCCGTGCTGGAGATGATTTTCAGCCTCCCTCGTGACCTAGGACAGTATTTCGTCCAGGCAAAGACTCTGAACTTGGGGACTAATCAATGCTCACTTCAGGGCGAACGTAATTGGGCGTAGTGAACCCGCCGCTAACTCGCGCGCTCGGTACCAACGCGATAAGAGGTCGACCTGCCACGGCGATCGCGGCGAGGAGAAGACTGTCGCGGCGCAGCTGGCGCCGCACACGCTCGCGTGAAGATGCGTTCAGCTTCGCGAACATTTTCGGCAGCGAGTCGGAGTCGCTCACGGGATCGAGCCTTGACGAATCGGCCCGAGCCGGCGCTGTCGCTCACGAGACGCTCTCCCACAACAATCGCTCTCAGTATGGGCTGTCCCGAGACGACACTGCACGAAGCACCTACCATCCTGAGTGCATTCGCGGTCAACCGGGCCTTCCCGATCGAAATGCCCTGCAGCAGCACGTGCATCGGCCGCCCGGCAAGACTGAGAATCCGGCTCAGTTGGGAAAGCTGGAGATGAAAGTCCGCCCCGATCCCCTTCGTCCTCGAGAAATCGCGCGAGACCAAGCGCACGGAGGACTCGGCGCGCAACCACGCGCCGAGCTCCGCCTCATTCGCCGATCCGGCAGAGTAGAGATTCGGGATCGGAACGAGTCCCGCGTCGGCGATTTCCTGTACCACCTGGTGATGTCGTCGGAGTGAGAGCTGATTCTCGAACGGCAGTCGTTCCCTAGAATCCGTCACGACGGAAAACGTGGGCCCGGTCGCCGCGGCGAAGCCGAGTGATCGCAGGTGTGCAAACAGCCGCCGCCGATCGCGATTCCAGAAGCTTCTTAGCGTGAGATCATCTCCATGGAGGACGGCGATGAGGGTCGCGTTGTCTTGCGCTCGCAGTTCAATGCGCACTCTTCGGCGACGTTCGGCCACGACAAGCCCGTCGGAAGTGTCGTGCCGCGAAATCGACAGCAACCGGTCCAGCGTCACGGCGATTACCGGACTGACCGTATTGGCGCCGAGCTGATGGGTTCCGGTGGGCACGAAAGCCGGTAGGATCCATTCGGTCCAGCGAACGGCTGATAGATCGATCTCCGCAATCGAACGCGTCGTACGCAAATGTTGATCAGCCGAGCCTCCCTTACCTGCCAGATTAGTCCTCTCTCGACAAACCCGCACGCACATGTGGCACTGATGTGCCGACGCCGTCCCGATCCATACACAGCCGCAGGGAGCTCCTGTCATTCCTCCGCAGGAACGAAAGAGCGGGCAGGTGGGACACTGCTGTTCCCAGAGATCAGGCGCGTCTGCCATAGGAGCGACCTGACTCGCGGTCAGGCAGATACGCGAAATCCGACGGTGCACGTCGTCCGTCGATCGTTCTTCTTCACGATGCTTCCGGCGGCAGGCCGATGCTTGAGGATCACCTTCCAAGACGTTCCAGGGACCGCTCCCAGAACCGCTCCTTTGGCCAACACACGAATCGCGTCACCCGAATACGCAAAGTGCACCACGCTGTGTAGGGCGGCGCGATGGAGAACAGCCTCCACCACCGCGACAAGCGCGAACGTGATGATGCGCGCCTTCGTGCTCGACCTCTCGTCATCGCCAAGACCAAGCTGCGCCCCTACATCCGATCCGTCCCGCTCAAACCTGCTTGCCCGGATTCGCGAGTTCGACGAGTCGCGCTTCAAACGAGTTCCGCTTCCCATATGTCCTCCATTAG
>PMYN01000111.1:2789-29226 GCA_003171215.1 Gemmatimonadota bacterium | reverse complement strand
TGACATCTTTTAGAGAACTCACACGCCGCTCGTGGTCCTCCTTCGAACCAAGAAGCGTTGGCCCATCGTTGGCGAGTTCCGAGCCGGTCACCATACGACCGCCGAGAGCCCCAGCTATGAAGCGTACTTGAGCGCCGAAAGGCGTGAGCCCCTGAGAGAACGGCTCCTTCGATGGTGCGGCACCGAGGCGCAGTATTCCGATATCATAGCCCACCTCTCATCCACCGCCGGTGGCCGCGCAGCTCGCGAGCGTATTCCGGCGCGCGGTGCGAAGGTGGTTGCCGGTCAAGTCTACCTGATGCGGTATGGTACGCGCGGGAACGACTACAAGATCAGCATCTCTGACACGGTCGGTCGCCGCGAGCCCCAACTCGACATGATGTCATCGAGTGATGTGAGAAAGGTTCACGTCATCGAGACCGGCGATCCTCGCGGCATCGAGGTGCACTGGCACGAGCGTTTCAAAGATCGACGAGTCAATGCGGATTCATTGATTTTGCCGCGCAGGGCAAACAGTAGCAGAGCGGGCTATGGGCGCTACGTCTCGTGCACGGACGTATAGCGAGGAGACCGGTAATTCCGGTCCGCGCGTATCATACAGATCGCTTTCGTCCGAAGGCCAGCACGTTCAACCATGTCATCGTGAGATAAGGCAGCCCAAGCAAGTGCTGGGGCGATCCCGGATCGACGAGCTGACCAAGCTCGTGGAGCAGCGCGGCATTGAGATAGGGCGCAACGCGTTCCGTAACCTCTTCCAGATAACTCTGCAACAGCTTCTGCTCGGCTTCGCCCAAGGGGGCCTGACGGTCGAATGCGTGCGTGGTCATCCGCAACGGCTCCAGCCCGGCCGCCGCGAGGATGGCAGGGAGTCGCCGGCCGACATAGTACTTGCTTGAGTTCTGGCTCGCCTCCAAAAACAGCCGCAGCTCCGCCGCCCGCAGAGGCAGCTCGAGCGAGACAGGCCACGGCAAGAGCACCTGATGCAGCGTGTCGTTCTCGAGCACGGCAACGAGGCCCCCCGGCCGAACCACCCGAGCCATTTGGCCGATGGCAACGACGGGGTCAGGAAGAGAATAGAGACTTTGGGCGCACCATACGAGATCGAACGTGTCGTCCGGAAACGGCAGCCGGTCAACGGTGGCGCCGACGAAATTGATCCTTGCACGCCCGTGGTGTCGGGACACCTGCGCACTGGCTTCGGAGAGGTAGGCCTGACTGATGTCGGCACCGGTGATGAATCCTCCCGATCCCAACCGCTCCGCGATGCGGGAAGTGTAGAATCCGTCGCCGCAAGCGAGGTCGAGCACGCGCATTTCGGCAGTGAGCGGCAACTCATTCACGATTGCCTGCAGTTCGCGCTCGAAGGCCCTGTGAAACCCGGATAGTTGATTGTCGTATTCAGGCAGGGGCTGTTCGCTGGTGGGACTCGCTCCCGCAGAGTGCCCAGCGCGTGCGGATGCCTCGATATTCTCTGTCTCGGTCATCGGCAGCAGCAGCAGCAGCGACCATACGCCGGCTGAATATCAGTTGCATCTCGAAACGACACTCTGTAAAGTGAGGTCATGTCCGCTCGCAGCCACGAATGTTGAAGCCGCTCGCAGGTGCTGGCAGATCAGGCGTCCGAAAGAGCCGGTTGATCGACCCGTGCGCGCGGCTCATCAACTATCTCGAATCGAAGAATGATATCCTGCTGCTGATCACGAGCACTCGGTACAGAGAACACACCCGGGATATTCCGAAGACCACACAACTCGCGCGCCGAATCGCGCGGCACTTGAAGCAAAAAAGAAAGCGTGTAACCCTTCTCGATGTCGCGAAGCTGAAGATACACACCTGCGAGGGCAATGTCAGCGGAAAGCGTGGCAATAATTGCGGCGTGCCCGAAGCGAAGCTGCGCGACCATGGCAAGAACCCAACGGGCCAGCACCGATGCTGGGCCTCAATCAACAACAAGGACGACCAGCTCTACAGGGTCAGCCGCGAATTATTCAAATCAGAAGCTGTGGTCTTCTTCGTTTCCGTCCGCTGGGGACAGACCAACAGCGTGTATCAGCGCCTCTTCGAGCGCCTGAGCTGGATCGAGAACAGGGTCACCTCGCTTGGAGAAGAACCGATACCCCAGTTGAAGAGACTTCAAGCCGGCATCGTCCTTTTCGGCCACAACTGGAACGATCAACAGGTTCTGAAGACCCAGAAACAGAACTTCCGGTGGTTCGGATGGAAGACGCCCGCCGCGCTCAGCTTCAACTGGCAATACACCAGCGACGCGGAACAGGAGTCTCCCGAGTCCTACCTTGGCGCCATCGAGGAATTCGGAGTGTTACTGCACACGGGGCTCCCGCGATAACACTACTTCGCCCGAATCACACCGGTCGTATCCGCGTTGCACCCCATTTGTCGCGCGACGTACAAGGAACGCCCAAGAACTCGGAGAACCGCGAGTGAACACCGCCTCGCATTAAGGTGAGAAGAGGCACAAACTTCGAGGTACTCGGGCGACCTCGCGGTATGAAACTCGGTCTTTCTTTTAATCCGTAGGTCGCGGGTTTGAAACCCGCTCGGGTCATTTTTGTAAGGTATTGCGGGGCAATTGCTTATGAAAGCGGACGGCCGCCGAGAAGGCGGCCGTTCGTGCTTTCGGGGCGAAATGCACCCCAAATGCACCCCCTTTTAGGAAACAGCGTTTGACACATGCCCCGGGGGCCAATCGCTTTCCATCGGGCGGTAGGAGCTTGACTCACTGTCCACCAAGTCCGGGTTCCGTGGACACCGTCCTTAAAGGTGTTCGTTCGGAATCAGAGGTGCGGTATGGCATCTCTGCTCCGCGCGATATCACTCGAGGCGCAGACAACCGCCTCATCGTGGCGATGCCCCCCAATCGACGTACTGCTTCTTTCACTCCGTTGAGCGATTCCCATGTAGCCGCGTGCATGCGATCGTGCTTATGAGCGCTAGGCGTTGTCGTTCCAGTCTCTTTCTGTATGGAGGGTACGCTGATGAATGAGAACGAGCTCAAAGGCAACTGGCAGATCGTGAAGGGAAAAGTGCGTGAGAAGTGGGGCAAGCTCACCGATCAGGACGTTGACGTCATCGCCGGCAAGCGCGATCAGCTTGTGGGAAAACTGCGCGAGCGGTATGGACACGCGCAGGGCGAGTCGGAGCGGTTGGTGAAGGAGTTTGAGGATGGGTTGCCCACGCACTAACGCGAGACCGCCGAGGCGGCCATGATCTTACGCCGTCCCTTGCTCTTGCGGTTATTCACGTTCTGAAACAGGAGTAGCACAGATGGCACCTTCAACCAGGCATCCGGCGAGCGAGCATCACCACCAGGCGGCCGCTCACCATCATGCCGCCGCGCATCATCACCATCAGGCGGCCCACCATCACGATCTCGGCGAGCACGACGAGGCCAAGATGCACGCAACCGCGGCTCACGAACATAGCGAGCTCGCCCACAAGCAGAGCACGACTGCCCACGGTCTCTCGCATAAGTAACGACGGTTCGGGGGACGGCGGTGGCCGTCCCCCCCCTGATATTGTGATAGGGACTTTTTTCACGAGACGCGCAAAGCCGACGACGGCCCTGGATCCGCGTGGTGTACGTTTTCGGTCTCATAATCATTAAAGGAGTGTGCCCCATGGAGCTTCGTATCCTCGGTATTGCCGCATCCGTCGCGGTGTTGACGGGATGGAGCGGCCCGGCGACGGCGCCGCAACAGTCGGTCAAGTACACGGCGAAGATGAACGGGGCCACGGAAACGCCGCCGAATACGGAGAAGGCAACGGGAACGGCGACCTTGACCCTCGCGGGTAATCAGCTCCGTTATACGATCACCGTGCAGGGGCTCAGCGGTCCTGCGACAGCGGCGCACATCCACCTCGGCAAGGTGGGAGTCTCCGGGCCGCCGGTGTATACGTTCACGATCAAGAAGATCGCCGACGGCACCCTGGCGGAGGGTTCCGTCGATCTCACGAAGGACGTGAGCAAGGGCGTCTCGGGTGACTCGCTCAAGGTGCTGCTCAACAATGGCAACGCCTACGTCAATGTGCACACGGCGGCGCATGGCGCCGGCGAGATTCGCGGGCAGGTGGCGAAGCCGTAGGGCTGACGCGGTCATCGGCCGCTCGGTGCGTGTCGCGAGGCGCGGACCCGGGCCGAGCCGTGCGTTCCCGCCACGAGGTGGGAGCAGGGGTACGAGTGGTCGTCCTTCACCGTCAGGGTGGAGCAGAGTTCGGAGGTCATGCCATCCCAACTGAACCACTCTGCGGATAAGCCGCGCGGCCGCGGCGGGCGCTTACTATGGGTGCTTCGCGGGGACCGAACGCCCGTCGCGACACTTGGGCGTTACCCGGTGGTCGTCGATACGCAGCGGTCCGCCCGGCCGGCGTGGGCGCGAAGACTGTGAGCCTCCTCCTCGCGCTCGTCTACCTCATGGCGCCCGCCTACTTAGGCAACATGGCTGCTCCCTTCGTCAAGTATTGGAAGGGATGGAACCGGCCGATCAGCGAGCGCTGGCTCGGAGCGCACAAGACCGTGGCGGGATTTCTCCTGGGAGTCCTCGTTGCGCTGGGCACCGCGTTCCTGCAATCGGCGATCGACTGGAAGGGAAGCCTGGTCGACTACGCCAACTGGCCGGCGCTCGGGCTGGCGCTCGGAATCGGCGCACTGGGTGGCGACGCGTTGAAGAGTTTGGTGAAGCGGGCGCGGGGTATAGCGCCCGGCAAGTCCTGGGTCCCGTTCGACCAACTCGACTTCGCGGTCGGCGCGCTGGCGCTGGTNNGCTTGGATGGGGCGACGCGCTGTTGATCCTCGCGTTTACCTTCGTCGCCGACATCGTCGTCAACCACGCGGCGTACCGGCTCGGCATCCGCGACACGCGATGGTAGCCATACGGTCGGCGCGTCCGCGGTAATACGGGCCCAACCACCGGACCGACATAATCCTCGGTACAGAAAAGCGGAGCCACTTCTGCCAGCGGCCGCCGCAATCCTTACGGCGGGTCTTGAACTGGATCCGTCAGAAGTCTCGTACGAATCTCATCACGGAGTGTGCCTACCACCTCCTCCGGACTCACGCCTCGCCGCTCGGTCTCCGCTCTCACCCACGCTAACAACAAATGCCGCGTGGCGAGCGGAAGGCCTTCAGTGGTAAGGGCCAGTGTGGAGCCACACGGACAGTTGGCGAGCGCCAAGGTACCGAGGAGCTGCGTGGGCTTCCAATCCCCTGATGCGGCATCATAGGAAATCGTCCCTCGAACCAACTCGGTACCGAGGATGTATTCGCGGAGCGTCGCAAACCGTCGGCCGCACGAACATGTCTTGGGGAACAGTCCCTCAAAATGTTCGCGCAGCGATCGGAGGAGTTCTTCATGATTCATGGTCTCGGACCCGGTCCTGCTTCAAGGGTGGGCTGGTCCGTGACGTCGCGCAGCAGGTCGCCTCGAGGACGGGGCAACGCCAGCCAACGGACGCGGAATACCCGAGTGCGAAACGAGCGTGGCACGCGAGATGAGTGCGCCTCCGAACCGACGGAATACCTTCCAACATCATGCAACCGAAGCAATCGCGCATCCATGGCACCCTCACTCTCCCCCACCGACCTCGCGGCACGCGCCGGGCGGAACGAGCCCAGCGCGAATCGTTCCCGCTTCCCGGAGGCCCCCGCGGCGGCGGGAGCGGAGTCACTCGTCACACGGCAACCGTTGCTCCGGGTGCGGCTTCCGTGCAGAACGGCGGTGTGGTGATCGTTACGGACTTCTAGCGACGTCCTGCAGCGTCGTAGAGCCATATCCCTCCTGTGTCAACGCCGCTCGTTCGGACTCCATCAGAGCATTTCCCGCGTGCGCCATTCGGCTGGACGGGGCAGCTAGCGTGGCGAGGCCCGCGATGCCTACTCGGCGCACTTCAGGCTCTTGAACCGGATGACGGTGCCGGACCACACCGGGGTCTTCTCGAGAGTGACTTGTCCGTCGGTGCCCATCGCGCCGGCCGTGTGCGTTTCGCTGGAGAGGTTGATGATGGCATCCCCTCCGAGTTCTCGAGCCTTCACGCGCAGGATCTCAGCGAGAGCGTCCCCCGTGTGTATATCCGCCGTCTGATCCGTGCTGAGACGCGCGATCTCATCGAACGCGCAGCGCGGCTGCTTCTCCTGATAGATCCGAATGTCGTAGTCCGCGGGGCGCGGCTCGAATGGCTCCGGCGATAGCTTCGTAACCCGCACGGTCGGCCCGGAAAGGGCGGCGCAAGCCGTTACGAGAATCAGGAGTGCGAACTTCGCATAGCGCATCGTGTAGACGCCTCGGTACGAGTTGCCGGCGACGATTTGCAGAATGAATATGGGCGGTGTGCTCCGAGCCTACCTCAGTGCGAGGCGCGGCGTGATTGGAGAAGGTACGCTCCCACGTCTGCGATGCGATAGCGGCGCGTGCGCGCCCCAAGTGGAATAACAACCGCCCGGACTTCGTGAACCAGGCCGTTGGTCAGGGCGAACTGCGCATCCTTGGGTTGGGCCTCCGCGAAGGGTTGCTTGACCTTTTCGAGTGGCATTCGCCGAGTCTCTTCGGTGAATCGCGCGCTGCCCACTCGAGTATGAGGCGCACGGACCGCGACAGCAACCAGTTGGACACAATCATGCCGCCAGCAGTTCCTCCGCTTGCTTGAGTGAACGAACCATTTCGGAGAGCAAGGAACCGTCGATCCCTGTAACGTCTTTCAGCAGCAGCAGGCTTTGTCGACAAGTCTCGATTTGCCAACCTGAGCTGCACGCGCGAATGCCTTCATTCATCCAGCGGAGGGCGTTCGCCCGCTCGCCAGCATAGAGTCTCATCTCGGCCAGGTCGAAGAAGCACCACGGAGCATCCGAGGGCGGCTTGTCGTTGGCCTGTGCCATGCGCGTTCGCTCCGCACGCTCGAGTTGATATCTGTGTCGGTCGGCCATGACCAACTTCCGCTGAATGTGTGCCTCGAGCTTGACTTCGTTAAGCAGGGGGTACGGATGCCCGTGAGACACGTACGTTGCCCGACGGTATGCTTCACTCGCGTAGCGAAGCCTGCCAGAACGCTTGAGTTGGCCCCCAAGCGACGCATGAGCGTCGTAGTCATTCAGCCTGAGGGCAATCGCCCTGAGCAATGATTGTTCGCCGGTGGCCATGTCAGCCGGTGATCCAGCAGCAACCCAGAGTTTATTCTCCGCTATGCCCTTTCCCTTATGTGCCTCGCCATAGCTGGGCATGTCCGTGAGAATGGCATTCACCTTTCGGATTACGGCCGCCCATGCGCCTTGGTCGCGGCGCATCATGGCCAGCTTCATCCGAACAAGTGGGCCGGCGTCAAAGCTGCGAATGGCCTGCTCATACTTGGCAGCCGCTGCATCCGGATCTCGAGCTCTGATATCATCTTCGGCTCGCTTCAAGAGCGCTTCAAAGCCGGGGTGCCGTTGCCCCTCCGCATGTTGACGGGAGATCGCAACCTGCACGGGGCTGTCCGGTCGGAGTTCAGTGAGCGACTCTCTGAGGACCCTCGAAACCAGCCGAATTGCGGCTTCTCTCCTCTCAACTGGTTGGTATTCGTAAGGGAAAGCGCGCCCTTGGTCAACGTCAATTGAAATGGACGCATCGACTTGGCGCAAAACGATCGTCCCGGATTCTCGCGCTCGGTGGCGAGCTCCGAGTTCATAAACAACGTTCGGATTGACATTGGAGATATCCGCCAGCACGACGCGAGCATACTCCAGCGAGCGAAACATCTCTTCGCCAATGATTCCGGAGTAGAACCTCTTGTCAGCACGGTCCGCCACAAGGTACCCACCCTCCGGCAGCTGCACGGCCTCGATCGCCGGTAAAAAAACGCGGTCGTAAATCCGGTCGAAGTCGACCACTCGACCGCGCGAAATCGGAAGAAACGGCAGAAACGGCAGAAACGGAAGTCTGCGTCTTCCGACAGATTTCCGGCCGAATGGCATCACCACAAAACAGGTCTTGGCGTATTCGTTCATGCCGTTCGCCGATTGCACCGTCCTCCCGGCGGCATGTTCGTTACCGATCACGCGGCATCGATTGCCTTCGCAATCCCGTCCACTGAAAAAGAGAGCGTCCAGCTCGCGCCTTGGTTCAACAGTCCTGCGGGACTCACGTCGTCCTTGTCGATCTTTACGGCGACGAGGCGCTTCTTCAGCTCGACAGCCTTGGCGATCTCCCAAGCGACCCACTTGCTCTTGTGAGTTTCCTTGCCTATGAGACACAAAAAGTAGGTCGCCGCGCGGACGCTTGCCGAGATAACGCGCTTGATCTCGGCTGCATCCGTACTATCCACAGACACATCGACAGACTGGTCATTCAAGAAGAATGCGAAGTCACTATTCTTCGCCCACGCCACAAGAAGATTCTTGTGCTTCGCGTCGTTGACGTAGTCATAGCTGACAAACATTTTCCTGGTGACCATGTTGTACTCCGCCTCCGGGTCGTGAGCCTGAGCTCGGGTCCATCCCTGAATCGGCCTCTTCGTTCATACGGCCCTCTCTGCCAATATACGAGAGAGACACCGAGCGAGCGTCACGGCGCGCTGCCGGAGATCTCCCGTTCGGCGGTGATCTCCATCTCGCGTTCCTTCGACACGAAAAAGTGCTTGATCCAACCCCCGAAATCGTCGAGATAGCTGTACGCCACCGGCACCACCACGAGCGTGAGCATCGTTGACGTGATGAGTCCGCCGATCACGGCGCGGGCCATCGGCGCGCGGAACTCGCCACCTTCGCCCAGGGCCAGCGCGATCGGCAGCATGCCGGCGATCATCGCCAGCGTCGTCATCATGATGGGCCGGAGCCGCACCGCGCCCGCCTCGATGAGTGCCGTGAAGCGGTCCGTCCCCTGCCGGCGTCGTTCGTTCGCATTGTCCACGAGCAGGATCGCGTTCTTCGTGACCAGCCCCATGAGCATGATCACGCCGATCATGCTCATGATGTTGAGCGTGGTACGCGTGAGCAGCAGTGCGAGCAGCACGCCCACCAGCGAGAGCGGGAGCGAGAGCATGATCGCCAGCGGCTGCGTGAACGACTCGAACTGCGATGCGAGAATCAGGAAGATCAGGATGACCGCGAGCAGGATGGCCTCGACGACGTAGCCGCCCGTCTCCGCGAGCAGCTCCGTCTGCCCTCCGAGATTGGTCGAGTAACCCGGCGGCATCGGAATCTCCGCCAGCTTCGTCCGGATCGCCGCCGACGCTTCCGACAGCGAGATGTCGGGTGACGTATTGCCCGAGATGCTGACCACGCGTTCCAGCCGCATGCGGTCGATCTGCGACGGTGCGCTGGCGACGCTGATGTGCGCGACGTCTCCGAGCCTGGCGGACGTCACACCGTTCGGCCCCACCCTGGCGGTCGGCACCGGCAGTGCGCTCACATCGGCGATCGACCTGCGCAACTCGGGCGCGAGCTGTACGCGCACGTCGCGCTCCTCGCCGGTCGGATCCTCCCAGCGCGTGACCACCTCTCCGGCGAACAGCGGACGGATCGTCGACGAGATGGCGCCGATGTCGAGCCCCACCTGGTTGGCCGCGTCGCGATCCACCTCCACGCGCAGTTCCGGCGTCGGATCTCCGAGCGACGACTTTACGTCGACGACCCCCGGGATGGTCCGTACCTGGGCCAGGATCAACTGCGAAATCCGCTGCAGCTCGCCGATGTCGGGGCCGCGGAGTTCCACTTGCAGCGGTGCCTGTGTGCCACCCGGGCCTGAATTCTCCATTGCGTACGTGCGCACGCCGTAGATCGGAGCGAGACGCGCACGCGCCACCATCATCATCTGCTTCTGCGCGATCGAGCGTTTCCCAGGCGGCGTGAGGCGCACGTAAACCTCGCCCGCACGCACCGAACCGGTCGGCCCCGCGCCTATCGTGGTATATGTGTAGGCGACGCCATCCATCGCGCGCAGCGTCGCTCCCACCTGCTCCGCCTTCACCTTTGTCTGGGCCAGGCTCGATCCTTCGGGCGTCTCGAATTGCACCGTGAACTCGCTGTTGTCCGAATCCGGATTGAACGACCCCCCGATGAAGGGCACCAGCGCCAGGGCCGCCACCAGGCTCAGCACCGCCACCGCGATCGTCGTCTTCCGGTGTCCGAGCGCCCACCGGATGATTCCGCGGTAGCCCGTGCTCGCGGTATCGAACCATCGGTTGAAGCGGCCGAGCGTGCGCGTGATCAGGTTGCCGTGCGCCGCGCCGCCGGTATGCGGATTCACCCCCCACCACGCGCTCAGCATCGGCGTGAGCGTGAACGACACGAACAGCGACACCAGCACCGCCCACGCCACGGTGATGCCGAAGGCGAAAAAGAAGCGCCCGATGATGCCGCCCATGAACGCCACCGGCACGAACACGGCGACGATCGACAGAGTCGTGGCCATGACGGCGAGAATGATCTCGCGTGTGCCGTTGCCCGCCGCCGTGAAGTGGTCCTCCTTCATTTCGCGGTGACGCACGATGTTCTCCACCACCACGATCGCGTCGTCGATCAGGATACCGATCGACAGCGACAGCGCCATCAGCGTGAGCACGTTGAGCGAGAAGCCGAGCGCCCGCATCAGGATGAACGACGAGATCACCGACACCGGCAGCGAGAGCGCCGTGATGGCCGTCGCCTTCCAATCGTTCAGGAAGAGCATCACGATGATCACGGTGAGCAGGGCGCCGAGCAGCAGCTCCGTGATCACGTCGTGCACCGAGTTGCGGATGAGCACCGAGTTGTCGCGCACGATCTGCAACTGCGTGCCCGCCGGAAGGGTGGCCTGCAACCCGGCGATCACCGTCTTCACCCCATCGGCCACGGCCACGGTGTTGGCGCCGGACACCTTGATGAGGTCGATGCCGATCGTGCGGCGTGCGTCGACGAGGGCGAGCGAGCGCTCTTCTTCCGTGGCATCGTCCACGCGGGCCACGTCGGAGAGCCGCACGGTGAGTCCGGCGCGCGTGGCGATGATCACGTCGTCGAACTGGTGCGGGTCGACGATGCGACCGGTGACGCGCACCAGTTGTTCCCCCGCGCCCTGCTCCACCCGGCCCGCCGGCACCTCCATGTTCTGCCGCTGCAACGCCGCGGAAATCTGCGGCACCGTCACCCCCAGCGCTTCCATGCGCGCGGGCTGGAGGTACACGCGCACCTCGCGCTTGAGCCCGCCCGAGAGGCGCACCTCGCCGACGCCCGGCACCGACTCGAGCCGCCGGCGGATCGTCTCGTCGGCCAATGCGGTGAGTCGCACGAGCGGCACGTTCGGGTTCGAGAGTGCCAGCGAGATGATCGGCATGGCGCTCAGGTCGAGCTTCTGCACCACCGGCGGGTCCACTCCCACCGGCAAGTCGCGGCGGATGCCGTCGATCTTCGAGCGCAGATCCTGCGCGGCCACGTCCACCGGGCGCGTAAGTTCGAACTCCACGGTGACCTGCGAAACGCCCTCGAGCGAGACCGACGTGATCTTCTTCACCTGCTCGACGGGATTGAACGCCTCCTCCAGGCGCCGCGTGACCTCGCGCTCGATCGTCTCGGCGCTCGCACCCGGATACGTGGTCTGCACCGTTACGATGGGCATGTCTACGGCCGGAAACTGGTCGATCGGCAGGCGGCGATAGCTGAAGAAGCCGAGCACGATCAGCGCCGTCATCACCATCGCGGTGAAGACGGGACGCCGGATCGCGAGGCCGCTCAGGCCGCCCGCAGGAGCGCTGGTGGGCATCCTACTTCTCCCTGGCCTCGGTGATCTTCGTCCCGTCGGCGATCTCGACACCGGACGTGACGATCACTCGCTCCCCGGTTTTGAGGCCGCTGGTGACGGCGACCATGCCGGTGTCGTCGTCGCGCGCTCCGGGAACCACGACGCGGCGGTGAACGACGTTGCCGCCGACGACCAGCACGTAGCTCTCCTTCTCGCCGGTGCGTATCGCGGCGAACGGCACGACGACCGCGCGCGTGGCGGCGCCCGTGTGGATGCGACCGTGCGCGAACTGGCCGGCGACGATCCGGCCGGTCGCGTTCGGCAGCCGCACGAACACGCCCACCTGACGCGTCGCGGCATTGGCGACGGGATCCACCCGCGCCACCGTGCCGCTGAATTCCCGGCCGGGCATCGCATCGAGCGTGAAGGTCACGTTCAGCCCGCTGCGCACGCGTGCGGCGTCGATCGCGCCCACCTGTCCCTTGAGTTCCAGCGTGCGCGTGTCGACGATCGTCATCAACGGATCCTCGGTCTTCACCGATTCGCCGTCTTCCACGTTCCGCTCGCTGACCCAGCCGTCGAGCGGGGACCGGATGCTCGTGCGCGCGGCGGCCTCGCCGGCACTCGCTTCAATCGCCCGGGCGGCGGCCGCCTGCGCGACGGCGGCGTCGTAGCCGGCCTCCGCTGTCTTGAGATCGATCTCCGACGTGGCGCCCACCGCGAAGAGCCGCCTGCCCGCCTCGCGCCGCTGCCTGGCGACGGCGAGCGCCGCGTCGGCACTGGCGACGTTGGCCCGCGCACCCTCCGCCTGACTCGTGACGCCCTGCGCCTCGACGCGAGCCAGCGCTTCACCACGGCTCACCTTGCTGCCGCGGTCCACGCGAAGGTCGCGAATGGTGCCGGCCACCTGGGCGCGCAGGCGCACGACGTCGGCCGGGTCGAGCGCCCCGCTCACGACGACCGTCGAGCCGATGTCGGCGGTCGTCGCGGCGACAACGTCGACGGCGCTGAGCAGCACGGCCGGCGGCGCGCTCGCCGCCTCGTTGGCCTTGGCGCCACCGCACGCGACAACCGCGGCGGCGCAGAGCAGGGAGCACACGTTCCGGACGGAACGGCGCCAGGATGTCGGAAGCGAGATCATGATCAGCGGGCTTGGGAGAGTGCAGCGGAGGGAGACTTCACGAGTGCCTGGCTCTGCGCTTGCCGACGGCGGTGCGTACGCTGACCGTCGGACGAAGGCTGTGAAGAAAGAGTTCGATGGTGGAGTCCACCATCCGGTCGTTGTCGAACGGGTCGAGTTCCTCGAGCCCCATGCCGCCGCGCCACAGTTGCTGGAGGACCAGCCCGGAGGTAAACACGCGCGCCGCCACCTCGGCGTCGACGTCCTGGCGGAACTCGCCCGTCGCCTTGCCGCTCTCGATCAGCTTGGCGATGAGCGTCCATCCTTCGACGAGATTCTTCTGGACCGCGCGCGCGAAGAGCTTGGGCGCGTCGGCATGCAATTCCTGGAAGACGACGTACAACAGCCGCCGCCATTCGTCATCCGGCTCACAGAAGCCCTTGCGCATCAACATGCGCAGTTTTGCCGACACCGGCCCCACGACGCGGTCCATGAGCGCTTCGAGTTCGGCGAAGATCTCCCGGTCGTGACGCGCGACCAGCTTGATGAGGAGCGCTTCCTTGCTGTCGAAGTAGTAGTAGATCGTCCCCTTCGTGACGCCGGCGGCGGCAGCGACATCCTCCATTCGGCTGGCGCTGTAGCCACGGGCCGCGAAGACGCGGAGCGCGGCGTCGAGGATCTCGCTCGGGCGCTCGTCGGGGCGTCGCTCCCACCTGGGGTGAGGCGGGCGCTGTTTCATCCAGCTGTTCTTGAACGTCACGTCAGATGTCTTCTGTGCGATCGGTCAGTGAGTTGTCGCGATGACTCGCTGCACGGTACGCGCGAAAGCGCCTCTGCCGGCGGCGATGCGGATATATTTATCCCGTTGGTATAATACGCCGCGTCGGCCCGCGCGCCAACCGTCGCCGAACGCCTGGGGCCGCGGCTGCGGCGGCAGGAATGCCATCGCGCGGACTCTCCATTTGCCCGACGCGACGGTGCGGATAACCTGACAGACATCGCGCGGGCGCCTCCGCACCTTGGCTGCAGAGGGTGGCTGTTCCAAGAGTCGCGGTTGAGCGACCGGGAGTTCGCGCATGGGCTCGGCGAGTGACATGGCATGACCAGGGTTCTCGACTTCCGGCCGGCTGACACTGCGGAAAGTCCTTCGCTGTCGGGGTTGCCTTCGGATGAGCGCGCGCTCACTCGCGCACGGCGGGTCATGGCCGACGCGTTCGGCGCGCCTGCTGAGCGCGGGTTCGCGGTGCGCTATTGGACCGGCGATGAGGAGCCCGCGCCGCCGGTGCTGGATCGGGGATTCCGCCTGGTCATCCGGTCGCCGGACGCATTGCGACGGATGCTGCTGCCTCCGTCCGAGCTCGCCTTCGCGGAGGCGTTCGTCAGCGGCGACATCGATGTCGAAGGCGATCTGCTCGCGGCGGTCGAGCTCGGCGCATCATTTCCGGCGCGCTTCCACTCCATCGCCAGGATGATTCATCTCACCTGGCAAGCGCTGGGCCTCCCGCGTGCCCGCCGGCCCGGGGGTCGTGCGATGCGTGCTCGCGCGCGGACACGCGGAGGGTTCGACGATCGTGATCGGGCGGCCTCCGCCATCCGGCACCACTATGACGTTGGCAACGATTTCTACTCCCTGTGGCTGGATCCCGAGCGCGTCTACTCATGTGCGTATTTCGCATCGCCGGACCAGTCTCTGGAGGATGCTCAGCACGCAAAGCTGGACCTGATTTGCCAGAAGCTCCACTTGGCGCCTGGCGAACGCCTGCTCGACATCGGGTGCGGCTGGGGCGGTCTCATCCGGCACGCGGTGCGGTACTATGGCGTCGAGGCGCTGGGCATCACCCTGAGCCGGGCGCAGGCGGACTACGCGAGGGAACGCATTGAACGGGACCGCCTCGGTGATCGCTGCCGGGTTGAAGTCCGCGACTATCGGGATCTCCACCGCGAGGGATCGTTCGACAAGGTCGCGAGCGTCGGCATGTTTCAACACGTGGGACGCGCGCGTATGCGCTCGTACTTTCGCACCGTGTTCGACCTCACGCGGCCAGGCGGACTTTTCCTCAATCACGGCATCGTCGACCTCGAGCAAGCGCGCGACCGGTCGTTCGGCTCGCGCGTGCGCGGATGGCTCTGGCGCGAAGATGAGTTCATCGATCGCTACGTCCTTCCGGATGGCGAGCTCGTGTCGCTCGCGTACGCGTCCGGCCTTGCGGAGAAGGCCGGCTTCGAGACCCGCGACGTGGGGAACCTGCGCGAGCACTATGCGCTCACGCTGGCGCACTGGGTGCGCCGGCTCGAAGCACACGAGGCGGAGGCGATTCGCCTCGTCGGGGAGACGACGTATCGCATCTGGCGCCTGTATCTGACGGCCGCCGAGCAGTCGTTCAGGTGCGGGCGGGCCTCGATCGTGCAGATGGTGCTGGCGCGAAGTGATGGAAGTGGCCAGTGCGTGCCCCCACTCACGCGGGAACGGCATCCACACCTCAGGTTAGTTCGCTCCGCTGCATCGTGTTCTATCGCTGGCTAGCCGTCTTCGTCCTCCTCTTTCACTTCGCGTTCCTTGCGTTCGTGCTGCTGGGAGCGCTGCTGGTGGTGCGCTGGCCAAGAGTGGCCTGGGCGCATGTGCCGATGGCGGCGTGGGGAATTTTCGTGGAGTTCGCCGGCCGCGTGTGCCCACTCACTCCTCTCGAGAATTCCCTGCGCGCACGCGCGGGGGAACTGGGATACGCCGGCGGATTCATTGCGCACTACCTGGCCGCGGCGATCTACCCTGCCGGACTCACGCGTGCAATCGAGATCGCGCTCGGCACGCTCGCCCTGCTGTGTAATGCAGCGCTGTATGCGTGGATCGTGAAACGCCGTCGCACGGAGGATCGATGACCGCTTCTCTTGCTGGATCGCTGGTGTTTGCGGGTTCGGCGAACTACGTCCTCGCCGCTGACATCGCGCGCGAGCTGGGCGTGGAGCTCGGCGCGTGCACGATCGACCGGTTCCCCGATGGCGAGGTATCCGTCCGGATAGATACCTCGGTCCGAGGCCGCGATGTCTTCGTGGTGCAGCCCACCTCGCCGCCGGTGAACGAGCACCTGATGGAGTTGCTCACGTTCGCCGACGCGTGCCGGCGCGCAGACGCGCGACGGATTACGGCGCTGGTTCCGTATTTCGGGTACGCGCGCTCCGACAAGAGGCAGGGCGCGCGCTCGCCGGTCACCGCGCGTGCGGTTGCCGACATGATGCAGGCGGTCGGGATTGGCCGCGTGGTCACGGTCGACGCCCATACGCCGCAGATCGAGGGATTCTTTCATATTCCCATCGACGACCTCTCCGCGGCACCTCCGCTGTGCGCCGCACTCGGTTCGCACCTCACCGACGACGCGGTCATCGTCTCACCGGATCTCGGCGGAGCACGCCGCGCCGCCGACTACGCTGAACGGGTCGGAAGGCCGGCGGTCGTCTGCGTGAAGCGACGCACCGGCGGCGCCAGCGTGGCCGTCACGCAGGTGATCGGCGACGTGCGGAGCCGGCGATGCATCATCGTAGACGACATGATCACGACGGGGGCCACCGTCGCGGAGTGTGCACGGGCGCTGCGGGAGCTGGGCGCGCTCGAAGGGCTGACGGTCGTGGCGTCGCACGGCGTCTTTGCGCCGGGCGCTCTCGCGCGGTTGCGGGCGGCGGGCGTCGGCGAGGTGGTGGTCACCGATTCCATCGCTGGACCGGCGGAGGGTTCGCCCCAAGTGACGCGCGTCCGCATCGCCCCGTTGCTCGCCAACGTGGTGCGACATCTCGCCGAGAGCGACTGCTCGCCGGTGATGGGCTGACTCCTGTAGGCGCGTTCGGCAGAACCGGTCGGCGCTCGCGCGGAGGCAGAGCGCATTTCCCCTACGGCGCTTCATCCACCGCCCGACAGACAGCCGCCCGCGCGGTCACAAGACTTGGTTAGTTGCGCTGTGCCGAGTAGCCGGGATCCGGGATCCGGCGGTTCGACCCGCAGCCGACTGATCACTGACGCTCGATTGTTCGAGCAGGAGTGAACGATCCGATCTCGAGCTGTTGAAGGACGTGACCGAGGAGTTGAAATTCGAGCCGAGCGTCGATGAGAAGGAAATCGGTGTCGGCGTACAGAGCGGCGTCGTGACCCTCACCGGGAAGGTGCCGAGCTTCGCCGAGAAGTTCGCCGCCGAGCGCGCTGTGGAGCGCGTGAGCGGCGTTCGCGCGGTGGCCGACGATCTCCAAGTCAAGCTGACGCCGGCGAATTCACGCAGCGACACCGACGTCGCGTTGGCTGCCGTTCATGCTCTCGCGTGGGACATGGAGGTGCCGGATGACAAGATCAAGGTCAAGGTCGTGAACGGCTGGGTGACGGTCGAGGGCCATGCGGAGTGGCACTTCCAGAAGGCGGCGGCGGAGCGCGCGGTGCGTTTCCTCACCGGCGTGAAGGGCGTGACGAACCTGATCGCCATCAGTCCGAAAGTCTCGCCGACCGACGTGATGAAGCGGATAGAAGACGCCATCAAGCGGAGTGCGGAACTCGACGCGAAGCGCGTCTTCGTCGAGGCGGAGGGGAGCAAGGTGACGCTGCGCGGCACGGTCCGCTCATGGGCCGAGCGTGACGAGGCAGAGCGAGCGGCATGGGCGGTCAGCGGCGTGAGCGATGTAGAGGATAGAATCACCGTCAGCGCGTGACGGACGGCGTTTGAACAGACTCGCGGGAGGCACCATGAGCGACCATGATTTCAACGAGGCGGTCCTCGATAGCCCGGGCATCGCAGTCTTGGACGATGAGGACAAGGCGCGCCTCCTGACGACCTTCCTGGGCGGCCCGGATGTCCCTACGCTTGCGTTGCATTACGTGCGCGCATCGTCGGACGGTCAGGCTCCCGCATACGTCTTCGATGACGAATCAGGGATGGTGTACATCCTCGACTGAGAGCGGACGCTTGCGCGGGAACCGACAGGTCGGCTCCCCGGGCCGGCGGTGTGAACGAGGCGGGTGATCCAGCTGCTCTGAACGACTGGGCATGCCGTTGTTAGAAGGCGTTTCTCTTGAGTTTTCATCACGCACTGAGGAGAAAAGAACCATGATCGCCAAGGACCTTATGACCGCGAACCCATTCGTCGTCGCCGCGTCGGCAAGCCTGCAGGATGCGGCGGAGCTCATGCAAAAGCACGATGTGGGGATGATTCCCGTGGTGCACGACCTGCAGACGCGCACCTTCGAGGGTGTGATCACCGATCGGGACATCGCAATCCGGTGCGTCGCAAACGGACGCTCGTCGGACGGCTTCGTGGCAGCCTACATGACGAAGGAACCGCTCGCCACGGTACGCCCGGAGTCGCCGGTCGACGAGGTCGTGCAGTTGATGGAGCGGGCACGCGTGCGGCGAATTCCCGTCGTCGACGAGTCGAACCGCGTGGTCGGCATCATCGCGTTGGCCGACATCGTGCGCGGTCTGGGCAAGCGGGAACCCGGTACGGTGGAGGAAGTTCTCGAGAGGGTATCAGCGGCATCGCACGCGTTGACGTAGGGGCCCGCTGGACGATCCAGGCGCGACGCACGCGAGACCCAGTCGCCGGCGCGTCGCGCATCTTCAGCGCGTGCATCGCATCGGCACTATCTCTGCAGAAGAGATTCGAGTTCGTCGAGCAGCCCCACCTGTCCCGGCACGATTCTTCGCCGCCCCTCGCCGAGGTCGAACCACGCTGCGCGGTCGACCTCCGGAAACTCGCGTTGCTCTCCGGAGCGCGGCGGCCATTCCATGGAGAACATGCCGCTCACCATTGCTGCAGGATCGCAGTCTCCCTCCAACGCCCAGGCATGCACGATCTTGCCACTGCGCTGCGTACGAGGGGCGAGTGGGATGAACGTGCCGCCTATGGAGAAGCCCGTCTCTTCGTGAAACTCGCGCCTCGCCGCGGCGAGCGGCTCCTCCCCGTCTTCGATCTCCCCTTTCGGGATTGACCAGACTCCGAGGTCTTTCTTCGCCCAGAGCGGTCCGCCAGGGTGCACGAGGAGGACCTCCAACGAACCGGTGGAGCGACGGTAGAGCAGGAGCCCGGCGCTGATTTTCGGCATGGGGTTACCTCATCGCAACGGAGTGCGAATCCCCGCCATCAGCCCCGGTGCGACGTGATTGCCCGATGCCACCGTATTGGCGCTCGCGATAAGCGCGGCGAAGAAGGAAACCCGTGGACTCATCCATTCACTCAGGAGACGGGCTCTCACTCCGATGCGCGTCTCGCCACGACGAGCGAACGAGTTCACGCACCCTGCGGCGCCTGAGGTCGTGTCGACGGGATCCTGCAGGAAATGACCGCATCCGACACTGACTGAGGCAATGGCGCCGGCTCCGCCTTCGAGCCGCCACTCACCTTTGCGCAGGATGTCCGTCATCGCCATGACTCCGCCCTCAATCGAACTTTCGACCGAGCTTACGCGTACGCCGCCGACCGTCGCGCGGGCGAGCACCTGTATCACGCTCATGTCGATGCCCCATCGCGTAGGTCCTCGGGCAGGAAGCACGAGACCGAGGCCGATCGTGGCGCCGTCGAGCACCGATCCGCGCTCCGTTCGAAACTGCGTGCCCAATACTCCGGTGACCTCCAGGCCGCCCGGCGCAGCCTGCGCGCACAGTCGCGCACCGAGCATGAGAACCATCAGCGAACCAACCCGCATGTGATGCATTGTTCACCTCACGGAATCCTCTTGATCGCTGCCTCGCCCTCACTATACCGCGGCGTTCAGCGCACGAAGTCGGGGGAATGCCGTCTCCTTACTCCGTGCGCCTCGATGTTCGGACGCTGTCAGCCATACCCTGACGGAGGCTTCCATTGCCCCTGATTCCCGAACGCGGGTCTCGACCAGACGTTGCGTGAGGGGGTCCGGATGCCGCAAACGAAAAGCCGCAAACCTGATTCGCGCGGCCCTGCGCCGCCACAGCGAAGCTGGCTCCAGTGGTCGCTCGTGGTCGTTGCGCTCGCGCTCATCTTCCTTCCCGGAATAGTTGATCGCGCTGGCGGCAACAGCCGGATTCCGTACAGCACGTTCGTGCAACTGCTCGATTCCGGCCGCATCTCGAGTGTCGAGGTCGGCGACTCGTATCTTCGCGGCACGCTCAAGTCTCGCTCCGCGGAGGGCAACTCCGAGGTCGTGACCAATCGCGTCGACGCTGTCATTGCGGACGAGTTGCGCAAGCGCGGCGTCGAGTTTTCGGGCAAGCCACGGAGCAGCGCACTCGATACGCTGCTTGCGTGGCTGCTTCCGTTGCTGTTCCTGCTCCCGCTCTGGTGGTTCCTGTCTCGGCGACTGATGGGACAGCAGGCGGCGGGACCGTTCGGCATCGCGCGGAGCCGTGCGAAGGTCTACGTCGAGCCCGATACCAAGGTCGCGTTCGACGATGTTGCCGGCGTCGACGAAGCGAAGGCAGAGCTGCGCGAGATCGTTGCATTTCTGCGCGATCCGGCGAGCTTCGGCCGTCTCGGCGCGCGCGTGCCGAAAGGGGTCCTGCTGGTGGGGCCGCCCGGGACGGGAAAAACGCTGCTGGCCAGGGCCGTGGCCGGCGAGGCTTCGGTACCCTTCATTTCGATCAACGGGTCGGAGTTCGTCGAGCTCTACGTCGGCGTCGGTGCCGCGCGGGTGCGCGACCTGTTCGAGCGCGCACGTCAGACGGCACCGTGCATCATCTTCATCGACGAGATCGATGCGCTCGGACGTGCGCGCGGCGCCAGCACGCTCAGCGGCGCGAACGACGAGAAGGAGCAGACGCTGAATCAGCTTCTCGCAGAGCTCGACGGTTTCAGCCCCGAGGGCGGTGTCATTCTCCTCGCCGCAACGAACCGGCCCGAAATCCTCGACCCGGCACTCCTCCGCGCGGGACGCTTCGACCGCCAGATCCTGGTGGACCGGCCCGACCGCATCGGCCGGCTGCAGATCCTGGCGGTGCACGTGAAGAAAATTCGCCTCGCGCCCGAATTGCAGCTCGACGAGGTCGCCTCGCTCACTCCGGGATTCACCGGCGCGGACATCGCGAACCTGGTGAACGAGGCGGCGCTCGCGGCCACTCGTCGCGGCGGCGATGCCGTTACCATCGAGGACTTCACGGTGGCCGTCGAGCGGATCGTCGCCGGCCTCGCAAAGAAGAGCCGGGTCCTCAGTCCACGCGAGCGCGAGATTACCGCGTATCACGAGATGGGGCATGCGATCGTCGCGCTGGCCACGCCCGGCGCCGATCCGGTGCAGAAGGTCTCGATCATTCCTCACGGACTCGGCGCGCTCGGCTTCACTTTGCAGCGGCCGGCGGACGAACATTACATAGAAACACAGGGTGCGCTCGAATCGAAGCTCTCCGTGGCGCTCGGCGGGCGAGCGGCCGAGCTGTCCGTGTTTGGCGAGCTGTCCACCGGCGCAGCCGATGACTTGGTTCGCGCGACCGAACTGGCGCGCGAGATGGTGATGCGATTCGGCATGGACGAGACTGTCGGGAATGTCGTCTACCGCGACCAGCCCGGCGTCGTCCCGCCCGAGTCCCGTCTCGTGAGCGAACAGACTTCGCGCGAGATCGAGGTGGCGGTGCGCACGCTCCTCAAGGGGGCGCTCGACCGTGCTGCCGCGGTCCTGTCGCTCAATCGCGCCGCGCTGGACCAGGGTGCGCATCTCCTCATCGAGCGGGAGACGCTCACGCGCGACGAACTTCCCCGCGTCACGGCGGTCGCGCAGGCGCAACCGCACGCGCAGCCCGCATGATCGGCGTGCAGCGGCTCGACCTCCTCTTTCTCCTCGCGTTCGCACTGACGGTTGCGCCGGAGAAGTCCGCACAGGCACCGGGATAAGTCCGACCGCCGATCGAGGCCCTGCGACACGAGTAGCAATAGCGCGCGGGGACGAGCGACCGTCCCACGCACGGCGCGCTACATTTCGCCGGCGGAGATCACCACACCAAACGCGAGGGCATCCCGATGGGCACGTACGGCGCGGCGCAGATGGCGAGCAGTTTCCGGACGGTTCGCACGAACACGATCCAGATCGCGGAGGACATCCCGGAGTCCAAGTACGATTTCGTCCCGGCACCGGGAACGTTGTCGGTCGCGGGGCACCTCAAGCACATCGCGATGGCGCCCATGATGTACGAGGACATGCACCGCCACCAGCGCGTCACCACGCTCAAGGGGTACGACTTTCCTGCCGCGGTCGGCCGGGCCAGGGCCGAGGAGGAGAAGCCGCGGTCGAAGGCGGAGATCATCGCGTTGTTGAAGAGCGAAGGAGACCGGTTTGCCGCATGGCTCGAATCGCTGACGCCCGAGTTCCTCGCGGAGACGTACACGGACCCGTCCGGCCAGCACGAGCAGACCCGCCTGGCGAGCCTGCTCAGCCCCAAGGAGCACGAGATGCACCACCGCGGCCAGCTGATGCTGATCGAGCGGATTCTCGGCATCGTGCCGCATCTCACCCGGCAGCGCCAAGAGCGGGCGCAGCAGCACGCACGGAGCGCAACCTGACGCCGAACAAGACGGCGGCAGTTGGTAGCTGAAGAGGCCGACCGCGGCTAGCGTTGTGCGTCCTGTCCCGTCGAACCACTCGCGCCGAGAACCCACTGTGCCCCGCCGCCATCGTCGAGAAACTGACCGCGTGGCGGCACGACATCCATCAGCATCCTGAACTTTCGTTCCAGGAAGTCCGTACCGCCAAACTCGTCGCCGACCATCTGCGCTCGCTCGGACTCGAAGTACGAACGAACGTGGGCGGCAATGGAGTCGTCGGCGTGTTGCGCGGTGGCCGGCCGGGTCCGGTCGTCGGGCTCCGCGCCGAGATGGATGCGCTTCCAGTGATCGAGCAGGTCGACCTGCCGTTCAAGAGCATCGTCCGCACCACGTACAATGGTGTCGAGACCGGCGTGATGCACGCGTGCGGCCATGACATGCACGTCGCGATCCTGATGGGTACCGCCGAGGTGCTCGCGGGAATGAAGGCCGAGCTGCCGGGCACCGTTGTCTTTCTCTTTCAGCCAGCCGAGGAGGCGCCGCCGATTGGAGGCGCGGATCCGATGGTCGCGGACGGGGCGATGGACGATCCCAAAGTCGAGGCCGTGTTCGGTTTGCATGTCGGTCCAGGGCCGCTTGGCGCGGTGACCGCGGTCGTCGGCTCGGCGACATCCCGTCATCAGCCGCCAGGTAAACCTCAATACCGCGCCCGCAGTGCTCACCGTCGGCGCGTTCCACGGAGGGCTTCGCGAAAATATCATCCCCGATAGCGTCTGGATGATCGGCACGATTCGCACACTCGACGAAGGAATGCGCAAGCTGATCCACGAGCGGATCACGCGTACGGTTCAAGGGATCGCACAGTCGGGGGGCGCCACCGCCGACGTCACGATCACGCGCGGCTACGACATAACGCGCAACGATACCTTGCTCACCGACAAGATGTGGCCGACGCTGCGCCGTGTCGCCGGCGCCAAGATGGTGTCCGCGGGCCTGCCGAGCCCTGCCGGCGAGGACTTCTCCATCTTCGCCAGGAAAGCGCCCGGTCTGTTCATCTTCCTGGGCGTCACGCCGCCGGCACTCGACTGGCACACGGCCGCGGTCAACCACTCACCGATCTTTCAGGCCGACGACCGGGCGATGCCGATCGGCGTGCGGCTCATGGCCGGCATGGCGATCGACTATATGCGGCTAAACCGCGTTCAGTAGGCGCGTTCCGCGACTTCGCTCTCGTCCCCGCGCGCCCTACTGCAACACCCCCACCGCGATGTGCGACGCCTGCCCCGGCCCGTGACACACCGAGTGCGTCTGCGCCTTGAAGTCGCTCGCCTTCGCGTCGAAGATGTTCGCCACGTATGTCTGCGGATTCCGGTCGTAGAGCGGGAACCACGTGCTCTGCACCTGCACCATGATCCGGTGCCCCTTGATGAACCGGTAGAGCTGCTCGTGCAGGTCCACCGTGAACGGCGTCACCGTGTTCGCGGGAATCGGCGCCGGCACGGACCAGCTCTTCCAGTACCGGCCGCGCATGATGTCGGCGTTCGTCATCAACTCGTAGCCGCCCCACGTCGGGTTGCCCGGCACGCTGTCCGGGTACACGTCGATCAGCTTCACCACCCAGTCCGCGTCCGTGCCCGTCGTCTTCGCGAACAGGTGCGCGGTCACGTCGCCGGCGATTACCACATCGTCGGTGAGCACGTCCGAGCGCCACGTCAGCACGTCGGGCCGGTTGTCCACGAACCGCTGGTCCTCCACGAGCCACTGCCGCCAGCGCGATCCGTCCACGGGCCTGGCGATGTACGGAATCGGGTGCTTCGGGTCCGACACGTACGAGTCGCAGCCCGCCGCGGTCGGCGCCTCGAACGAAACCTTCGCGTTCGCTCCGAGATAAATGCTCTTCGGCTTCGCCTCCTTCGGCGGCCAGGCGCTGAACGTATGCCACTTGTTCTCGCCGCTCTCGAACATGTATGCCTCGGCGAACTTCCCGTCGCCCTTCCCGTGCAGATAGAAGGCGAACCAGGGACGCTGGATGTTCTCGCGGAAATACACGCCGATGCCGTCGCCGAACTTCAGCGGACCGATGTTGTCGCCGGGGCCGGACCAGCCGCCATGGAACCACGGACCGAGCACGATGTGATTCCAGTTCTTCACATCCTTCTTCTCGAGCGTGCGGTACTCTTCCTGCGGGCCGAGGATGTCCTCCTGGTCCCAGAAGCCGCCCACGTTCAGCACCGCGACGTCGGGACTCGTCAGCACTTTTTGCATCGCCTTCGCCTGCCACCACGCGTCCCACGCCGGGTGCGTCGAGAAGGCGACCCACGACGCCGTCTTCTCGATGCCGTTCTTTGCGCCGAGTTCCTTCAGGGTGGGGAACTGCATGTACCAGTCATAGCGATCGTAGCCGCTGATCGGCACGCGCTGATGGCTGTCCTTGGTCAGCTCCATCGTCGGCGCGTACTCGAGGCCGAACGACTGCCGGAATGCGCCCTGATGGAAGAAGTCGTCGCCCATCCACGTGTCGGTCATCGGCGCCTGCGGCGAGATCGCCTTGAGCGCGGGATGCGGATTCACGCCGGCGATCCCCGCGAGCCACCCCGGATACGACACGCCCATCACGCCGACCTTGCCGCTGTTGTTCGGCACGTTCTTCACCAGCCAGTCGATCGTGTCCCAGGTGTCGGTCGCCTCGTCCACGCCCTTCGGGTTCTTCGGGTCGTGCAGCGCGCCGTTCATGATGAACAGACCATCGGAGCCGTAGCGGCCGCGCACGTCCTCGGTCACGAAGATGTAGCCGTCCTCGGCGAGCTCCTTGTACGACACCGGGAGTTGCGCGGTGCGGAAGGCGCCCGCGGCGCTGTACGGAGTGCGAATGAGCATGATCGGGAGCGGCGCGGCCATGGACTTCGGCACGAGCGCCACCGCGAACAGCTTCACGCCGTCACGGACGGGGATCGTCAGTTCGCGGCGTTCAAAGGCGTCCTGCGGGTGCAGCGACGCGATCGGGACGAGCGCGCCGGCAGCGGCGAGAACTGGAAAGGCGAATCGAGAGAGGATCCTGCGCACGCTCGGCCTCCGAGGAAAGGGAACACCCCGAAGATACGCCGTTCAGCGGGCTGGCGCTGTGCGGCAGGCCGGGTATTCGACCGGCAGAACCACGCTCGCCCGCCTATTTCTTGATGGCATCGCCGGGCGGCGGGTGCGCCGTCGAGTCCGCGGCTCGCAAGCCGTTCAGGTCACGGAGAGTCTGGCTCCACGCGACGCTGTCCTTTTTTGTCCCCCTGCGCATCGTGGTGTCCCGGTAGAACGCCAGGATGTTGGCTCGGAGTTCCGGCGTCACGTCCTGGAACTTGTTGCCCGCGATGGAGTGCAGCAGGTGCTCGAAGGTGCCGTTGGCGCGCGCGTACTCGCCCGCACGGGTCGGCTTGCCGGTGTCGAGATCGCGGTCCTCGAGCTGGAGGTTGTTCGCGGCGAGCTGAACGAGCGACCTGCGATACGCCACCGTGGTTGAATCGAAGCCCCGCATGAACAGCAGCTCGGTCGCCGGCGTCGAGGGCATGGCGTTGAGAGTTCTGAATGGACCGATCTTGGGCATGATGCGGAACAGGAACGCCAACACCCTGTCCAGGAAGCTCGGTTTCGAATACTGGTCTCCCCACTCCTTGCTGTATGCCGAGCGGGACAGGTTGTAGAGGAACTTGTCGCGGGTCATGGCGGCCCCGGCTTTCGGCGCCTGCGCCTTCACGCTGTCCGCCGTCACCGTACTGGCCTGAGCCACGCCTTTCTTCGCCAGTTCGCGCTTGGCCGTTTCCCACGCAACTCTGGTCATCGTCGGAATCAGCGTGCTCACGGTATGCCGGTACGTGCCGAGGGCGAGATCGAAGTTTGTGAACAGGCTCGCGATCTCGATGCCGTAGGTCTCCTTGAACGCGCGCTGGAGAAGCGGTTTTGCGACCGAGAAGCCGATGAAGTCGTGGTAGTCCTGAGACGCGTAGTGTCCCTGCGCTATCTGCAGCACGTCGAATCCAAACTCGGTCTGGATGTGCGCCGACGGACTTTGCTCGTACGTCACGTTGTTGCCGAATTCGCGCTTCAGTTTCGGATACAGGATCGGCACGGAGACGTTCGTCGCGATCGGGTGGCCGCC
>PMYN01000111.1:711-2769 GCA_003171215.1 Gemmatimonadota bacterium | reverse complement strand
GCCTCACGCAACTCGTCCGCCGTGGCGCCTGGAAACCGCTTCAGCAGGACCGGCGTAATGTCGTGCACCCACATGGAATCGATGATCGCCTCGTGCGTCAGCACCGAGTAGCCGAGCGACATGTTGGGGACCACGCAAATCAGCAGCAGCGCGAACAGCACTTGCGCGCTCCGGTGTGTGGTCTTGCGTCTCTTCGCGCTCACGTTTGAAACTGCAATTGTCACCGCCATTTCCGCCGAGGCAAACCGCGTGAGCCTGCAGATAAAAAGGTAGATGCGCGGCGCACCGAAATCCATGCGCCAATCAGCCGATCGCGGGAACGCCTTCGACCAACCCGCGCTTCCGCCAGACGATCACCGCCACGGCGATCGCCGCGAGCGCGAGTGCGCCGCCGAACTCGTCGATCGCCCACGCCGTGTGGCCGGTGTCCGTGGTGAGCGGCGTGAGTATCGCCTGAATGAACAGGTTGTGGCTCGCGTGCAGGAAGGCGCACGCCCACACGCTTCCGGAGCGAAGCCGCATCCACGCGAAAAGGAAGCTGATGCCGATCACCATCACGGCGAAGCAGGTCACACTGTACCACGCCGGGGTCTTGCTGTTGTAATCCGCGAATAGAATCAGCGGAACGTGCCACAGCGTCCAGATGATTCCGCTCACGAACGCGGTCGTTGTGAACGAGCTTACCCTCGCGAGCTGCGGTACGAGGAAGCCGCGCCAGCCGATCTCCTCGCCCAGCGCCCGCGCCGTCGAGCCCACCATCCCGACCGTGCCCTGCAACAGCACGTAGCCCCCGAGCACCACCCCGGAGGGGAGTCCCGTCCACCGGGCGTCCGCCGCGAAGGCGTCGAGGAAGGTGTGGTTCGGGAATCCTCCGAGCCCGGTGAGCCATACGGCCAGGTAGGCCGCGAGCGCATAGCCGAGCGGAATCAGATAGCTGAGAAGCTGGTAGCGCGGAACCCACTTCCATCCTAGCGAACGCACCGATCGCCCGAGAATGCGGCAGGTGATGAACGCGCCGAGCGCCGGGCACCACATCAGCGTGGTGACATACAGGCCGCGAGCGGCGCCGATGCTCCCGGCGTGAATGATCAGTGTCCAGAGGATCGCGCTCAGGCCGAAGGCAACGGCCAGGTATATCGCGATCCCACGGCGCGCGTCGTTCTGCGGTTCCGGCATGAATATCCTCCGCGGGAGTCGTTACGGCTGCGCCGTCGGACGCGCCGGATTGCTGCCCAACCACTCGAACCCGTACATGTGCTGGTCTTCGGTCGTCGCGACCGTCGCGCCCCAGCCGCGGTGCTTGATCGACGTGATACCGTGCACGTCCTTGATGATATCAATGGAGGGGGAGACTTCGCCAAAAATCGTTTGCACGTGCACAGCCGTCACCTGCGACAGTCCTGCCGGAATCTTCGTCAGCTGGAGCTCCGCGCGGCGTATCGCGTACGTCTTCGCGTCGAGATACACCGAGCCGTCGACATCGGGTGTGCGAATCTGGACGTCGGCCTGGAAGTCGATGCGAATGAGATCGCCGTCGCGCGTGGATTCGAGGCCCGCGTAGCGAAAGCAGTGGTTGTTGAGGAACTCGTAGCCGGCGAAATCGCGAAGCGTCGGAAGGTGCATCATGGTGTGGCCGTCACTCCGGCGCTCGATCATGTCGCCCATCCTGTATTGCCAGCCGTGCCCGTCGCTGCGATAGTCGGCGGTCTCGATCCTCGGGTTCACGCGACTGCTGTCGCCGCGCATCGAGTAGTACGTTTGCTCCACTCGGTACCTGAACGGAAACGAATCGGAGAGCAGCTGGTACTGCTCGGCGTTGAGCCTGAGCTGGGCGACGATCGCGGCGAAATCGGGCTCCACGTCGGGATTGGGCCTTCCGGGGGTCGTGCATCTGCCTGCGGCCACCACCCGCACCGTGGCGAGCTGCACGGAGATGTGCGTGAGCTCGATCCGCAGGCGCGGTGGCGCTGCGCCCGCCGGCACATCCACGCTGATCTCGACCGGGGTGTATCCGATGTGGACCGCGCGTATGCGATACCGCCCCGGCGCCAGTGAGGA
>PMYN01000111.1:243-699 GCA_003171215.1 Gemmatimonadota bacterium | reverse complement strand
CCGAAGATCACGGCGACGACGACCGAACGTCCGACCCTCGATGCCGTGAACCACATATGCGTACGTCCCGATCCCGTGTTCGATCTTCCCACTGCGGGCGACGTCGCGCGCAAGCGATCCGGAGAACTTATATCGATGTCGTGCGACATGCCGCGGCCGCCTGGCTTGTCAACTAGAGGCCATCTCGCAAACCCGGCGCCTTTGAGTGGAAGAGTGGGGAGGGGCGAGATGAATGCGGGATGCGGAATTTCGACCCGATGCGGGATACGCGGCTGGAGGGCGGGAATCGGGAAAGGGCTGATGCGGAATGCGAGAGGGATGCCGAATACGGATGCCGCTCGGGTCGTGCCCGCATCGCGGGTCCCTTCCGCATCTTGCATCCTGCCTTTCCCGATCCCCGCCCTCCAACCCCGCATCCTGCATCGGAGCAAACTTCCGCATCCCGCATTCATCTCG
>PMYN01000111.1:0-200 GCA_003171215.1 Gemmatimonadota bacterium | reverse complement strand
GTCGTCGTCGCCGTGATCTTCGGGGCGATGCGAATCGCCGGCGCGCAGGGAACATCCACGCTGCTCATCGGCGACGTGGTGAGCCGCGAGACGGGCACTCCGCTTGGCCACTCGATGGTCACGGTGCTCGGGGCGGAGCGTCAGACATTCACCTCCGATGGCGGCGTGTTCGCGTTCTCCTCACTGGCGCCGGGGCGGTA
>PMYN01000002.1 GCA_003171215.1 Gemmatimonadota bacterium | reverse complement strand
GTGAAGGTGCTTGGCATTTCGCTTTGGTCGAGTACCAGAAGCTTGCATCGAAACGACATCTGCGCGATTGATTCGCTCGCTCCTCCGTGTCGGCCGCTCGTGCACTGCACCGCGCCTCGACGCGTGCAACGCGACGGATAACTGGGAATTATCCGTCAGATGATCATGGAACTGAAGCCAATCGATCGGACCGACCGCGCTCGGTCGCGGACAGCTGCTGCGCTGGCGATCTACCGGGAAACGATTCTGCCCGAGGCGCAGAATCCCGAACGACAGATTCTCTATTGGATCGACCACAGCAGAGGTGCCCTCGGAGACGAGTTCCGCTGCTTCGCCATTCAGCGAGGGAGGCAGGTCATCGGATACCTCCAGTACAGCTACTTTCGCGAGGAGCATGTCTTCTTCTTCGAATACCTGTGCATTCGCGATAAACAGCAGCGCGGCCTCGTGCCGAGCAGTGCGCTTCGGTCGATTGAGGACTATCTCGCACAGAACTACCGCCCCGGCTTTACGATAGTCTTCGAAGTCGCGCAGAAGAGAACAGCCAGCGGAATCTGGGAGCCGGACAAGAAGTTGATGGGATACTTCGATCGGCTCGGATTCCGATCGGTCGACTTCCGATATCGCTATCCCATTCTTCAGTCTTACGACGGTGAGGCGAGCTTTCCAGCTGACCTGATGGTTCGCCTGCCCGACGGGCGCACGAGCGTGACGTCATCCGAGATGAGAACCATCCTCCGATCCATCTACTTCAAGCACTATCTCCGATGGGATCGCCCCTTCTTGGCGCCGGATCGCTTTGGGGAGCGCGAGCGGCTGATTAACGAACTGTACTCGAAGCAAGTCGCGGAGATCGGCCGCAACGATTCGTTCGGAACAAACGGCGATGACAAGCGGAGTCGCCTTAGCCTTTTCACGAATCAGATGCCCGCGATTGGCGCACTCGTCGATCGAATCTTCGGACCGCGGCTTCCGCGACTGATCTCGGTTATTGTCGTTATGCTCATCACGCAGCGGTTTCTTGGCAGCAGTTGGCTCTTGCTGATTTTCATTCCCTCAGTTGGGGCCATCTACTGTCTTGCTGAGGACACGAACGACGCGCGAAAACTTGCCGCTGCGATCATCGGTCGATTCAAGATCGCGCAGCCACGATCGTAGTAAGATCTGCGAGGACTCTGGGCAGAGGAAACCACTCGAGCAGACGTTGCGCGCGAACGGCCGGGAGGGTGGATAGCCCGATTCTCCGCCCGAGCGCGGACCAAGTGTGGCTTCCATGCACCTCTCGAATTTGGAAGCCGGTGCCCATAAGGAGCGACTCGATGTAGTTCGGATCATAGATCCACGTTCGTTCGACTGTCCCGTTGTAGTCGTCGGCGACGATGTCGGCGGCCCGCGCAAAGGGTGGCTTGAACCAGTTCCGAGCGCTTCTTGTACTCCGAAAATCAACGATCAATGTCCCGCCTAGTGGGAGTACGCGCGAAAACTCGCCAATCGCGCGCGCCGGATCGCAGTAAGCTAGCACTTCTCCGACACACACCACGGCACCGAACGTCGAAGCTCGAAACGGCAGCGACTCGACCGTAGCGCAGACGGCGCCGGCTCTGTTCCGAAGGGGCGTCGCGAACAGATCGAGCGAGAACTCTGTCCACGGCGGCTCCGCAATCTGGTAGACGCCGGAGCCGGCGTTGAGCAGCAGCGAAGGCGATGGGGACGCAGAACTCAGGTGCCGGCGGACCAAAGCCTGGGTCTTCTCTCCACAATACGCGTGCCACTCGTCTTCGCGGATTGCTCGGACGTCGTAACGCCTCTGCAGCTCGTGTCGCTTAAAGCCTAATCTCGTAGGAAGTGACAGATAATTCCCAGTTATCCGTCGCGTTGCACGCGTCGAGGCGCGGTGCAGTGCACGAGCGGCCGACACGGAGGAGCGAGCGAATCAATCGCGCAGATGTCGTTTCGATGCAAGCTTCTGGTACTCGACCAAAGCGAAATGCCAAGCACCTTCACGGCCTGCGGCACGGCTAGCCAGGCAGTCACTTGAACTAGCGATCGTCCACCGACAGAACATCTTCGGCGTCTATTCGGGTAATACATTCATTTAATACACTTATAACTGGCCTGATTGTGTGGGATCGCCACCGTTTCGCTAGCGGGCGCAACCATGGATTAAGAATCGTCGAGAAGTGACGGTCGATGCCGTCGCCGCGGACTTGCCAACTCTTCTCGTCGCAGACACCGCCGCTATGGCGAGAGATGCCGTTCTCACGGATATTCGGAAAAAGCGAGGNNCGATTATCGCTTCCCGAGTTGAGTCACGTTTGCACGGCAACACTTTGCTGTGAGGAAGCAGCGACGAGAATCAAGCGCTCAGATTACGTTGCACGGTCCTCGGGCGTGCGCTCCACAGGACGATCATGGCTCGAGTTTAGTTCGAAGAGCGAGCTGTCAGCCTCACGGTCGCGCGTGTTTGAGATAGCGACGTCCAGACCGTTCGTGCGGTGACACGAGACTCTTGCGCGATGCGCGAGACGTGACCGTCCTGTCACGTCCACGCGTATCATCACAACTCGGATGATTGGTGTATGATACGGAACCATTAACCGCTGGGACCGAGTGGCCTGATTCTGCGCCACAGCTTGCACTCACTATCCGCTCACGCTACCGTCTCGTGGGTAGGAGCCAACCAACGAGGCCACAGTGAAGANNGGGCAGCATCGCCGGCACGGTCTTCGACTCGCTGAGCACGCACGCGCCGCTCGCCAACGCGACCGTCGTGCTGGTCGAGCGCTCGCGGTACGCCACCACCGACGCGCGCGGGCATTTCCAGATCGACAGCGTGCCCGATGGCCACTATACGCTCGGGATCATGCACCCGGTGCTCGATTCGCTCGACCTGACGGCGCCGGTCGTCAGTGTCGCGGTCACCGGAGGTCTGCGGACGACGGTCGCGCTGTTCACGCCGGGGCCGGCGGCGGCGTATGCGCGCATCTGCCCGGACGCCTATGCAGCGGAGACCGGCCTGGTCGTCGGTCGCGTCCATGATGTGGACGACAAGTCTCCGCTGGCGGACGCCACGGTCACCACCGACTGGACGGAGTACACGCTCATCGCGGGCCGCACCGCGAGCCACCGTGTTCGTGCCGCGGCCCGGACCAATCTCCAAGGCGTGTACCTGCTCTGCGG
>PMYN01000145.1 GCA_003171215.1 Gemmatimonadota bacterium | reverse complement strand
ATTCGCACGATGCGCTGGCGAAGTCCCGTGAGCAGCTCGTACGGCGAAAGGCCGGCGCGCGCCGCGACCGACTCGACGGTCAGGAGATGGTCGCCGTCGACGCCGACGAGCGTCGCGCAGTCACCGACGGCGCACGGAACGCCGGTCACATCGATCACCGTCATGTCCATCATGACGGTGCCGATGACCGGCACGCGGCGGCCGTTCACGAGCGCTTCCGCGTTGTTCCCCAGCGAGCGGCGGTAGCCATCGGCGTACCCCAGGGCAAGCGTCGCCACGCGGGCGGGACATGTCGCGCGCCAGGTCGCGTCGTAGCCGACGCTGTCATCAACACGGAGGTCGCGCAGCTCGACCACGCGCGCTCGCAGGTGCACCACCGGCTCGGGCTGAAGCGCGGCGCGCGCGCCGCTGCCGACACCGTAAAGGAAGACGCCCGGCCGCACGAGACTCCACGGTGACGGCGACCGCCGCACGATGGCGGCGCTGTTGTCGGCGTGCAGGATCGGCGGCCGCGCCGGCAGCGCCGCGATCGCGTCGCGGAAACGCTGCTCCTGCAGCTCCATCGATCCGTCGTCGAGTTCGGCGGAGTGGAAATGAGTGAACGCACCCTCGGGTGGGGAGCGCCGGACCGCGTCGGCAATCTCGCCGATGCAATCCCAGCGCACGCCCGCGCGGCTCACGCCCGTGTCGATCGCGAGCTGCCAGGGCCCGCCGCCGCTCTCGGTCCACGCGGCAATCGTGCTCGCGGAGGAGAGCGTGGGAACGAGGCCCGATTCGCGCAGGCGCGGCAACTCCGAGGGCAGCAGCGGCGTGAACACGATCACCGGCTTCGAGGCGCCGGCGGCGCGAAGTTCGCGCCCCTCGGTCACGGTCGCGACGCCGAATCCGAACGGATCGAGTTTCGAGAGCGTGCGCATGACGGGGACGACGCCGAGTCCGTAGCCGTCCGCCTTCACCATCGGCAGCAGCGGCACGCGGGCATGCCTCGCGAGCGCCTCCCCATTGCGCAGCAGCGCGCCGAGATCGATGTCGACCCAGGCGCGCGAGGTGTTCTCGTCGGCGGTAGATTGCGTGGTCATTCCCAGACTGAGGAAGCTAGACAGCGCCGAGGAGCGATGCAAGACAAAAGCGAACGACGACCGAAGACCGAAGATGGAAGACCGAAGGCAAACGCCGACTCGGCGACGCTGGACGACGCGCTCGCGATCATGCGCGACCTCCGCGCGCGCGACGCATGGGACCGCGCGCAGACGCACGACTCGCTGCGTCCGTATCTCAACGAAGAGATGCACGAGCTCGACGACGCGATTCGCTCCGGCGACGACGAGGCGATGCGCAGCGAGCTCGGTGACGTCCTGCTTCAGGTACTGTTTCACGCCATCATCGCGGAGGAGCGCGGCGCGTTCGACGTCGGATCCGTCGCGGGCTCGCTCGTGAGCAAGATGACCCGGCGCCATCCCTGGCTGTATGCGCAGATGGCAGACGGCGGCCGACAGACGACCGAACGCGAGCCGTGGGAGCAGATGAAATCGAAGACGCGCGGTTCGCTCGCGGACGGCCTTCCTCAGGGGCTGCCGTCCCTGCACCGCGCGCACCGCCTGCAGGAACGCGCGGCCGGAATCGGGTTCGACTGGCCCGATGTGAAGGGGCCGATCGTCAAAGTGCGCGAGGAGCTGGCGGAGGTCGAGGCCGAAATCGGTGCGAACGGTTCGGAGTTCCACACGCACGGGGTGCCGTCCGGCGATCCGCGGCACGAGCGCCTCGAGGTCGAACTCGGCGATCTCCTGTTCTCCGTCGTGAACCTGTGCCGGAAGGCCGGCGTGCATCCGTCGCTCGCGCTCGACAAGGCGAACGCCAAATTCCAGGAGCGATTCGAGGGCGTCGAGAAGCTCGCGGGCGAGCGCGGAATCGACGTGAAGACCGCGGGGCTCGCCGTTCTCGATTCGCTTTGGGATGAAGTAAAAGCAACCGCTTTTCCACAGATTTCGCAGATGTAGCGGATGAAACTCCTGGGGGAACTGCTCTCTCAGAAACGAGTGCAGTTCCCCCAAGTACTCGATCCGCGAAATCTGTGAAATCCGCGGACAGGCTGTTCGCTGTTACGGTCTCAGCCTGTGCATCATCCTCGGAAACGCAATGCACTCGCGAATGTGCTGCGCGCCGACGATCCACGCGACCGTGCGCTCGAGTCCGAGCCCGAATCCCGAGTGCGGAAACGTCCCGTACTTCCGGAGCGCGAGATACCATTCGTATGCTTCTTCCGGCAGCTTCTCCTCGCGCAGGCGGTGCAGGATCTTGTCGTAGTCGTCCTCGCGCTGCGAGCCGCCGATGATCTCGCCGTATCCCTCGGGCGCGAGGCAGTCGTCGCAGAGCACGGTGCGCGGATCGTCCGGATTTTCCTTCATATAGAAGGCCTTCGCTTCCTTCGGATAATTCATCACGAAGATCGGCCGGTCGTAATCCTCGACCAGGAGCGCCTCGTCCTCGGCGCCCAGGTCCTCGCCCCATTGCACGGAGCTCCCCTTCTTCTGAAGCGTGGCGACGGCGTCGGTGTAGTCGATGCGCGGAAAGGGCGGCTTCACGGTCTCGAGCTTCGAGATGTCGCGCTCGACTTCCTTCAGCTCCGCGCCGCGGCGCTCGAGAACGCGCTGCACGAGGAAGGAGACGTAGTCCTCCTGCAGCTTCATGTTGTCGTGCGTGTCGTTGAACGCGACCTCCGGCTCGATCATCCAGAACTCGGTGAGGTGCCGGCGGGTCTTCGACTTCTCGGCGCGAAACGTCGGGCCGAACGTGTAGATCTTGCCGAACGCGGCCGCCGCGGCCTCGCCGTACAGCTGGCCGGTCTGCGCGAGGTACGCGTTGCCCTCGTCGAAGTACTCCGTCGAAAAGAGGCCGCTCCGCTCGCCGATCGCGGCAGTGAGGATAGGCGTGTCGACGCGGAGGAATCCGCGTGAATAGTAGAAGTCGTGCGTCGCCTGCTCGAGCTCGCTGCGGATGCGCGCGATCGCGACCTGCCGCGGCGAGCGCAGCCAGAAGGTGCGATTGTCGAGCAGAAAATCGATGCCGTGTTCCTTCGGCTGGATCGGATAGTCGAGCGGGCTCGCGCCGATGATCGACAGGTCGGCGATGCCGAGCTCGTATCCGCCCGGCGCACGGGCGTCGGCGCGGACTTCACCCGTGACGCTCAGCGACGTCTCCTGCGTCAGCCGCGCGAAATGGTCCCACGTCTCCGGCGCCACGGCGCTCTTCACGAGCACCGTCTGCAGGATGCCGGTGCCGTCGCGCATCACGATGAACGCGACCTTGCCGGACGAACGGAGATGGGTCACCCAGCCGCGGACGGTGACCGTCGCGCCGGCGTGGTTCGAGAGTTCGGAGATTCTTACAGATTGCATTGATTTCCGATTGTGTGAGGGCCGGAAGCCGGAGGCCGGAAGCCGGAAGTGGCCTTGAACTTCCGGCTTCGGGCTTCCGGCTTCCGGCTCACTTGCCTTTGTAACTAATCTTGTAAATCGTCCCGCCCACATCGTCCGCGATGTACAGCGATCCGTCGGCGCCCTGCGCCAGTCCGGTGGGGCGATGCAGCCGGCCGTCCTTCCCCGGGCCGCCGGCATTCGAGAAGTCGATGGCGAAATCTTCGAATGGCCCGGTCTTCCCGCCCTTCATCGGCAGGAACACCACGCGGAATCCCTGCTGCGGCTTCGGTGCGCGATTCCACGAGCCATGGAACGCGACGAACGCGCCGTCCTTGTATCGCGCCGGGAACTGCGAGCCGGAGTAGAACATCATGTCGTTCGGCGCCCAGTGACCCGGGAAGACGAACTCGGGCTGCTTCTTCGCCGTGCAGCGCGAGTTTTGCTTGCCGTCGCCGCCGTACTCGGGCCCGTTCACCAGCTTCTTCTCCTCGGTCGAGAAGTAGCAGTAGGGCCAGCCGAAGTCGTCGCCCCTGAGGATGTGGTTGACCTGCTCGCCGGGATTCTCGGCGTTGTAATCTTCGCTGAAGCCCCAGTCGCTTAGCTGGTCGCGGCCGTGCATCGTCGCCCAGAGCGTGTGGTCGCGCGAGTCCACGGTGAGCGACACGGAGTTGCGCATGCCGGTGGCGAACCTCGTTCCATCGGCCGGATGCTGCCCGGGCTTGTTCGCGTCGAACGTGAAGATGCCGGCGCGTGACTCGAGTTCCGCGCAGGGATCGACGCCGGGTGCCTTCCCCTTGCGGTCGACTTCGGCCGGCTGGCACGCGTTCGTGCGAGAGCCGACGTTCATGTAGAGCGTGCTGCCGATCACCACGAAGTTGTACGCGCTGTGCCCGCCCGTCGCGAAGCCGGAGACGATCGTGTCCGCGGCGCCGAGCACGGTGTCGCCGGCGGCGTACTTGTAGCGCACGATCGACGTGCCCGCCGACGAGTAGAGATAGCCGTTCGCGAGCGCGATGCCCGAGCCGTTGCCCGGCTTGAGCCGCTTCACGAGCTCGGCCTTTCCGTCGCCGTTCGCGTCGCGCAGCAGCATGAGCGAGCCGCCCGTGCGCGAGCCGCCGGCCTCGGCGTTCGTCGCGAACGAGTTGCCGATCACGAGGAGATCGCCGTTCGGCGCGACCACCATGTGCCGCGGCGCGCCCACCTTGTCGGCGAACACCGTCGCGCAGAACCCCGGCGGCAGGGTCAGGTTGCCGTTGTCGGGATCGCAGGGCACGGCGCTCGCGCGCATTCGCGCCGCACCGGATGCGGTGACGAGGAGAACGACGGCAACGCCGAGCGAACCGACACGACGGGAAATGGAAGAGCGCATCGGTCCGGGCGGGTGACGGGGGACGGGGGACGGGATCAGCGATCGGGGAACGGGGAGAATCTAATCAGGCGCGGTCCAGCACCTCACGAACCCGGCGCGCCAGCACGTCGGGCGTGAAGGGCTTCGACAGGAGAGTCGAGCGGCCCCCGTCGAAGTCGCCGAGCTTGTCGGTTTCTTCGGAGTACCCGGACATGAACAGCACGCGGAGCCCGGGACGCTGGGACTGGAGGCGCTCGGCCGTCACCCGGCCGTTCACGCCTCCCATGACGAGGTCGGTGAGGAGGAGGTCCACGCGGCCCGCGTGCGCGGCGCTCAGCGCGATGGCTTCCTCGCCCGAGGAGGCGACGAGCACAGTAAATCCCAAACGAGAGAGAACGCGCGTGGCGAGCTTTCGAACGGCGGGCTCGTCCTCCGCCAGCAGGATCGTCGCCGACCGCGTTTCGGACGCGGGCCGATCCGGGAGCGGAGCGACGACGGCGGCTTCGGCATGGTACTGCGGGAGCAGGATCCGAAACACCGTTCCCTTGCCCTCCTCGCTGTCCACGAGCACGCGTCCGCCGATCCGGCCGACGATCCCGTACACGGTGGAAAGTCCGAGGCCGGTGCCCTTTCCCAGCCCTTTCGTCGTATAGAATGGCTCGAACACGCGAGCGAGCACGTCCGGCGGCATGCCGTGGCCGTTGTCCTCGAACCTGATCTCGACGTAATCACCCACGGGCACGCCGCGAGCCGCGCGCCAGCCACCGGCGCGCACGTGCTTGCGGATCGCGCCGATCGCGATGAGGCCGCCCTCCGGCATCGCGTCGCGAGCGTTGACCGCGAGGTTGACGATCACCTGCGTGAGCTGGCCGCGATCCACGAATACGTTCGGCAGGTCGGCGGCCATGTTCGTCTCGAGGCGCACGCGCTCGCCGATCAGCCGCTGTAACAGTCCGTCGATGTCGCGCACCACGCTGCCCACGTCGAGCGCCTCGGGGCGGGCGACCTGCTTTCGGCTGAAGGCGAGCAGCTGGTTGGTCACGACCGCGGCGTGCTGGGACGCGCGAAGGATCTCCTCCACGTCCAGCCGGATGGCGGCGATATCCTCGCTCTCGCCGCGCGCCTTCGCAAAATCGTTCGTGCGGTCGAGCGCGAGGCCGCCGAACCCGATGATCGCGGTGAGGACGTTGTTGAAGTCGTGCGCGATGCCGCCCGCGAGTGTTCCCACAGCCTCCATCTTCTGCGCGTGGAGAAGCTGTTCCTCCTGCCGGCGTAGCGCCGCTTCGGTCTCGAGCCGGACCTGCACTTCGCGACCAAGCTCCGCGTTGGCGAGCTGCAGTTCCCGCGTCCGCTCCTCCACGGCAGCGGTGAGGCGGGACTGCCGCTCGATGATGAGATAGATCAGTCCCGCGAAGAGGAAAACGATCGTGAGGCCCGCGGCGCGAAACGCCAGCAGCGTGGTGGCGACGGCCGCGTTCCATCCGCCGATCGGCGACCCCACCAGCGTGAAGTGACCGTCCGGCGTCACGACGCTGACTTGGACGGGACTGGGCGGCATCGGCGCCCTCGATGCCCCCATTCGTGCGCCGCTCCGGTCGAGCAGGGCGACATCGAGGCTCGGAACGCCGTGAAGCATCCCGGCGACGGCAAGCAGCGAATCCACGTCGACGACGACGGTCACCGCATCAGGCAGCGACGAATTGCCGGTGTGCAGCCGCTCACGTGCGATCAGTCCGACCCAGCCCGGCGCGAGCACCAGCGGACCCGTGATGACGATCGAATCGCTTTGCTCCATCCGGCGCGTGTCCTCCCTGATCTCGGCGCGCGGGTCATGGATGAGGTCGAGATCCAGCGCCTGCTCGTTCCCCTGCAGCGGATAGACCCAGCGCACCCGGCCCTTCTTCAGGAGGGCGAGCGCACGAACTCCCGACGCGCCCTGCAGCAGTCCTTCCGCGAGGACCGGGAATTCGCGGTTCACTTCGTCGATGCTGTGCGCGCTCTCGACGAATCCCTTCAGGCCGTTCAGCCGCTCGAGCCGCCGCTTGAGTCCAACCGAGATCGAGTTCGCGTACGGGGCGAGCCGAAGCTGGATGTCCTGGCGCTGGTGCTCGACGAGCCGCGCCCGGGTCCAGCGATCGACGCCGTATCCAATGGCAAGCAGGACGACCAACGCCACGAGCGCGGCGCCGACGGGGGCGAATCGTTCCAGACCATCCGGGGCACGGGATGGAGCGTCGGGCTCGGAGATCGCGATACCATGGGAAAGAGGATACCTCAAGGATAGCGCGATTCGCTGGTGGGGTGCAAAGGACTGACAGCGACGAGCCACGCGTGAGGGGCGATCGGGCGAAGGTCCCCCCTCAGCCGACCCGGAAGAGCTCCAGTGCCCGTCCGTAGCGCTTGGCCAGCACGTCGTGCAGCGGCTTGTTGGCCTTGCTGGCCAGGCCGGGATCGCTCCCGAGCAAGCGCTCAGCGCCGTCGCGCGCCAGCTCGCTCAGCTCGCGGTCGCGAATCGGGTCGGCGACGCGAAAGGTCGGTTCGCCGCTTTGCCGCTCGCCGAACAGGTCGCCCATTCCCCGCAGTTGCAGGTCGGCCTCCGCAATCCTGAAGCCGTCGTCGGTGCTCACGAAGATCTCGAGGCGCTCGGCGACCTCGGGGCTCACGTCGCCAAGCAGGATGCAGAAGCTCTCCTCGGCGCCGCGGCCCACGCGGCCGCGCAGCTGATGGAGCTGCGACAGGCCGAAACGCTCGGGGTGCTCGATGAGCATCACGGTCGCGTTCGCGACGTCGATGCCGACCTCGATCACCGTGGTCGAGATGAGGATGTCGATCTCGCCGTCCCGGAAGCGCCGCATCGTGTCGTCCTTGTCCACGGCGTCGAGGCGGCCGTGCAGCAGCGCCACGCGGCGCTTCGCGAAGCGTCCGGTCCGCAACTCCTCGTATTCCTTCGTCGCGGCACGCAGCGCGGACTTGTCGCTCTCCTCGATCAGCGGGAGCACGATGTACGCCTGGCGGCCCTTGGCGACCTGCGCGTCGATGAAGTCGAACACCTTCGCGCGCGCCTTTTCGGGGCGCCTGGCGGTCGTCACGGGCTGGCGGCCCGGCGGACGCTCGTCGAGCACGCTGACGTCGAGGTCGCCGTACAGCGTGAGCGCGAGCGACCGGGGAATCGGCGTGGCGCTCATCAGCAGCACGTCGGGACGCGCTCCCTTCTTGCCGAGCGCCAGGCGCTGCTCGACGCCGAACCGATGCTGTTCGTCCACCACCGCGAGACCGAGTCTTGCGAACTGCGTGCCCTCCTGTGTGAGCGCGTGCGTGCCGACGACGATCAGCGGCTCGCTGCTCGCGAGCCGCGTCGCCGCGGCCTTTCGCTCGCGGGCCGAGAGCGATCCGGTGATGAGCAGCGGAGAAAGTCCGAGGGGGGCGAGGAGTGCGGAGAACGTTCGCGCGTGCTGCTCGGCGAGCAGTTCGGTCGGCGCCATCACCGCAGCCTGATAGTCGTTCTCGACCGCGAGCAGCGCGGCGAACAAGGCAACGATCGTCTTGCCGCTGCCCACGTCGCCCTGCAGCAGGCGGTGCATGCGCTGCGGGCTCGTCATGTCCTTCACGATCTCGCGCGTGGCGCGCACCTGCGCGCCGGTGAGCTCGAACGGCAGCAGCGACTTCAGTCTGGACGTGAGCACGCGCTTGTTCACGAACCGGATTCCAGCGCGGGTTTCGCGAGCGAGGGCCTTCGCGCGCAGCTGCAGGATGTGCACGCAAAGAAGCTCCTCGAATGCGAGGCGTGCGCGGCCCGCGTGCGCCTCGGCGAGCGTGCGCGGCCGGTGCACGGCGCGCAATGCGTCGGGGAGAGTCGGAACGGATGCGGAATGCAGAATGTCGGTGGGGATGTATTCCTTGAACAGCGGCAGGTACTCGTCGAGGTGCTTCTCGATCAGCGCGCGCAGCTGCTTGAACGAGAATCCCTCCGTCGCCGGATAGACCGACAGCACGCGGCCCCCGCTCGTGCCGTTCGCCGAGTCCTCCGGCCCCAGGTTCACGAACTCGCGCGGCGCCAGCACGCGGCCGTGGAAGAAGCGCACCGGGCCGGAGAGCAGCAGCACGTCGCCCTTCCTGATCGCACGGTCGAGGAAGGGCTGGCCCGGCCAGGATGCCTCGATGAGCCCGCTCGAATCCTGCACCACGGCCTGGAATACGCGCAGTCCCTTTCGCGTGGGAATCACGCCTTTCGAGATCACGGTGCCGATGACCGTCGCATCGTCGCCGATGCGCAATTTCGCGATGGCGGACACCGTGCTCGCGTCCTCGTACCGGTGCGGAATGTGCAGGAAGAGGTCGCGCGCCGTGAAGATGCCGAGCCGCCTGAGCGCGTCGGCGCGCGCGGGTCCGACGCCGGTGAGGTACGTGACGGCGGTGTCGAGCGATCGCCCCGCGTTGCGGGCCGCGCGCTGGGCGGTCACGTTGCGGCCACCTCGCTCCTCACCGGTCGAAGAGCTCCCTCGCAAACTGCGCCGGATCGAACGGCCGCAGGTCGGCCGCCTTCTCGCCCATGCCGACGAACTTNNAACGTGGTCCCCTGCGCGATCGCGTTCTGCCCGATCGTGCCGTCGAGGACAAGCAACGACTCGTGCGGCGCTCCGGGGAGGCGCTTCGCGATCACGCGCGCGACCTTGCGGAGTTCTTCCATGAGATCATCGCTCGTGTGCAGCCGGCCGGCCGTGTCGATGATGATCACATCGGCACCGCGCGTCACCCCGGCGTCGATCGCACTGAACGCGACGGCGGCCGGATCACCGCCGCTCGACCCGGAGACGAAATCGACGCCGGCGCGCTCCGCCCACACGCGCAGCTGGTCTACCGCTCCCGCGCGAAAGGTGTCTCCGGCGGCGACGAGCACGCGCTTCCCCTCCCCCTTCAGGCGCGTCGCGAGCTTGCCGATGAACGTCGTCTTCCCCGCGCCGTTCACGCCGAGCACGAGTATCACCGTCGGTCCCGCGTCGGCATACCTGAGGGACGGATCGCTGTTTCCGCTCGTGAGCGCGTGCGCGACCGCGTCGCGCAGCGCTCCCTCGAAGTCATCCCGGGTCTTGATGTCCCCTCGGCGCGCGAGCCGCTCCATGTCCGCCACCAGCCGCGACGACACGCGAACGCCGAAATCAGATTCGATCAACAGCGTCTCGAGCCGCTCGAGGGAGCCGGCGTCCACGCCGCCGCGCGCAAAGACCGTGACGTCGGTGAGCGCGACGTCCTTGATGCGCTGCCAGAGACTCTTCCTGGGCGCGGTCACGGGCCCGCGGCCGTTCGTCGCACTCACCGCAGCCCGACCTTGCGACGCATGACCCACTCCGTGCAGAGACAGGCGAGCGCGATCGCGTACAGCCACCAGAGCGTGCGGGCACGCGGCGCCCGATCCGCCGCCGGTGCCGACCCTACGGCACCTGAGCGGACCATCGGCCGCCGTGGGAGCCATTCAGCCGACGCGTTGACGGCGAGCAGGCCATCGCCCCCCACCGTGTGCGCCTCGTAGACGCCAGCGGCCAGCGGCGGGGAGTCGGCCACGCCGGTCTCACCGGCGAATCGAAGCTGCAGCGTGTCGGCCCGTTTTCCCTCGAGGGCGCGAACGACCACGGTGGCCACGGAATCGCGCGCACCGCCGCGACGCCAGCGCACCGGCTCGCCGGAGCGCACCCACGCCGTTGCCGGGTGCGCCGCGCGCGCGTCGGTGGCGTCGCCCATGAGCCAGTCGAAGATCGATCCCCACAGCGCCGTGAACGCATCCGCGCTGCGGCCGCCGCGGAACTTCCAGCGCCAAAGTCCCGACGCGCCCACCACCACCACGCGGCGCGGCTTCGAGCTCCCGGACACCAGCGGCCGTTCGTCCATCCGGCGCGCGCGACGCGAGGTCACCGCGACCCACTCGGCGTCCCGCGGGGCCGCGCCGGGCTCCACCGGTGGCAGCGAATCCCACGGCAGGCCGCCGAGCGCGGGGAGCAACGGCGACGGCGGCGCGCCGACCGCGTAGAAGTCGTCGCCCTTCTGCGCAGGCGGCGCGATCAGGGCCAGCGCGCCACGGGTGAAGGTTCGCGGCGCTCCGAAGATCGCGGTGTCGCCGTGCAGCACCGCGAGCGGCGCCTCGGCGACGCTGCGGCGAACCTCGTCTTCGCTGACGACCGCGAGCGAGCCATCCTGCACCCACCGTCCGGGCGCCACGCGGAAATATCCGCGGGTCGGCACGGCGAGCGTGCCGCGCAGCACATCGAGCGCGTAGCGCGCGTCTTCGTCCGGCGCCGTCGACGCGAACACGGCCGACGCCCCGCGGGCGACGTCGAGCACGAAACTGAGCGTGTCGTTGGCGGCGAGCGCATCGCCGTCCGTCGCGAGGACGAGCTTGAGCAGCCGCGGACCGGGTGCGCCGCCGACCTGCGTGCGAAGGCGCACCGTGCGCTCGGCGTACGACGCGAGCGAATCGACCGGTGACGCGACGAGCGTCACCGCGCCCTGCATCAGCACGATTTTGCCGGCATGCGAACCGGCGCCACCGGCCGCGATCACCGCGTTGAACTCCACCGTGTCGCCGGCCACCGCGGCGGCGGGGCCGTCCACGGAGACCACCGCGGCATCGAGCCGCGACGTGCCCTCGAGCGCGACGACTCGCGACCCGGACGGCAGGTCGGCGAGGCGCTCAGGATCGTCCACGCGGCCGTCCGTCACGAACACGGTGGCACGCCCGGAGCCGAGCGCGCGTTCGACGAGCGGTGCCACTCGCGTGGCGCGATCGGCCGGCGTCTTGGGAGCGGTGCCGGCCCGGACGGAGTCTCCGAGCAGGAGCAGCGTGTCGGCTCCTACCGAATCCGCGCTTCGAACGGCGCGCCGCCACAGCGTGGTGTCGCCGGAGGAGATCCAACTGGCGGATGCGTCGAGCGCCGCGTACGGCCGCACGCGGCGGGAGGGGCCGCCCGGCGCGTCGAGGAGCAGCGCGAGGACGATGGTGAGCGCCAGGGCGCGCAGGGCGAGCGGCACCGTGGCGCGCGACGCGCCGCCGAATCGGTATTGCACGTACGCGAGCGCCGAGCCGGCGGCGATGGCGAGGAGCCAGATGAGCATCGGATAAAACTACGCGCCGCGGATGCAAATCGTGGGGGCCTGCCAACCGATAACTGCTGTTTTGGGTTTTTGGGTTATCGCAACAAAGGGAATTAGTTAAAGGTCGTTGGTCGTTGGTTTCGAACCAACTGCGACGGGACAGTCTCGTTCGCGGACTCGTTTTAACAGACCGAAGAGCATTCGACGTAGCTGAGTGTTCTCGGCGAGACGAGATTCAACCTCTGCCCGGGGTGCAAGGCCGGCGTCGCGGCAGAAGAGAAGGTGGTTCTCGAGCTCCGATGCCGACGCGATCGCGATTCCGAGAAATCGCGCGAACTCTTTTCGTGTTTCCTTGGCAGCTCCCTCAGCAATATTCGCCGAAATCGAGGTCGCCGCGCGCCTCATCTGACTGATCAGCCCCGAGTTTTCATGTCTTGGGATCGACGCGCTTAGACGGTGGACGTTGAGCGCAAGCGCGTGGCCGAGCCGCCACACTTCGAGTCGTTTGAAGTCTTGCATCGGTCCAACGTACCAGCGCCGACGCGAAACCATTCACCAAACGACCGCGACTCACATCAGTCGCCCGCCAGACCTGTCCCGTCGTCGTTGGTTCGAAACCAACGACCAACGACCGTTAACTAATTCCCTTTCTTGCGATAACCCAATACTCGGTACGCCGTGGCAGTTGTCAGTAGTGCGCAGCCGTCGCCGGCGCCCTGATGACGCCCGCCGCCTGATCGAGCTGCCCAATGGCCTCATGCCTCACCCGGTCGAACGCCGCCAGCTCGCCCGCGGCCAGCGGCGGCCCCGCGTTCGACTTGAGCGCCGTGCGCGGATCGCGCTGCACGCCACCGATGATCACCTCGAAATGCAGGTGGGGCCCCGTCGCGAGTCCCGTCATGCCGACATACCCGATGGTCTGGCCCATCGACACCCGCGTGCCGGTTCGCACCCCGGACGCGAATCCTCTCAGGTGTCCGTAGCGCGTGACGAACCCGTTCGGATGGCGCACGTCGATGCTGTTCCCGTAGCCGCCACGCGTACCGGCAAACACCACGATCCCGTTGCCGATGGATCGGACGGGCGTGCCGCTCGCCGCCGCGTAGTCGGTACCCTTGTGCGAGCGCCACGAGCCGAGAATCGGATGCTCGCGCATGCCGAACACGCTGGAGATCCGCCGGAACGAGAGCGGCGCGCGGAGGAACGTCGCGCGCAGCGAGCGTCCATCCTGGTCGTAGTACTCGGCGCGCGTCTCCCCGAGGGGCACGAATCGAATCGCCTGCAGCTCGGCGCCGCTCCGCTCGAGGCCGGCCGCGAGGATCGCGCGGATGCGCACGACGCCCGAAGGCGAGCGCGAGCGCTCGAAGACGGCGCGCACGGCGTCGCCATCCTGCAGTTCGCGGCTCATGTCGATCCGGTACTCGAAGATGTCCGCGATGGTCCATGCCAGCTCGGCACGGGCGCCCTTCGAGAGCAGGTCGCCCGATCCGGCGTTGACCGCGTCGTACAGGTTGGAGTGCACCACGCCGTGCATCACAAGGGTGTCCGTCGTCCACGGCGTGCGCTCCTCGCGCGAGGCCCATGTGCTGCCGGTGCGCAGCAGGTGCAGGGTGCGGTCGGCCGAGAGCAGCAGCGCGATGTCCGTCGGCCGCGGGTCCGTGCCGTTGGTGCTGTCGCCGGTGAAGCGCACTTCCATGCCGGCGGGAATTTTTCGGGGATCGAGGCTCGAGGCCGCACGGATCGCGGCCGCCTGATCTTCGCCGGCGAGCCCACCGCGAGCGAGGACGGCGGCGAGCGACTCGCCCTTCCCGAGCGTGTCTACGCTGGTCCACGCCCCGCCAGGGGGCGGTGGCGGCCCACCGTCGACGGCGCGCGGCAGCGCGGGGCCGAAACGAAGCGCGGCGGCAGCCAGAAGGGCCACCGCCGCGCCTATTCCCCAGAGTGCGACGCGATTGCGCGACGCCTTCAATCCATCTGCCTCCGAATGAACGTCGGGATCTCGAGGTCGTCGAGGTCGGCCTGCGGACGGCGCTCGGGGGCCGGCTGCGGTGCGGCGCGCCGTGCGGGTGCCGCGCCGCCGGCGGAACCGGACTGGCCGTGGTACGCGCTGCCGATGACCGGTCGCGGACGGGCACCGTCGATCGGGATCACCGGCGTGCCGGTGGAAACGCGCGAACCGGCATAAGAGGGCGTCGAATGCGAGAGCGCCTTGCCGAATCCCGTGGCGACGACGGTGACGCGGATCTCGCCCTGCATCGAGGGTTCCTGCACGGCACCGAAAATAATTTCCGCGTCATCGCCGGCCGCGTCGTGGATGATGTCCGCGATCGCCGTGACTTCGCCGATCGAGAGATCCTGTCCGCCGGTCACGTTGAGCAGAACGCCGGTGGCTCCCGAAATCGAGACATTGTCGAGCAGCGGGCTGGAGATCGCCTGCTGCGCCGCTTCCATCGCGCGGTTGTCACCGCGGCCGATGCCGGTGCCCATGAGTGCGGCGCCGCCATCCTTCATCACGGTGCGCACGTCCGCGAAATCCACATTGATCATGCCGATGCCGCTGATGATCGTGGAGATGCCGCTCGTGGCGTGGAGCAGCACTTCATCGGCCTTCTTGAGCGCGTCCTGGAACGGGATTCCCTTCCCGACGACCGCCAGCAGGCGCTCGTTCGGGACGACGATCATCGTGTCGACGTACTTGGCCATCTCCGCGATTCCCTCGTCGGCCTGACGCATGCGCTTCCGGCCTTCGAACAGGAACGGCTTGGTGACGATGCCGACGGTGAGCGCGCCCGCTTCGCGCGCGAGCTCGCAGATGACGGGCGCCGCGCCGGTGCCGGTGCCGCCGCCCATGCCGCAGGTGACGAACACGAGGTCGCAGTTCGCAAGCACACGCAGGACTTCATCGCGATTCTCCTCGATCGCCTGGCGCCCGATTTCAGGACGGGCGCCCGCGCCGAGGCCGCGAGTGAGCTTCTTGCCGATCTGGATCTTGATGTCCGACTTCGAGTTCAGGAGGGCCTGCGCGTCGGTGTTGACGGAGATGAACTCGACGCCGCTGAGGCTNNTTCCCGCCGCCGCCGCCGACTCCAACGACGCGCATCCTGGCGCTTTGGGCGGGGGTTTCCTCGAACTCGAAAATGCTCATTGGCTAGATGGCAGAAGGCGGATGACAGACGGCAGATCGACGCTGCGGAAATATATGCGCGTGGCGATTTCTCACCACGTTGTTAGGACGATTCAGCATTGAAAAAAGAACGCGCACCGGCGAGCGGGGTTATCCACTCTAGCTCGGGCGCGAAAGGTATGTGACATGGCAAAGAAGCGGCAACGACTTTTCCACGGATTTCACAGATCTACGCGGATTCAAGCAAACCCTTCCTAGGGAACGACAACAGCAAAGGCAGTATCCGCTAAATCTGCGAGATCTGTGGAAAGCAGTTGCCGTTAGAAGAAATCCTGCAGCCAGGTCTTCAAGCGCTGGGCGAGCTTGTCCATGGAGGGAGCCGCCGTGGCCATGGAGAGGCGCTTCCCTTTCGCGCCGCCGCTGCCGAGCGCCAGACGGTGGGCGCCGTACTGAACGAGGCCGACCACGGTCGAGAACCTCGGGGCCTGGACCGAGTCGGCGAGGCCACCCAGGAACTGGCCGGGTTCGCCGACCCTTGCGCCCGTGCCGAATACCTCGCTCGCCAGCTCGCCCGTCCCCGGCTGGGCAGCCGCGCCGCCCGTAACCACGACGCCGGCCGACAGGCGCTTCAGGAATCCAGCCGACTCGACGTCGCGCATGACGAGCTCGAAGATCTCGGCGGTGCGTTGATGGATGATGTGGGCGAGCAGTTCTCTCGGGATCTGGCGGTCGCCCTGCGCCACCGTGCTCGGCAGCTTGATGATCTCGCTGTGCTCGACCATCGGCTCGTAGGCGCAGCCGTACGCCTCCTTCAGCCGCTCGGCGTCGGCCTGCGTGACGCCGAGTCCGTGGACGATGTCGCTGGTGACGTTGTTGCCGCCGTAGTTCACGGTCCCGAGGTGGCGGATCTTGCCCTCGTGAAAGACCGCGACGTCCGTGGTGCCGGCACCCATCTCCACGAGACACACGCCGAGTTCCTTCTCGTCTTCGGTGAGCACGCTGAGCGCGCTGGCGAGCGGCTCGAGCACGAGTTCGCCGACCTTGTAGCCCGATTTCTCGACCGCCTTCCGCAGGTTCATCGCCGGCGACGACCCGATCGTCACGAGGTACATCTCGGTCTCGAGCCGCGTGCCGATCATCCCGACCGGGTCGCGGATGCCGATGTTCTTGTCGACGGTGTACTCCTGCGGGATCGCGTGGATGAGCTCGCGGTCCTGCGGAATGGCCTGCGCGCGCGCCACGGAATTGGCGCGATCCACGTCGGCCTTCGAGATCTCGGAGCCGGTCACGGACGCGATGCCCTTCGACGTCATCGCCTGCACGTGTTCGCCGGCGATGCCGGCGTAGACCGTGTGCACCTGCGCGCCGGCCATGCGCTCGGCGTCCTGCAGCGCCTTCATGATGGAGCGGGTCGTCTCGTCGATGTCGGCGACGACGCCACGGCGAAGCCCGGTGGTGCGCGCCTGCCCCACGCCGAGGATGTTCACGGTGGGATGCTTCGGCAGGTCGCCGACGACCTCCGCGATGACGGCAGTGGTCTTCGCGGATCCTATGTCGAGGCCGGCAACGAGTCGATCGAGATTCATGGCACGTTCATGGCAAGCGGGCGATTACCTGGTCGCGGAAACGCAAGTCGAGTTCGGTGGCTCGCAACTTTCGACGGGCCAGATCCTGCTCGACGGGAACGATGTCTGACAAACGGTCCGCGCCGACGTCGTCCGAAGCGAGCACGTCGTGCGCGAGATTGGTCGGTGATTCAGTCAAGCGAAACAGCAGGTAGAACGAACCGCCGCGGGGAAGACGCCGCACTTCCCCGATGCGTGCGAAGAGCGCCGGCAACTGCTCGCGCACCTCGCCGAGCACGCGCAGCGTGAGCGTGTCGCGCACGGCGAGCACCGGAAGGTCCACGTCAGCCGTGGCCGGATCGACCGGGAGAGAGCGTCCCGTCGCATCCACCGCCACGAGCCCCGACGCCGCCTGAACGAACGCGACGGGCAGGTTTTCCGTGATCCGCACGAGCAGGGTGCCCGGCAGTTTCCGCTCGATGCGCACGTCGCGAACCGACGGATGCTGCCGCACACGCTTTTCCAACGGTCCCACGTCGTCGAACAGCGACGCCGTGGTGTCTATCCTCAATCGCGAAACGATCTCATCGGGGCTGACGTAACGCGTGCCGTCGATCTCCACGCGCCTCACGCGAAAGAAGTCGAGCCGGCGAAGCAGCATGGGGGCCCACCACGGGCCTGCGACCACGACCAGCACGGCCAGCCCTGCGCCGATCCGGCGCAGCATCCTCATCGCGGGCGAGCGCGGGCCGGGCGGCGCTTCGCCGGTCATTCGCGTGCGCCGAGGAGCGCGAGCAGTTCGGGCCCCGTCTTCGTGATGTCCCCCGCACCGACCGTCAGGACGAGGTCGCCGTCGATCACGAATTCGGCGAGGGCCTGGGCGAGATCCGGTCGCGCCCCCATCCAGGCGGGCCGGCGGCCGGCGACGGTGCTGCTCTCGGCGACCAGCTGGCTCGTGACGCCCGCGATCGGCGTTTCGCGGGCCGGGTAGATGTCGGCCAGAAACAACTGGTCGGCTTTCGCGAGCGCCAGGCCGAACTCCGGCGCGAAGTCGCGCGTGCGAGAGAAGAGATGCGGCTGGAACGCGACGATGATCCTCCGCCCCGGGAACGCGAGGCGCGCGGCGGAAAGCGTCGCCCGGATTTCCGTGGGATGATGCGCGTAGTCGTCCACGACGATCACGCCCCGCGCGGTGCCGATGCGCTGGAACCGACGCTCCGCGCCGACGAAGGTCGCGAGGCCCGGCGCCATCTGCTCGACGGTAACGCCGAATCGCGAGAGCCCGACGCCGAGCGCCGCGAGCGCGTTGAGGACGTTGTGCTCGCCCACCGCGCCGATCGTAACCCGGCCGCCGGCCCTGCCGTCGAACCGCACGTCGAAGGAGGTGCGCCCGTCGCTCGTCGCGATCTTGCGGGCGACGAGCCGCGCCTCGATGCTGTCGATGCCATAGCGCACGACTTCCGCCGTCGGCGGCGTGTGGAGATTGTTCGCATTCGCCTGATCCGCGCAGAGCACGATCCAGCGCGCGCCGCGCACGAACTGGTTGAACGCCGCGCGCACGTCGTCGAGGTCGCGATAGATGTCGAGGTGGTCGGCCTCGACGTTCGTGACGACGGCGACGTCCGGTGCGAGCGCGAGAAAACTCCGGTCGTATTCGTCTGCTTCGACGACGAAGACGTCGTTGCCGCCGCTGCTCAGGTTTCCGTTCCACGACGCCACGCGCGCGCCGACGACGCCGGTGGGATTGAGGCCCGCGGCGGCGAGGACCCCGGTGGTCATCACGCTGGTGGTCGACTTGCCGTGCGTGCCGGCGATTGCGATGAGCGTTCCGCCGGCGGTCGCCTCGGCGAGCGCCTCAGCCCGGCGAATCACGGGAATTCCGAGTGACTTTGCGCGCGCGATTTCGGGATGGTCTTTCGGAATCGCCGAACTGACCACGAGCGCGCGATGACCGTCGAGGTGCGCGGCGGAGTGCCCCTGGCTCACGGCGATGCCGAGCCCCGCGAGATCGGGAGCCCCACTCGGATTCTGGTCGCAGCCGGTGACGTTCGCGCCGCGACGCTGGCACAGCTCGGCCAGCGCCGACATGCCCGCGCCGGCGATGCCCATGAAGTGGACTGGGCGGGGATCGGACTGGTCGATCAGGGGCATGACTGCAAGCTAAGAGAAATGAGTTTGGATTCGGCATCGGGTCGAAATTCCGCATCCCGCATTCATCTCGCATCTCGCCCCTCCAACATCGCAAGCAGATATCCCGCGATCTCCCGCGCCGCATTTGGCCTCGCCCGGGCAAGCGCATGCTCGCGAAGTGCGCTCAGCCTGCTCCGATCGTTCAACAACGACCGCAAGATCGCATCGAGGCTCTCCGTCGTGAGATCCCTCTGCGGCAGATGAACCGCAGCTCCGGCTTTTTCCAGCGCCAGGGCATTCGCCGTCTGATGATCCATCGCCGCCGTCGGCAACGGGCAGATGATCATCGGCACCCCCCATGCACAGAGTTCCGAGGTTCCCATCATCCCGCCGCGCACGAAGGCCATGTCGGCGGCGGCGTACGCATCCGCGATCGGCGAGAGATACGGCACCACGCGCACATCCGCGCGATCGAACTGGCGGTACGCATCGAACTGCCCTGCTCCCGTCGCCCAGATGATGCAGAGCGATTCTGGAATGCCCCGGTCGACCCAGGCCGCGACCACGTGGTTCATCGCGCGGGCGCCCTGGCTCCCGCCGAACACGAGCAGCACGCGCGCGCCCGGCGGAAATCCCCATTTGGCGCGTGCGGCCGCCGGGTCGGGACGAATGTCCGGCGGCGGCTCGATCGGATTGCCGGTGATGCGAAACAGGCAGCCCGTGTGGGGCAGCCATCGCTCCGCCTCGGGGAATCCGAGATACGCCTCTCTCGAGATGCGCGTGAACCATCGCGCGGTCGCGCCGGGATGACTGTCGCCGATGTGCTGCGCGATCGGCACGCCGTGCGTCCACGCCCACGCGAGCGCTGCGCCGCTGGCGTAGCCGCCCGTGCCCACGACCAGCGCGGGACTGAGCTCGCGGCCGAGCTTCCCCATCCCGCTCCATGCGGAGAACGCGCCGCGCACCGTGCGCCAATTCTTCCAGACGGCCGGACGATAGAGGGGATGCAGGTCGAGCAGCGTGTGCGGAAACTCCGTCTTCGGCAGGACGTCGCGTTCGATGCCGCGCCGTGCACCCACGAAGTGGGGCTTCACCGAGGGATCGAGCCGGACGAGGGCCCTCGCGATCGCGAGCCCGGGATACAGGTGTCCGCCGGTGCCGCCACCGGCGAAGAGGACGTTCACCGCGAAGGCACCATCAGCGATCCCGTTGGATCCGTCGCGCGTTCGGCGATCACACGCTCGCGTTCGCTCCCGATGTTCACGAGGATCCCCGTCATCAGCATCGAGAGGACGAGATTCGAGCGGCCGAACGAGATGAACGGCAGTGTCAGCCCGGTCGTCGGCAGCAGCCCGATGACGACGCCGATGTGCAGGTACGCCGTGACGATCATCGTCGTGGTGATCCCGATCGCCACGAGCGACTGGAACGGCGTGCGCGCCCGCTTCGCGATCCTGAACCCGAGCCAGCCCCACAGTGCGTAGAGCGCGATCAGCGCGGCGATTCCCACGAAGCCACGCTCTTCGCCTATGCTGCTCCCGATGAAGTCGTCGTACGAGAGCGGAAGAAATCCGTTCTGCTGGCGGCCCTCGCCGAATCCCGCCCCGAACCACCCTCCCGAGCCGACCGCAATGAGCGACTGCACGAGCTGATAGTTGACCTTCGCGTGCGCCGCACCGGCCATCTCCGAAAAGCCCATGAGCCGTTCCATCACGTACTGCAATCGCTGCGTCTCGGCCCAGAGGATCGGCGTGCAGACGATGCCGAGAAAAACGAAGTGCCCGATGCGCGCGCCGGCGGCGAACACGATGATCACCATTTGCAGCGCGAAGAAGAGCACGGTCGAGAGGTCGGGCTCGAATGCCGCCATCACACAGAGCGCACCGACGACGAGCAGGATCGGAAGCAGGCCCTTGCTCAGGCGCTTGAGCTGGTCGCCCTTCTTCACCACGAGCATCGCCGTCCACACGATCACCGCGAGCTTGGCGAACTCCGACGGCTGCACCGATCCGTGCATGAGATATCGTCGCGCGCCGAGGATCGGCGGCGCGATGTTCTTGGTGAACGGCAAAACCGTGAGCAGCATCGCGAATAGCGCCATTCCCATCACCGCCCAGGCGTACCTCTTCCACAGTTCCGCGTCCGCCTTGGCCGCGATCGCGAAGAACACGATTCCCGCCGCGACTCCCGTGACCTGCTTCAGCAGGAAATACGTGCTCGGCAGCTTGTCGCGCACCGCCTCGAACGCGCTCGCGCTGTAAAGCGACGCGAGGCCGAACGCGAGGAGGACCGCGGTCACCACCATGAGCGCCCGCGCCTCCATGGACATCCGCCAGCGCTCGTGCGCCCGCGCGACCGGCGCCGCGACGGACGTCATCGCATCGTGGCGAGGCGGCGAAAGGTGTCGCCCCGCACTTCGTAGTTGGTGAACATGTCGTAGCTCGAGCAGGCCGGAGAAAGCAGCACCGCACCCCCGGGCCTGGCAGCGGCCCTGGCGCACGCGATCACATCATGAAAAGACGACCCGAGACGCACCAGCGGCACGTGGCCCGCCAGATCGGCCTCGATGATCGGCGCCGCGTCGCCGTACGCGATGACGAGTGACGCGTGCCTGGCGAGCCCGTCGAGCAGCGCGGTATAGGGCTCGTTCTTGTGCTTCCCGCCCAGGAGCACGACGCTCGGCCGCGTCATCGCCTCGATGCCGACGCGTGCGGAACTCACGTTGGTCGCCTTCGAGTCATCGATCCAGAGCACACCGTCAACCTCCGCGACGACCTCGAGCCGATGCGGCAGCGCCTTGAACGTCCGGACAGCCTCCGCGAGCCTTCCCCGCGCGGCGGCGGTGCGGTGCGCGGCATCGGCCACCGCCACGGCGAGCGCCGACGCGAGCGTGTTGGCGATGTTGTGATTCCCGAGCAGCGGGATGTCGGCGGTCGTGACGAAATCGGAGCCGAGCAGCTGCCACGTGTGCGCCGTGGCGGACGGCCCCGCATCGGCCCCCTGGTCGCGCATCGAGAAGCGATGCCGGGGGCCCGGCAGCTTCGACGTGCGGCGTTCGACCTCGGCGTCGTCCGCGTTCGTCACCCTGATCGACGCGTCCGTCGCGTTCGCGAAAAGCCGCATCTTGTCCGCATAGTACTCCTCCAGCGTCTTGTAGCGGTCGAGATGGTCGGGTTCGAGGTTCGTGAGCACGCCGACCGCCGGATCGATGCCGGGAGTGTCGTGCAGCTGAAAGCTCGAGAGCTCGAGCGCGATCCACTGCGGCGGCTTCACCTTGAGCGCGACGTCCGACAGCGGCGTGCCGATGTTCCCCGCCGCGACGGCGTCGAGCCCGAGCGCGCGCAGCAGGTGAGCGACCAGCGCGGTGACCGTGCTCTTGCCGTTGGTTCCGGTCACGGCGATGTACTTCACCGCTGGAAGAAACGCGAGGGCGACTTCCACCTCGCTCACGATCGGCACGGCCCGCTCTCTCGCGCGTGCCAGCGGAGCTGCATCGGGCGGCACGCCGGGACTGGAGACGACGACGGCCGCCGCCGCGATGCGATCGAGATCGTGGCCGCCGGCACTCGCATCGACACCCATGCCGGCCAGTTTCGCCACGGTCGCCGGGTCGGCCTCCGCGGCGTCCGACGCATAGACCCGTGCGCCCGCGCGGCGCAGCAACTGCGCCACGGACTGGCCGCTCCGGCCGAGTCCGACGACCGCGACTTCTCCTCGAAGAATCAGTTCGCGGATCACCGGAGCTTGAGCGTGCTGAGCGCCACGAACGCGCAGAGAATTCCCAGGATCCAGAATCGCACGACGACCTGCGTCTCCGGCCATCCCTTCAGCTCGAAGTGGTGGTGCAGCGGCGCTCGCAAGAAGACACGATGCTGCTGCGCGTACGCGAGCCCGTATCGCCTGCGCCGGTACTTGAATACCAATCGCTGGACCAGCACCGACGTCGTCTCGGCGACGAACACCCCGCCCACGAACACCACCAGGAACTCCGACTTGAGCAGGATCGCGACCGCGCCGAGCGCGCCGCCGAGCGCGAGCGCGCCGGTGTCGCCCATGAAGACCTGCGCCGGGTGCGCGTTGTACCAGAGAAAACCAACCGACGCGCCGAACACGGCCGTGCAGAAAACGGTCAGTTCGCCGGCGTCGCGCAAATAGAAGAGCTGGAGGTACGACGACGCGTCCGTGCGGCCCATCGCGTAGGCGAAGATCGCGAAGGTCGCCATCGCGATCGCCATGAGGCCCGCGGCAAGCCCGTCGAGTCCGTCCGTCAGGTTCACGGCGTTGCTGGTGGCCGTCATCACGAACGTCACGAATGGCACATACAGCCACGCCGCGCCGATCGTCGCGGGAACCACCAGCATGTACTTGAGGAACGGCAGCGTGGTGGAGGCACCCGGCAGAGCATTGAGCGGCGCCTTCCAGATATATACGGCCAGCGCGAAGCCGATCGTCACCTGGCCGGCGAGCTTGTAGCGCTCCACGAGCCCGCGATTCTCCCGCCCCTCGCGCTTCTGTTTCAGCTTGAGGAAGTCGTCGAGAAATCCGATCGCGCCCATCAGCAGCGTCACCGCGAGGGCGAGCCACACGTAGCGGTTTTCGAGGCGCATCCAGAGCAGCGTCGGCACCAGCGTGGCCGCGAGGATGATCAATCCGCCCATCGTCGGCGTCGTGCCTTTCGACGCGTGCGAATCGGGCGTCCCCTCGCGCACCACCTGGTGGATCTGCATGCGCTGGAGCCATCGCACGATCATCGGACCGACGACGAACGCGACCAGCAGCGCCGTCACCGCGGCGCCGGCCGCGCGAAACGACAGGTAGCCGAAGACGCGAAACGGCCCGAAGTGCTGGCGGAACGGATACAGGAAGTAGTAGAGCATCTGCTCGGGTCAGCTCGTTCGATAGGGAGACACGTCTTCGGCCGCCCACGCGGTGAGGTGTGGCAGAAGACGCTCGAGACGCACGCCGCGTGACGCCTTGAGCAGGATCACGGCATCCACGGCGAGGCGGGACCGCAACTTCGGCCAGAGATCGTCGACGTCGTTCGCGGTCACGACGCGATCGTCGTTGGGCGCGACCTGCTGCAGCGCCGCCGCGAATTCTCCGATACCGGCCACGATCGTGGCTCCCGACCTCAGCGCCTCGCGGGCGACCTCCTCGTGCGCCCGCGCGGCGTGTGCGCCGAGCTCGCGCATCGTCCCCAGCACGGCGACGCGCTGGCGACCGGCACCGACTTGCTTGAGGAGCGCGAGCGCGGCGCGCGCCGAGCCCGGATTCGAGTTGTACGCGTCGTTGATGAGCATCACCTCGCCGAGCGGCTCGACGGCGCAGCGCATGGACGGCACGGCCGAGACATTCATCGCGGCGATCGCCGCACCCGCGTCCTCGATCCGCACCCCGCATTCCCGCGCCACCGCCAGCGCCAGCATCGCGTTGTTGAGGTTGTGCCGGCCGCGCAGCGGCACCCTGATGTGAGTACCGTCGACCACGACCGTCCCGGTGCCGTCCGCGGCCAGTGTGATGGCCGTGGCCATCACGTCGCCGCTGCCGACGCCGGCCGTGACCGTGCGCCGCGCGCGGCGCACCGACTCCGACACGAGCGCGGGCTCGTCCGAGGGAACGACGGCGACCGCCACGCCGTCGAGAAGCGAGGCCTCCTCCCGCATCACGCCGGCCAGATCGCCGAATCCCTCGAGATGTTCTTCCTGCACCGTGGTCACCACGACGATGGACGGCTCGACGATCCGCCGCAGCAGGGCGATCTCGCCGGGAACGTTCGTGCCGAGCTCGGCGACCACCACGTCCGCGCCGTCGGGGATCGCGAGCAGCGTGAGCGGCACGCCGATCTGGTTGTTGAGGTTCCCCTTCGTCGCGTGCACGTCGAGGCGCGCGCCGAGTGCGGCGCGGATCAGCTCCTTCGTGCTCGTCTTGCCGTTCGAGCCCCCGACGGCGACCAGCGGCCCGCCCCAGGCAAGCCGCCGCGCACGCCCGAGGTCGCCGAGCGCGTGCAGCGTGTCCGGAACGATGTACGCGGGAATGCCGAGCCCCTTGGCCCGCTCGGCGTCGTGCACGACGACGGCCGCCGCGCCCTTCGCCACGGCCTCGGCGAGAAACAGGTGCGCATCGTGATGCTCGCCCTTGAGCGCGACGAACAGGTCGCCCGGTTCGATGGCGCGCGTGTCCGTGCACACCGCGCGGATCGGGCGGTCGTCGCTCGGACCGCCGCCGAGGGCACGCGCGACACGCGCGAGCGTCCAGAACGTGCTCATGGGTTCATCTCGCGTTCACCTTCGTGCGTGCGGCCGCGAGGATCTCGCCGACGATCTCCCTTTCGTCAAACGGATATTTCGTGGTGCCGCGCACCTGGTAGTCCTCGTGCCCCTTCCCCGCGAGCACGACGACATCGAGCGCAGGATCCGCCATTGTGATCGCGTGTTCGATCGCGGCGCGGCGGTCCTCGATGCGCTCAAAGTGTCCCGGCGCGAGTGCCGCGGCGATGTCGTCGAGAATGCGCTCCGGATCTTCGGTGCGCGGGTTGTCGCTCGTGATGATCACGCGATCGGCCAGGCGAGCGGCCACCTGCCCCATGAGCGGACGCTTTCCCCGGTCGCGATCGCCGCCGGCGCCGAACACGACGATCAGCGCGCCCGGCGTGAACGGACGCAGCGCGGTGAGCGCGCGCTCGAGCGCGTCGGGCGTGTGGGCATAGTCGCGAAGCACGGTCGGGCGCTCGCCGACGATCTCGAGCCGTCCGGGCACCTGCGGCTGCGTGTCGAGGCGCCGGGCGATGATCGGAACGGTCATGCCAAGCGCGAATGCCGCCGCGGCGGCGCCAAGCGCGTTGGCGACGTTGAAATCGCCCATGAGCGACAGGCGCACGTCGGCCGAGGCGTCCTTCGTCGTGAGGCGCCACGTACTGCCGGCGGAGTCGAATTTCCGCTGTTCCGCGCGCACGTCTGCGCGAAGGCTGCTCACGCCGAACGTCACCCGGCGCGGTGCGGCGGGAAGCGCGTCCCACGAACGATCGTCGTCGTTCACCACCGCAACGCCATCATTGCTCAGCTGCGGCACGAGCGACGCCTTCGCGGCCAGGTACGCGTCCATCGTGCCGTGATAATCGAGATGGTCGCGCGTGAGGTTCGTGAAGACGGCGGCGTCGAACCGCACGCCCTCGACGCGCCGCTGGTGCAACGAATGCGACGAAACCTCGATCGCGACCGTTCGCACGCCGGCATCCGCGAGCGCTCGCAGCGTACGCTGCAGCTCGATCGGCCCCGGTGTCGTGAGCGACGCGCCGCTTCCCTTCACCGGCTCACCCTTGCTCCCGACCAGCGTCCCGAGCGTGCCGATGCTCGCGCTGCGCGAATCCGGTTCGTCGAACAGGTGGCGCAGCATCCCGACCGTCGTGGTCTTGCCGTTCGTGCCCGTGACGCCGATGATCCGCATTCCACTCGCCGGCTCGCCGTAGAACGCGGCGGCCGCGACGGCCGCGGCCCGCCGCCCGTCGCGCACGACGATCGAGGGGAGCGCGCTGCGCGCCGGGTCCTCCAGGACGGCGGCGACGGCCCCGGAAGCGGCTGCCGCGTCGAGGAAGTCGTGACCATCGCGACTCGAACCGCGCACCGCGACGAAGAGCGCGCCGGCGCCGAGCGCGCGGCTGTCGTCGGAGATCGCGGTGACCGTCGCCGGGAGCGCGCCGGTCGTGGTCACGAGGAGTCCCGCTCGTGCGAGCGCGTCCGTGATGTCCGTGAGGCGAACGGGCTTCACGGCGCGCGCAACAGTCGCACCGTAGTGCCGGACGGCGCGAGCGTTCCCGCCGGCGGCAATGTAGAGCCGGCGGCGCCCGAGGCCTCCATCGTCGCGAGCGAAACGCGGAAGCCCGCGCGATGCAGCGCGTACACCGCGCGCCGCACCGGGAATCCGCTCACGTCGGGGACCGCGCGCGCCGCGATCGCAGCCGCCGGAGGTTTCCTGGGCGAGTCGAGGCGATACACGTAGGGCACGCTGCCGGATTCGGTCACGCGCACGATCGAATCGGCGCTCGCCACGCTTTCGGGCAGCGCCACCGTCGCATTCACGCGCTTCGGAACCGCGGCGAGGTTCCTGCGGTCGAGCGACGCATCACGCGCGGCGATCGCCGCCTGCAGCACCGTCTTCAGGACAGGCGCCGCCGCCTTGCCGCCGTAGATCGACGACGACGGGTTGTCGAGCTTGACGAGGATCACGAGCTGCGGCCTGTCCGCGGGAAAGAGGGCCACGAAACTCGCCGTGTACTTCCCCGCCACGTACTTGCCGTGCTCGGTGCGCTTTGCCGTGCCGGTCTTCCCCGCGACGTCGAACGTCGCGAGGCTCGCGGATTCACCGGTGCCGCCCTCGACGACGCCGCGCAGCAGGCCGCGCACCGTGCGCGCCGTCTCCTCCGTCATGACGCGGCGGACGACGGTGCGCTGGTGACGATAGAGCACGGTGCCGTCAGTCCCGCGAATCTCCTTCACGATCGCCGGCTGCATCAGCTCGCCGCCATTCGCGATCGCGGCATACGCATTGGCGAGCTGCAGTGGCGTCACGTTCAGTGCGTAGCCCATCGCGAGCGAGGCGGCCGTCTGCTTGTCCCAGCGCTGCGGCGTGGGAAGGCGGCCGCTCTCCTCGGCGGGATACGGCAGCCCGGACGGCGACCCGAACCCGACGTCGCGCAGCAGTTCGTACTGCTCGCGCGGCGAAAACCGCATCGCGAACTGCACGATCCCGATGTTGCTCGAAAAACGGATCACGTCGGCGAGCGAGAAACTCGCCGAGGGATGATCGTCCACGATCTTGCGCCCGTTGAGCTCCCATTTGCCGTTGTAAGTGTTCATCACCTCATCCACGCGGGCGCGGTGCAAGTCCAGTAACCGCGCGGCGACGAAGGGCTTGAGCGTGGAGCCCGGCTCGTACGGCTCGGTGAGCGCGGTCGCCGACGTCGAGAGCGGATCGGCGCGGCGGCTGGCCATCGCCCGCACTTCGCCGCTATTGGGGTCGAGCATGACTATATCCCCACCCGTTGCGCCCGTCTGGTGCACGGCGTCGCCGAGCGCTTTTTCGGCGATGTCCTGCAGCGTCTGGTTCACGGTCAGCACCACCGTGCGTCCCGGTTTCGCATTGTCGACACTGAGCGTGGGCGAGTCGAAGCGTGCGCCCTTGGCGTCGCGGAGGAGCGCGGTGTGGCCCGACTCGCCGCGCAGCACCTGGTCGAGCGCCTTCTCGAGCCCGTCGACCGGTTCGCCGGCATCGTCCGCGCGGCCGACCAGGCGGCGCAGGCCGTCGTTCGCCGGTGGAACGCGCTCGAGCACGGGCTCCGGGTGGACGCCACGCATCGCCACGGCCGCCGCGACATCGCTCATCAGGAACCGGCCGGGGATCGTCACCCAGGCGCGGGTGGTGTCGGTCGCGCGCACCACCCACTCTTGTGGGACGCCGGCGAGCGCGAGGGCGCGCGCGAGGGCCGCGAGACGGCGCTGCGAGGCGTACGGATTCTTCTTGCTGTCGCCCGCCACCTCGCGGGGCGCGACGTTGAGGCGCACGAGCTGACGGCTCTCCACGAGCATCGCGCCGCTCTCGTCGAGGATCATGCCGCGCGGCGCGGGGAGCGGAGACGCGGCGAGCTGCTGGTTGCGAGCCTTGGTGCGCCAGACGGATGTCTGGAACAGCTGCACCTGCGCCGCGCGCCCGACGAGGACCACCCCGAACAGCGCGAACGCCGCGTGCACCAGCCCGACGCGGCTAGTGCGGATCACGCGGTGCCCGTCTCTTCGCGGGGCGCTGCAGGTAGATCACGAGGCTGTCACTCGGGATGTGCATGTTGAGACGTTCCTCGGCCACCTTCGCGAGCGTGGCGCGGCTCGACGCGTCGCGGATGTCGCCTTCGAGCTTCGCGCGCTCCGCCTCCAGTGCGCCGCGTTGCTGCTCGAGGCGCTGCTGTTCGCGGGCGCGCGCGTTGCCGAAGCTCCGCCTCCATATGACGCCCGTGGACACGAGGACGAAACCGACGAGAACGAGGGCGACGATCGAGCGGCCGCGCACGTCACGCCGTCCGGGTTACGGACGCGGCTGAGGAATCCTTCCGCCAGGCGCGGAGATGGGCGCTGCGAGCGCGCGGGTTGCGCGCGGTTTCTTCCGAACTGGCGTTCACGGCTTTCCGGGTGAGGAGCTCGCCCAGCGGGCGGCCACGACAATTGCACACGATTTGCTTCGGCGGGCAGACACAGGAACGGCTCCACTCGCGGAAAGCGTGCTTCACGATCCGGTCCTCCCCCGAGTGATAGGCGATCACCGCGATGACGCCCGCGGGTGCCAACCGGTCACGCAGTGCAGGCAGGGCACGCGCCAGCGCGTCGAGTTCCCCGTTGACGGCGATGCGCAGCGCCTGGAACAGCCGCGCGAAGTCACCGGGGCCGGAGCGCGGTCCGAGCACGGCGCGGATGGCGCCGACGAAGTCGTCGCTCGTGAC
>PMYN01000051.1:23569-28686 GCA_003171215.1 Gemmatimonadota bacterium | reverse complement strand
CGTGTCGAGGTACGAGCCCAACGCGTTCGCGTACTCCACGATCCACTCGGAGAGCGGCGTGAGCTTCTTCGCGCGGTGGCCGGGCTGGACGGAGCTCTGCAATCCCTTGATGGGCTCCAGATCAAGGAAGAAGTAGAACGTCATCAGCTTGTCGTTGATGCGGCGCGAGTCTCCGCGCTCCCGCGGGGCCCAAGTGACGAAGTCGTTGATGTAGCGCAAGTAATCGTCCAGCGTCCGGATGCCGCTGATACCCGGAACNNCTTCGATGGTTCCGCCGCGCCGCCGCCCTGCGGGTACGCGCATATGGGAACCATCACCAGGCCGAAGCCAAGAGTGCAGATTGCCGTCGCGACGCGGTTCATGGCTGCAACGACACCGGCGGCAGTTCGACGATCTCGAGCCAGTACCGGCCGAGCACGTTCATCGCCTCGACGAGCCCCGAGAAGGTGACCGGCTTGGTGATGAACGAGTTCACGCCAAGCTGGTAGCTTCGGGTGATGTCTTCGTCGAGCCGCGACGTGGAGAGCACGACGACTGGAATATCGCGAAGCGTCTCGTCCTGCTTGATCACCTTCAGGGCCTCGCGACCGCCCATCTTGGGCATGTTGAGGTCCAGCAGGATCAATCCCGGGCGCGGGGCCTTCCCGGTCTCGCCCGCGAACTCTCCGCGCTGGTACAGGTAATCGAGCAGCTGTTCGCCGTCTTCGACGAATCGAATGCGGTTCGATACGTGGGCGTTCTCGAGCGCCTGTTGGGTGAGCAGCCGGTCGTCTTCATCATCGTCGCAGATGAGAATGGTGATCGGGATCTTGTGTCTGTCTTGCATCATGAGAGGTGACCTGAGTTGACCTGCGTGATCGGCAGCGTGACCGTGAATGTCGCGCCCTGACCGGCTGTGCTCGTCGCGGCGATGGTGCCGCTGTGTCGCTCGACGATCTTTCGGCAAATGGCGAGCCCAATTCCGGAGCCTGCATACTGCGTCCGGGCGTGTAGTCGTTCGAACATCTTGAAGATCTTTTCGGCGTACCGGTCGTTGAAGCCGATGCCGTTGTCCGCCACCGTGATCGTACAGTTGCGGCCACCGGTAAACGCGCTGCTGAGCCTGACTACCGGCGGAACGTCCTTCCGGCGGTACTTGAGCGCATTGCCGAGCAGATTCTGCAACAGTTGGCGCATCTGCACCGTATCGGCATCGATGACGGGAAGCTCCCCGATCTCGACGCGGCCGCCGGCGTCCGCGATCGTCGCTTCGAGGTCGGCGACGACCTCCCGGGCGACTCCGGCGAGGTCGGTGGCGGCGAAAGGTACCACTCGGGTCGCAACTTGCGAGTATGTCAGCAGATCGCTGATCAGGGTTCGCATGCGGTCGGCTGCGCCGAGCATGCGTTCCACATGCCGGCGCGCATCGCCTTCCAGCGCCGGCCCCGCGATCGCAACCAGCTGCTCACCGAACGACAGGATCTTGCGCAGCGGCTCCTGCAGGTCGTGCGATGCGACCGCCGCGAACTCGTCCAGTGCGTCGTTCGAGCGTTCCAGTTCCCGGTGCTGGTCCGCCAGGCGCCATTCCGTGAAGCGGCGTTCGGTGATGTCCTCGATCGCGAGCAGGATGATCCGCGGCTCGTTCGGCCCTTGCGATACGAGCCGGGCATTGAGCAGCATGATCTTGCGGCCGATGCCGGGAAAGACGTGGTCGACATCGAAATCGTCCAGTTGCGCCTCGACCGGGAGCTTGTCGCGCAGCATCTCGCGGAGGGGGGCAATGTCCCACTGGCCATCGCCGAGGTCGAAGAGGACCGCGCCGATCGTGTCTCGAGGCTCGACGAGAAACTTGCGAAAGAACGCTCGATTCGCCTGCGTGACGCGGAACTCATGGTCGAGCACGAGCAGAGGCTCCCGGATGGTGTCCAGGATGTCGACCAACAACTGCTGGGCGGCAGGCACGTAGCCCGCGCCTCCGCCTGTGGGCGTTGTTGGACCGGCATTGATTTCAATCACCGCAGCCTCTCCTCGTACGTGGGGCTGGTACGAACCCACTCCGCCGGTCGCTGCAAGGGACGATCGGCTACTCGCGCAGATTACCGCATCGTGGCTGTGCGGGGTATCGCCCAAAGGTGCTAGCCTTCCGGCCCGCAATCGTCGGGTTGCCGACTTGGCGCGCAACGGCAACATTGATCATCACTAGCCTGCGGTCACCTGTAAGACTTGCACCCCCAAAAACGTGCCTCCGAGTAAATCGATTGCGGTCGCCATAATCGAGGACAATCGCCTGGTGTGCGAAGCCCTTGCGGCGATGCTCGACCGACTGCCTGATATGCAGGTGGTCGGATCATCCGCCGCTTATACGAGCTCGCTTGCCGAGACGAATCCGCACGTGGTCCTGCTCGATGCCGGGCTGGGCGAAGACGACAGTCTCAGCGTGGCTGTTGCCGTCATGAAGCAGACTCCGGGTGCGAAGGTCATCGTGATGGATCTCATCCCGGTGAACGAGGATGTCGCGGAATTCGTGAACGCAGGGGTGTCCGGCTTCGTGCTCAAGGATGCCAGCTTCGACGAGTTCGTCGTGACGATTCGATCGGTGGCCTCGGGCGCCAAGGTGTTGCCTCCCCGCCTGGCAGAATCGCTCTTCACCCAGATCGCGAAACAGGCCGATGGACGGGGCCGCGAGCGCCTGCTCGAGGACGTGCGCATGACGCGACGCGAGGGCGAGGTGATCGAACTCATCGGCGAGGGCCTCAGCAACAAGGAGATCGCCAAGCGGCTCAACATCGCCACACATACCGTGAAGAGTCACGTTCGCAACGTGATGGAGAAGCTGGCGTTGCACACGCGGTTGCAGATCGCCGCGTATTCGCACAAGGAACGCACGGCGTAGCGGTCGGCGCGAATTGGCCGCGTGGTGTCGGGTCGGGCGGTCGAGGCGTACATTTCCCGACCGATCCGTCCCCCGAACACGGGCAAGGCAACGTGAACTCCAGAAGACAGTTCCTCCTGCAGGCCCCGCTCGGCTTGCTGGGTGCGGTTGCCGCGTGTCGCGTCGAAGACCAGAAACCGCTATCCGCGCCCCCCGGGGCACCGCCGACGTTCGGCGCCGCTCCGATCGTCGGTCCGGAGGTGTCGGTCTCGACGTTCGTGGAGGCTGAGAAACTCGTGCAGGTCGGGATGACCCGCGCCGAGCGCGAGATGGCGGCGAAGAGCTGGCGCGCGTCCATGGCGGCTCTCTACGAACGCCGCACGGGCCCGCGAAAGGTCACCCTCGAACCGGAACTCGCACCCGCGACGCGCTGGATTCCGCTGGGCACCGGCGAGCGGGCCGCCGGCGTGCACGAGAAGTTCAGTCGTTCCAGGACCGATCCGGGGCCGCTTCCCTCGAGCGACGACGAGATCGCCTTCGCCCCGGTGACGCGGCTCTCCCGGTGGATCGAGACGAAGAAGCTCGGCTCGGAACGTCTCACGAAGATCTACCTCGACCGTCTTGCACGATTCGACCCCAAGCTGCGCTGCGTCATCACGCTCACGCGAGAATCCGCGCTGGCGCAGGCGAAGAAGGCCGACGCCGAAATTGCGGCAGGCAAGTATCGTGGCCCGCTGCACGGCATCCCATGGGGCGCGAAGGACCTTCTCGACACCGCCGGGATCCCGACGACGTACGGCGCCGAACCGTTTCGGAATCGCGTGCCCGCGGTCGATGCCGCGGTCACGAAACGCCTCAACGATGCCGGCGCGGTGCTCGTCGCGAAGTTGAGCCTCGGCGCGCTCGCGCTCAACGACGTCTGGTTCGGCGGACAGACGATGAATCCGTGGCTCATCGAGGAGGGCTCGTCGGGCTCGAGCGCGGGCCCGGGTGCGGCGACCGCAGCCGGACTCGTGGGTTTCGCGATCGGAAGCGAGACGGGCGGCAGCATCATCAGCCCGTCGATGCGCTGCGGTGTCACCGGGCTGCGTCCCACGTTCGGCCGTGTGCCGCGCACCGGCGCGATGACGCTCTGCTGGACGTGCGACAAGCTCGGGCCGATGGCGCGCAGCGTCGAGGACACGATGCTCGTGCTGCACGCGATTTCCGGCCCCGATGCGGGCGATCTCGCCACCGTTCCGGCCGCCATCGACTTCGACGCCGGTGGATCGGTGAAGGGGCTTCGTGTCGGGTTCTTCCCCGCGTGGATGAAGGAAAATCCGGCGACCGACGTGGATCGAGCCGCCCTCGAGGCTGTTCGCAAACTCGGCATGAGCGCGGTCGAGGTCACGCTTCCCGATCTGCCGTACGATTCGCTGAACGTCATTCTCTTTGCCGAGGCCGCCGCGGCGTTCGAGGAACTCACGCTCAGTGATCGCGCGAGCGAACTCAAGGTTCAGGTCGCCGACGCGTGGCCCAACCTCTTTCGGCAGGCGCGTTTCCTCTCGGCTGTCGACTTCGTGCAAGCCGACCGCCTCCGCCGCAAAGTTGCGCTCGAGATGGCGCGCATACTTTCGCAGGTGGACTTCCTGCTCGTGCCCTCGCTGCGCGACGAGATGCTCGTCATTTCCAACTTCACCGGCCATCCGTCGCTGACGTTGCGCGCCGGCTTCGTTCAGGTCGCGGAAGCGCGCAGCGACTGGGCACCCGACCCCGCGCATCCCGTCCCGAAGTTCTCGCCGCCGCGACGAGTCCCGCACGGCGTGACGTTGGTGGGGCGCCTGTTCGACGAGGGAACGCTCGGTCGCGCCGGAATCGCGCTCGAACGGGCGTTTGGTGTCTCCGCGGAGAATCCCGCCGGCTTCAAATGAGATCGCCGACCGTGCGTTCCGCTCTGCTGATCGCGGTTTGCGCGGTGCCACTTTACGCGCAGGCTCCCGAGCGTTCGGCGCCGGATTCCGCGCGCTGGAACGAGAAGGGTGCCACCGCCTACCTCGACGCGCGCATCGGCTGGTGGATGAACTGGTCCACCTCGCAGCGCGATCATGACACGTTCTGCGTGTCCTGTCATACCGCGGTGCCCTACGCGATGGCCCGACCCGCCCTGCGCACAGCGTTCGAGGGGCACGCGCGCACGCAACTCGAGTGGCGGCTGCTCGACAACGTCGCGAAGCGCGTCCGCATGTGGGGAGTGGTCGAGCCCTTCTATCCCGACGCGAAGCGCGGC
>PMYN01000051.1:0-23437 GCA_003171215.1 Gemmatimonadota bacterium | reverse complement strand
CCGGGCCTGCGGCTGCTGCGCGACTATTTCGCGCGCGAACAGGAGCGGCAGTTCCTGATCGATCGCGTGGTCCTGCTTTGGGCGTCGGCCGAGATGCCGGGAATCCTCACGCCGGCGCAGCAGCAGTCCATCATCGCCGCGGCGCTCGCGAAACAGCGACCGGACGGAGGATTCAGCCTCTCGGCGTTCGTCGGCGAATGGAAACGGGCCGACGGCACGGCGCTGGAGACCCGAAGCGACGGGTACGCGACCGGTCTCATCGCCTTCGCGCTGGAGAAGGCCGGCATGCCGCGCGACCAGCCGCAAATGCGGCGGGCGCTCGACTGGCTCGTGCGGAATCAGGACGCTGCCGAAGGGCGTTGGCTGGCCTGGTCGCTGAACAAGCAGCGGGACCTCTCGACTGACATCGGCCGTTTCATGAGTGACGCGGCGACGGCGTACGCCATCCTGGCGCTGAAGCGCGCTTATTAATGGAGAGCCCGACTTGATCGGTCGTCTTGCCAGGCTCATTCGCCGGACCCTCTGGCCCGAGCAGGTACCCGAACTCGCCGACGCCGGCCACGCGGGCGAGATCGTGATCGCGAAGGGCCGCCTGTTCGTCGCGGCCTTGCTCGCGCTGCCCGGGATCATCACCTGGATCCGGATGCCCACGACCCTCCAGGGACCTGTCGGCATCGCGCTCGCGCTGGTGGCGACCGGCCTCGGGTTCCCGATCCTGCGTCGCGCTCAACGCGGCGAGGGCGGCACCGGCCTGGGGCTCGCGTCCATCATGCTCGACGTCTCGCTCGTGACACTCTACCAGCTGCTGCTCCTCCTCGGCGGCGACGCGGAGTCGGCGCTGCACAGTCGCATCACGTTCACGCTGTACGCGCTCGCGATCACCGTCAGCGCGCTGCGCTACGACGGTCGCCTCGTGCGCATCGCGGGCGTGATTGCGGTCGCCGAGTATCTCGGGCTCATCGCGTGGGCGAACGCCACCGGCCACGTGTTCGACCCGCAGGGCCATCGCATCCTCGGATCGGGCCTGCGCTCGCAGATGGAGTACTCGATCATCCTGCTCACCGCGACCGCGCTCGCCGCCGCCATCGTCGATCGCGCGCAGGTGCTCCGGCTGTTGGGGATTCGCGACCCGCTCACCATGCTCGCGAACCGCGGGTACTTCCACGAGCGTGCACACGAGGAACTCGTGCGGAGCGCGCGGTCGGGCCGCCCCGCCGCGATGGTGATGCTCGACATCGACTATTTCAAGGCCGTGAATGACGCGCACGGACACGCGGCGGGCGACCAGGTGCTGAGAAAGTTCGCCACGGTCCTCCGCCACACGATGCGCGCGAGCGATCTCGTATCGCGGCTCGGCGGCGAGGAGTTCGCCGTGCTCCTGCCGGAGACCTCGCTCGACAACGCGCGCATCAAGCTCGACTCCATCCGCGAGTCGCTGCGCGAGACGACCGTGACGCTCCCGAGCGGCGCGACGGTGCAGATCACCTTTTCCGCAGGCATCGCCGTGTGGCCCGACGACGGGAACGGGGTCCTGAAGCTCTTGCAGGTCGCCGACGACCGCCTGCTCGCGGCAAAGCGCGGGGGACGCGACGTCGTCGTCTCCGTCGGCTAGGAGCGCTCAGGACCACTCGGCGGTACATTCTCAGCCGGTGCCCATGGAATCTGACGAGACCACCGAGTCAGTCGAAGCGCCCTTCGACCCAGCCCTCGTGGCCGACCTGCTCCGGCAGCTCGACAAGACCGTGCGCGCACACCAGCTCTATCCGAGCCACAATGCGCAATACATCAAGACGGTGGAGAATCTCCGCACGGCGTTCGCCGCCGTGTGGGAGCAAGCTCCCGGCATCTCCCTGCAGGTCACGGACACCGAGTTCAGCTGGTGCGACGCCACCGTCCTGAACGAGCCCGAGAAGGTTTCCGACTCGCTCCCATGGACATTCTTCAAGGACGGCGTTCGCGAGATCACCTTCACGCGTGGATTCGAGGGCGAGGAACTCGACAAGCTTCTCAACGTCATTCCGCTCGTGCGCCGCGCGCAGGACTATGAGGACGACATCCTGACCCTGCTGTGGGAGCAGGAGTTCGTGTTCATGTCGTATCGCTTCATCGACAACGTCGCGGGGCAGGGCGCGCCGCTCGATCCATCCGCCACGCCCGGGCGCTGGCCCGCGCAGGTGAGCGCCTCCGACACGAAGGAAGCGGTGGCCGACGCGAGGCGGCGGCGGGCCCTGGGCCACGGCACCGCGCGTGGCTCCGACGAGGCGGGCCGTCTCGATCGCGCGCTCGCGGCACCCGTCCCCGCTGACGAAGCCGCCGCTCCGGCTCCGACCGCCTCAGCCGCGCCGATGATCTATCTCGCCCGCGAGATCGAGCGCGAGTATTCGACCGACGTCCGGCGCTCGGTGCTCGACGTGCTGCTCGACATCTTCGAGCTGAACGAGGACGCGGCCGTTCGCGAGGAGGTGGTCGGACACCTCGACGCGATGATGCTTCATTTGCTCACCGGGCTGCAGTTCGGCAACGTCACGCATCTCCTCCGCGAGAGCGGCGTCGCGCTCGAGCGCGCGCCGGGCGTATCGCAGTCGGTGCGCGCGCGCGTCGAGGTCTTGAGCGATCGCGTGAGCGACCCGGAGATGCTTGGGCCGCTGCTCGCCGCCGTCGACGCCGCCGCGCTGCCGCCGGCCAGGGAGGAGTTCACCGATTTCGTGCGCCGCCTGCGCCCGCGCGCGCTCGGCACGCTGTTCGTCTGGAGCGCGCAGGCAAAACATCCCGACGTGCGGCACGTGCTGGCGGACGCCGCGGACCTGATCGCGGAGTCGAATCCGGGGGAGCTCGTGAAACTGATCTCCTCGCCGGATCCGCTCGTGGCGGCGGAGGCGGTGAAGCGCGCAGCGGCGAGCCGTTCCGAGGCTGCGGTGCCCGCGCTCGCCAAGGTCCTGAGCCTCGACGATGAAGAACTCCGCATCGCGGCCGTGCACTCCCTGGTGGAGATCGCGACGCCGCGTGCGCTCTTCGCTCTCGAGCGCGCCATGGACGACGAGAACCGCGGCATTCGCCTCACGGCGGTAAAGACGCTCACCGCCGCGGCACACAAGGGCGCGCTACCTCGCGTCACCGACCTCGTGACCTCGCGCGAAATTCGCGACACGGACCGAACCGAGCGTCTCGCGATCTTCGAGTTGTACGGCACGCTCTGCGGAGACGCCGGCGTGCCAATCCTCGACGCGATGCTCAACGCTCCTGCGGGCTTCTTCAAGCGCAAGTCGGATCCCGACGTGCGCTCGTGCGCCGCCGCCGCGCTGGGCCGCATCGGCACGCCTGAAGCGAAGAGGACGCTCGAACGCTGCCGGGACGAGAAGGATCCGCTCGTGCGTCGCGCCGTCGTTCGCGCGCTCGGAGAATCGGCCTCGTGACGGTCCCGCCGCGCACCTCCCGCCCGGGTTCGTCGCAGGTGGCTGTCGAAAAGGGCACCGACGCGTACGTGCGGGCGCTGGGTCGCGCGTTCGTGCTCGCGTTCTGCGGTGCGCTGCGCAACGTGCGGATGTATCCCGCGGAGAACCCGGTGGTGCAGCGGTCGCTGCAGGAGCTCACGGCGCTGAGCGCCGAGTTGCTCGACGGCGACGGCGAACTCGAGCTGCGCATCGCCGGCGAGTTTCTGTTCATCAACAAGACGCGCCTTCGGCTCGATCTCGACAACTACGCGACGGTGAACTTCCTCATCGCGCAGCTCCGCGCGAGCGGCACCGGCCTCCTGCGCACCAACGCGGTGCCGTCACCGGCCGAGTGGACCGTGCTGGTGACGTGCATCAATTCGCCGAAGGGCGACGATCCGGTCTCGCGGCATCATCACCTGCAACTCCGGCTCGCCGCCGCCGGTGTGAACCTGTTCGAGCTCGAGCCTCCGGTGAAGGCGGAGATGGGCGGCAGCGACGCACGCGGGCCCGCGAACGATCCCGCGAAGGGCGCCTACGCGAAATCGGTGGCCGCCGCGTCGGACGTGATGCACGCCGTGGCGATCGGGCAGAGCCCGAACCTGAAGGTGGTGAAGCGGACGGTGCAGCTCATCGTGGATCGCATCCTGAGCGACGAAGCCTCGATGCTCGGCCTGACCACCATCCGCGACTACCAGGACCACACGTTCACGCATGCGGTGAACGTGTGCATCTTCTCGGTCGCGCTCGGCCGCCGTCTCGGTCTTTCGCGCGTGCAGCTGTACGACCTCGGCCTCGCCGCGCTTTTCCACGATTGCGGCAAGTCGAGAATACCCGAGGGAATCCTCGACAAGGTGGGTCCGCTCACCGACGAGGACTGGAAGGCGATCACCGCGCATCCGTGGACCGGCGTGCTCACCCTGTTCCACCTGCGCGAGCACAACGAGTATCCGTACCGCGCGATGATGGTTTCCTACGAGCACCATCTTCGTCGCGACGAAGGCGGCTACCCCAAGCGGTTGCGTCCCCGGCCGGTGGGCTTCTACAGCAAGATCGTCGCGGTGATCGAGGCGTTCGACGCGGCGACGACGCGCCTTGGGTACAACGCCTCGCCGGCGACGCCCGCCGCCGTCGTCGAGGACATGCGCGAGAGTGCGCACAAGCATCTCGATCCGGTCGTCGTGCTCACGTTCACGGACATGCTGGGCGTCTATCCGGTGGGCACGGTGCTGATGCTCGACAGCTTCGAACTCGCGATCGCGCACTCGGTGAATCCGGATCCCGACTTCGCGAAGCGTCCGATGGTGCTCATCATCAGCGACGACCAGGGGAATCTCCATCACCCCGGAGTGCTCGCGGATCTCGGCGAGGTCGATCAGGACGGCCACTTCAAGCGCTCGATCCTCGAGACGGTGGATCCTGCGCCGTACGGGATCAGAGTCGGCGACTACTTCCTCTGACGAGCGTCAACTGAAGAACCGTTGGTCCGGCCGTTTCCGTGTTCCTGCCGGGAAGGCCCCTACTGGCATTGCGGCGTCCCGTCCGCCGTCGACGACCAGCTCAGCGAGAGTTGGCAGGTCTTGATCGTCATATTGCTCGTTGCCGTCGCCGACCAGCCAGAGCTGCTCGCGGAGCCGAGCGTGATGGTGACGCCCGACGAGGGGTGGAAGTTCGTGCCGAGGTCCGTCGTGCTCTGCGCGTACTGGCTGTTGTTGTCCGTATAGTAGGCTTCCTGCGCGCTGAGGAGGTTGTGCAGGTCGGACTTCATCGAGGTGATGTACGCCTTCTCTTTCGTGTTCGCGAACTTCGGTATCGCAATCGCCGCCAGAATGCCGATGATCACCACGACTATCAGCAGTTCGATCAGCGTGAACCCCCTCTTGAGGCGCGGCATCGGCGTGTCTCCTGAAGCGACTTGAACCGGATAGTGGATAGCGGACGTGCAGGGTGGATCGCCATTCAGCACTCCTAATGAAGTGCAAGTCGCTTGCCGACTGTCTGACGATTCGCTTAGTCCTGTCTGTTGAATGAGTTACAGGCTCGCAGGCCTCGAGGCGGCAGGGCCAAACCTCAGGTAGCCTGCGAGAATGGCGGCAGAATGCAACAAGACCGGCCGCCTCAGACAAATCGGCCCAGACGGCGTTTTCTATGGCTTCCTGTCGACCAGCGGCCGCTTGTCGAGGTTGGCCACGTCGAGCAGGAGGTCGTGCAGGTAGCGCGTGATGTTCGTGAGATGCGGGAAGTCGATGTACTGCGCCTCGTCCGTCACGCGGTGGTAGTCCTGGTGCAGTCCCGTCGAGAAAAAAGCGATCGGGATGCCGTAGCGCGCGTAGTTGTAGTGGTCGCTGCGCCCGTAAATGTTGTTGTATCCCGGCCACGAGATGGGATCGTCGAGCCGGTAGTCGAGGCGGAACGGACTGGGCTGCCTCAGGTTCACCTTCACGACTTCGCGTCCCAGTTCGGTCGAGAGCCGGAACGATCCGACGACCGCGAGGTAGTCGGGACCACCGCCCGGAATCTCGTCGGCGCGGCCTCGCCCGATCTGGTCGATGTTGATTTGCGTGACGATCGAGTCGCGCGGCACGGTGGGGTGATCCGTGAACCACTTGGATCCGAGCAGCCCCCGTTCTTCCGCCGTGTGCCAGACGAACAGGATCGAACGGCGCGGCTTGTCGGGGCCCATCGCGATCGCCTCGGCGATCTCCAGCACTGCGACCGTTCCCGAGCCATCGTCGTCCGCTCCGTTGAAGATCGAGTCCATGCGCGGCTTCTCCAGCTTGCGCATGCTGTCGAGATTGATCTTCACCGATGCGATCTGCGCCGGCGTGAGCGGCTTCAGCTCGGCGCCCTGGATCTGCATCTTGAGCAGCGCGCTCTGCACGGCGTGCGCGGAGTCGTGGTCAACCGGCGCGGCGTTGTATCCGACGTGATCGCTGTGCGCGCCGATCGCGACGTACTCGCCAGCGAGCTTCGGATCGCTGCCCTTGATGATGCCGATCACGTTGCGCCCGTACTGCGGCACGGGCGACTCGGCGAGATCGAGCTTCGCGCTGACCGTGCCGCCCTCCGTTCCCGGTCGCATCCCGTCCACCGACGCGCCGAGAATCGCCGCCGCCGCCTCGGGCGTGAGGCGAATCGACGCGGATGGCGCGACGGCCGGCACCGCCGGATCGACCAGCGCGGCCGGCGGATTCACGTACAGCGCGCGCGAATTTGCGCTCAGTGCCTGCAGGTCGACCACCGCGATCGCGGCTGCGCCGCCGAGGCGCGCCGCCTGCGCGGCGGCGCCGCCGGCGACCGGCGTGCCCGTGGTGAGGATGACGAACTTTCCCCGCGCCTGCTGCGCGGTGATCTGCTTCGACGTGTCGCCGGCGGCGCCGCCATACGTCGCGCGAACGCCGTCGAATCCCTTCGCCGGAGTCGCGCCCGGCACCGCTGCCCAGTCGGCGAGCCAGCGGAGCGTGCGGCTGCCGGCCGTCAGTGTCGACGTCGCCGTGTAATGGCGCGCCATCCAAGGCATGTTCTGGAAGTACGTGCCGTTGTCGCCCGCGGGCGTCACGCCGAGCCGACCGAGCTCGCGCGCGATGTAGGCCGTTGCCTTCATGCTGCCTTCGCGGCCGGCTTGGCGGCCCATCATCGAGTCGTCGGCGAAAACGTACATCCGCGTCTTGAGATCTTTCTCGGTGATCGCGGAGTCTGTGGGCTCCGGCCGATTCTTCAGGAAGTTTCCGAACAGATTCGGCTTCGGCGGCGGCGCGCAGGCGACGACGAAAAGCGTGGCGGCGGCGATGACGCTGCGGCGCATCATGCGACCTCTGCGTCGAGCTCGCCATCGAGCGGCGGCTTGGGCACCGGCGGCCGCGCGGGAGCCGGCGTCGGCTGCCCCGGCTGTCCGCTCTGCCCGCGGCCTCCGCCCTGGCCGCCGCGCCCGCCTGCGGGAACGTCGGCGATCGTCTGCGTCGGGATCCTGTACTGCGCCGCAAGCTCGGGTTCCTGATCCTTGCCGAGCACCCGATTCGCGATGTACTCGCCGATGACGGGGCCGAACTTGAATCCCTCGGCCTGCCCCGAGCCCGCGAGCCACACGTTTTCCATCTGCGGGTGCTTGTCCACCATGAAATTGCGGCTCGTGCCGAGCTCGTAATGGCAGGAGTGTGTGCGCAGGAGCGGCGCTCCGGCGAGCGCGGGGAATTTGTTCGCCACGAAATCCTTGAGGCGTTTCGTGGACTCTTCCGAGAGCCAGCGGTTGCTCGTGTCGGGATCGGTCTCCGTTCCGCCGCCCGTGCGCACACGGAACCCGCTGTTGTCATCGGGGAGCTGGGGCCAGCCCGTCACTCCGGGATAGTTCCAGGTAGGCAGGTTGGGGAACGTGAAGCGCTGGTCGCCGGACGGCGCACCGAAGTATCCGACGTTGCCCATCGGCGTGCGCATGCGCTTCCCCATGAGGTCCGGGAACACCTTCGGGAACCAGGGGCCAATCGCGAACACGAACGTGGGCGCTTCGAGGAGGTCGCCGTTCGAGAGCTGAAGCTGCTTCATCTTCCCGTTCGCGGCCATCGTGGGCCATGCGCGCGAGAGGAGCATCTTGCCGCCGAGTGACTTGAAGACGCCGGCGACGCTCTCGCACGAACGGCGCGCGCGCACCACGCCGGCGTCGGGCTCGTACAGCGCGAGCTTCATGTCCTTCAGGTTGTAGACGGGCCAGCGGTAGTGCACCTCTTCGATCGGGAGCACCTCGTACGGAATCTTCAGCTTGTCCCAGTTCTCGCGCGTGTGCGTGGTGAACGGCTCGGGTCCGGCGCGGAAGATCAGGTCGCCGCAGGGGTAGAAGTGCTGGATCCGCATCTCCTTGCCCCACGTCGCGTCGAACTCGAGCCACTTCGTCATCGCCCGCCGCGCCCAGCGGGCCCACACTTCGCCGGCCGGCGCGACACGGTCGCCGTAGGAACTGCGCACGCCGCGCGTCTCGTCCCCCGAGGTGGACCGCGCGTTTCCGGGGCCCCACTCGTCGATGAGAAGAACTTTCGCGCCGCTCCTCTGGAGATTCAACGCGGTCCATCCGCCCCAGCAGCCGGCGCCGATCACCACGACATCGTACGCCGCGCGCCCCTTGCCGACCGCCGGAGCGGCGACGTCGGGCGCGTGCACCGCGTCGACGGCCGCCGCCTCGAGCGACTTCGCGCCGGCCGCGATCAGTCCGGCCTGGAGGCCGGCGACTTTGAGGAACCCTCTGCGATCGATGGCCATGGTGACACTACGCGGTGGGGGAGATCATCGCTGTTTGACCAGGTCGCTCACTGCGATTACGATCTGCTTCAGTCCCATGCTGTCGGCCGGCAGCGGTTTCTTGCCGCTGGGCATCCTGTTGACCTTGAACAGGTATGCCACGATGCTCGAGTAGTCCTCGCGCGGAAGCCTCCCCGGGTCGTCGTTCGGCATCGTGGTCCGGATGGTCTCGAACAGGTCGAATGCCGTGCGTGTGTCCCAGTTCTGCTTGAAGACGGCGCCGGTGTGGTCCGAGTCGTCGTGGCACGCGAGGCACGTGTTCCGGTAGATCGACTCACCGCGGCTCGCCTGCTGGTCCGTGTACACACCGGTGAGGGTCGTCAGCGCACTTGAGGGAACGGCCTTGGCGGTTGAGTCCTGCGCCAGGATCAGCGCGGGGCCGGAGATTACCGTAAGCACCGGAAGTACGATGAGAACCCTGAGATGCCGCATTCTGGGAGGGAAAGTGAACGTGAAGCCGGGACAACTTGCGAGACGTTATCGCGGTGACGCGCGCTCGGCAACCTGCCGGAGACGTGTCATCGGAGTGACCGGCGCGCTGACTGCGCTGCTCACCGTGATGCAGGTCGCGGCGACGCCCGGCGCGGCCGCGCCCCTTCGCCGTCCGCTCGGGCCGGGCTCGGTGTGGGACAGCGTGTTCACGCTCGCCCAGGCCGGCCGCGGCGAGTCCACATTCCGCGCGACGTGCGCATCGTGCCATGGCGATTCCCTCGCCGGCATCAACGACGCACCGCCGCTCACGGGCCCGGTGTTCCACAAGACATGGGATGGCAACGCGCTCAGCTCGCTCTTCAACCGCATCAGCAACGACATGCCGTCGGACAACCCGGGCACGTTGACCAATCCGCAGGTCGGAGAGTTGGTGGCGTTCGTGCTGAAGTACAACGGGTATCCGGCTGGGAAAGTGGAGCTGCCGTCGGCGGCGGAGTCATTGATGCAGATCAAGATCTTGCCGAAGCCCTAAGCGGCGACGAGCGACCCTTATTGGTTCTCCGCGATCGCCGCCCCCAGCGGCTTCCTCAGCCAGAAGAACATGCCGGCGGCCGCGATCTGCGCCGCCAGCCCGAAGATCACGAGCGATCCGATCCAGTGATCGTAGAGCAGCCCCATTGTCGCGCTGCCGGCGAACCACATGAGGCCGTACACCGCGTTGAACGTGCCGAACGCGTTTCCGCGCTTGTTCATCGAGACCAGCTGTGCAATGCCTGAGCGCAGTGAGGCGTCCTGCACGCCGAGCCCGAGTCCCCAGCAGGCCACGGCGATCGCAGCGGCCGTCGCACCGCCGAGGAATCCGAGCGGCAGCGCAAGCATCGAGATGAGAATGCCCCACGCGAGCACCACGATGCCGTACTTGTCGAACAGCCTGCCGAAGATCAGCGCCGACAACCCGTTCACTCCCATTGCGAGCGCGTAGAGCAGCGGGATGTATTCCTTCTTCACGAGCGCCGTGTTCTCGAAGTGGTACGAGAGCAGCGGAAAGTCGAGGAATCCGAGCGCCAGCACGCCGGCCGCGGCCACGTAGATCCAGTACACTTTCGGGAGAACCGCCGTATCCTTGCGCGTCGGCGGCGTGCCCTTGTTCTCCGGATAGACGTATCGCGCCGCGAGCATCGCGACGAACGCGAGCGCCGCCGGCGCCGCGAGCCGCAGGAACGCCGGCGCGAAATTGTGGAGTCGCGCGACCGTGATCGCCATCAGCACCGGCCCCGCCACCGCACCCGTCTGGTCCATCGCCGCGTGCAGCCCGAAGCCCCAACCGTGCCCGACCTTTCCGGTCGCGTCGGAGAGCAAGACGTCACGGGCGGGCCCCCGCAGCGCCTTGCCCGTGCGCTCGGCGATGATCAGGATCGCCGCGGCCTGCCACGTGCCGACGAACGCGAGCATCGGCACGACGAGCAGGTTCAGCGCGTAGCCCGCGATCGCGATCGTCCAGTAGGCGCGGGTGCGATCCGCGAGCCGGCCCGAGAAGTAGCGCAGGCTCGCCGCGATCATCTCGCCGAGCCCGGCGATGATTCCCACTTCGGCGGCCGTCGCGCCCAGATCCTTGAGGAAGCCGCCCATGATGCTGTAGGCGCCCTCATACGTCATGTCGGCGAACAGGCTCACCGCGCCGAGGCAGACGATGAAGCGAATCGCGGCCTTGCGCTCCGCCGTCTTGGCGCCCGCGATCTCCATCACGCGTGGCCTTCCGTGAGGGTCTCGATCACGCTGAGCACGCCCAACAGGAGCAGCAGTCCGACGCCGCCGTATCGAATGACCTTCGGCGAGAACGTCTTCTCGATCCATTTGCGCGCGCCTGCGCCGATGGACGCGGCGAGCGCGCCCTTCGTGACCATCGCGAACACGGCGCCGAGCCAGACGATCAGCGGCCACGGGATCGTGGCGCCCGCCGGCGACGGAGATCGCGCCGCCATCGTGGCGGCGGTGACCTGTCCCACGTCGCCCCACTCGGAAAAGAAGATCGCGGCAAACGAGACCATCGCGGCCTTGCCGGCTGTGTGATCTTCCTTCTTATGAACCTTCGCGACCATCGGCTTGCGCCAGACCATGTACGCGACGCCGATGAAGCTCAGGCTCGTGACGCCCGCCACCAGGAGCCGCGGCAACTGTGAGATCGCCTCGCCGACCGCGACGGCCACGGCCATCTTCGCCATGAATGCGATCGTGACGCCCACCATGATCGGCAGCGGACGATAGCGCGCCGAAAGTACGCCGGTCGTGTAGAGCAGCTTGTCGCCCGCGATTTCCGCGAAGAACACCGCGGCGTACGTGGCGAAGAAGAGAGCGATCATGGACTCGTGGCCTGGAGGGTCGTCCTCACCTTACGCGCAGCCGTCAACGTTCGATGAGAAAGTACGGGCGCGTGCATTCGCGGGCAATCGCGCGGTGGTGCGGGTCAGGGCGCGGATCGCGAGCGTCTCAGCCTGCGTTGTGTCGGCGATGGGTCAGAATTTCAGGCGTCGCCCGAGAATGAGTTTGAAGATGTTGTGATCGCCGTTGCCCGCCAGCCCGATTCCGTACCCGAAGTTGACTTCCCAGTCGGGTGAGAGGTTGAGGTCGATCGCGGGGTAGAGCACGTGCTGCTGCTTCGCGAGCGGCGCCATCTCGGTGAGTGAACCCGTGGTGCCGTAGTATTCGAAGCCGGCGGTGATCTTGTCGGTGAAGTCCCACGAGACCTTCGCGTTCGGGCTGACGGAGACGCCCTTCAAGCCAGTGCCCGCCTGCGGACCCTTGAACCACCAGTCGAGCGCCGGATTGATCGACCAGTAGAACGCCCCGATTTTCTCGTCGACGATGGGACGAATCTCCATGTTCCACTGGCCCTCGTCGAACCCGTTCTTCACGAATCCGAATTCGGTCGAGAGACTGAGTCCGACGGGAAGCTTCCACTCCTCCGGCGCGCGAATTCGCGGGCGCAGGTGGCTGCCGACGTACTGCCAGCCCTGTCCCGGAGCGGCACTCGTGAAGAAATACAGGCCGACTTCGAAGATGTCGGAGAACCCGTGCGTGATCTCGAGCGTCTCGTGCAACTGGCGATCGGTCGCGAACACACACGGATTCAGCGCGGAGAACGCGCACGCGTTCGTGGTGCCGGCGCCGGTGTAGTTGGTGTGCAGTTCGAAGAACGTGGTGTTCTTGTCGGCGGTCTCCGAGGGATAGACCTGGATTTCATAATTCGCCTGGGCACGCAAAGCGGAGATCGGTGCGAGCGTCAGGGCGAGGACGGCTATTCTGATTGGGCGCATGGAGACTGATACGGGACCGAATACAGCTGTGTTGAACCTGGTGAACTGCAGGAGTGAGATGGGAGTGGCGAGACCAGGTGGGAGTGGCGAGGGTGAGTGGGNNCTTCCCACTCACCCTCGCCACTCCCACCTGGTCTCGCCACTCGCCACTTCTCTCGCCACTTCTCTCAAACCTCCCATCTCCTCACTGAATCTAGAACCACCGCCCCACGCGAATGAGAATCGCTCTCTGTCCCGTATTCGCGATCCCCTCTTCCACCCGGATCGGCCCCACCGGCGTCGTGGCCTCGAGTCCCGCTCTCACTCCGCCGAACGTTTCTCCCGACGTCGTGCCCGGCACGCGCCGCAGCACGCCATACCCGCTGGCCACCTCGCCCGACATCAGCTCGACTCGCGCGTACAGCATCGCATTCAATCGCTTGCGAACGAGGAGACTGCCGAATACTTCCTGCGTGCCGCGGAGTTCGCCGATCCTGAAGCCGGCAAATCCGTCGTCGCCACCGAGCGCGAAGGTTTCCTGGACCGGAAGCCGGTTGCCCCATCCCGCGCGCAAGCGGGCGGACACGTCTATCTCGCCGGCGAGCCGCCAGCGCCGGCTGACGTCGAATCGGGCGCGCTGAAAGTCGTAGAACCCGAGCAGTTCGCCGATCGTGCCCATCTCGTATTCCGTCGCGGCGTGGTACACCGAGGCCCGCAGTCCGAACGTGCCGCGCGTGTTCCGCAGCGGCTCCCGCCACAGTCGGGCGTCGAGCCCGATCTCGCCATGCCACATGTCGTCGCGCACATCCTGCTTGAGCCCGATGAAGCCGACCAGTTCGCGTGTCTCCGCCGACGGCAGTTCGCCGTCGCCCGAGAAGAGTCGCACGCTTTCGTGCTTCAGCTGCGCCTCGATGGTGAACGGCACGTACCGTTTCCCCACCAGCGCGCGCCGCCGCACGTAAACATCGGCGTCCTGCTCGTACGTTCCCAGCCGTACCATGGCCACGCCCTCGGCATCGCCGTTCAGAAGCGTGCGATCGATGCCGCCGATCCAGAGCCGTCCCGACATGAACTGGTCGAACGCCACGCCGCCGCCGAACGACTGCTTGGGCGCGGGGTCGAGCTGGACGTGAAAGGTCACGTCGTCGCCGGAGCCGCTGGGTTGCAGCCAGAGCCCGCGATAGCGCTCCTGGCGGCCGATCGAGGCGATCCCCAGGTCGAGCCTGCCGACGCTCAGCGTGTCGCCGGCCGAGACGCCGAGTTCGTCGAGGACGAGGTCGCCATCCACGATGCGAACGCCCGAGAACCCGATCTGCTTCACCATCCTCGGAAGCGGCACCGTCCGTGCCGCCGTTGAAAGCGGCTTGAGGCACGTCGCGGCCGCGAACGCCGCGCGCGCTGCCACGCGGCCGATCTCGATGAGCGAATCCGTTGTCGCTCGGCTGAAGTCCAGGTTTCCGAACGTCTTCGTCGCGTTCGTGATGAGCACGTCGCGGCGCTCCGCCGTGACCGAATCCTGCTCGAAGAGCGAGTTGAGCAGGACGGTCGTGATCGCGAGCGGGTCGTCGAACGTCTTGGGGTCGGGGCCCGCGAACGGCAACAGCGAGATCCACGAGCGTTGCGCGCCGAGCGCACGCGCCACCCTCACCGGCGCGTTCTCCGCAATGCCGCCGTCCACGAGCCACTGGTCTCCGATGTGCATCGGGCGCAGCACCACGGGAATCGCGGCGCTCGCGCGCACCGCACGGGCGAGATCGCCGGTGGAGAGCACGACGGGGCCGCGCGTCGCGACGTCGGTCGCGATCGCGCGGAACGGAATGGGCAGGGAATCGAAGTTGCCGCGCGCCTCGAGATTGCCGCGCAGCAGCAACGCGGTGAGGAACGCGTTCACCTCGCCCTCTCGCACCGCGCCGCTCTGCAGCACGAAGCCCTGTTCACCCTTTTCCCATACTGCGAGCGGCCGCACGAGTCCGAGCGCGGAAGATACCTTGGGCTCGTACCGGCGGATCATCCGCTCGATCGGCAGCATGCGAAGGATCGAATCGATCTGCACGCCGGAGTACCCGGAGGCGTACAGTCCGCCGACGATCGCGCCGATGCTCGTGCCGACGACGAGATCGGGCTTCAAGCCGAGACTGTCCATGATCTCGAGGACGCCGATGTGCGCGAATCCCTTGGCGCCGCCGCCCGCGAGGACGAGGGCGGTCTTTGCCGGAACACAGGTCTGGGCGCGCACGTCGTGCGTCACGAGCGTCACCGCGACGGGCAGCATAAGCAGCAGGCGACGGACCATCGGTAGGAGTCTAACGGGCGTTGCGCCGGGAGGAAGGCTATCTTATCCGCGCGATGAATCTCCCAAAGACCGGCGGTTTCACTGCGATCTCCAGCGCTCAGGCCAGCGGCACATTGCAGGAGCCCGAGCTCGCCCCTGTCGACTCCGACATCACGGGTCTCGCCATGTGGGCGGTGGTGTTCGCCGGCGGCATCGGTTCCCGCTTCTGGCCGCTCTCCACACCTGAGCGGCCGAAGCCGCTGCTCGCGCTGGTGACGGGAAACTCGCTGCTCGAGGACACCGTCGGCCGCCTGCAGCCGCTCATTCCGCCGGAGCGCGTGATCGTCGTGACGAGTCGCGATATCGCGCCCGCGATTCGGAAAGCCGTACGCGACCTTCCCGAGGAAAACATCCTCATCGAACCGCGCCCGCTCGGCACGGCGGCGGCGCTGGCATGGGGAGCGCAGGAGGTCGCGCGCCGCGCGGGGCGGGAGACGCCCCTCTGCGCGATGCACACCGATCTCGCCATCGCGTTTCCCGGAGCGTTCCGCGAGTCGCTCGGACGCGCCGCGGCGGTTGCGAATCGTGAGGGCGCACTCGTCGCGCTCGGTGTCCGTCCCACGCGCGCCGAGCCGTCGTTCGGGTACATCCGCGTCGGCGATGCACTCGATGACGACGTGTCGCTCTCGTCGGGCGGCGCGTACCAGGTCGCGGGGTTCGTCGAGAAGCCGGCCGTGGCCGACGCCGAGGATCTCGCTGGCGAAGGCGCGCTCTGGCACTCCGGAATCATCGTGGGCTCCGCAAAGACGATGCTCGAAAAACTCGAGCGGTACACGCCCGAGATCGCGCCCGGCCTCGGCGCCCTGGCGTCGGGCAACCTGCCCGCGTTCGCGGGGATGATCCGCTCGGTGAGCATCGAGCGCGGACTGCTCGAGCGCATCGCGCGCTTCCTCGTGCTCCTCGCCGACTTCGGGTGGGACGACGTGGGCACGTGGGCGAGCCTTCGCCGGGCACGCGACCTCGACGACGACGGCAACGGCGCGCTTGGCGCGGTCCAATTCGTCGATGCGGAGAGCAACGTCGTGCACACCGAGTCGGGCACCGTCGTGCTCTTCGGCGTGTCGCGGCTCCTCGTGGTGTCGTTGCCGGGGCTGACGTTCATCACGACGCTCGAGCACGCCAACGACCTCAAGCCCCTTCTGGACGCACTCCCGGGGAGCCTCCGCGTCAACCCCGGCGGCGGGGAGGGGCGATGAACCCCGTCCTCCTCGTCACGCCTCGCCGCCCTGAATTTCTTCCTGGTTGAGGAACTTCGTGGACCCGGTATCTTGCAAAGGGTACAATCCTGTGACGCTCTAACGGACAGGCAACTCACACGAGATGTCGGCCACCGCCCCATTGTTCTACAAGATCACCGACGGCATCCGGGTCACGGTCCGCCCGGTATACCTCCCGGAACAGTCCATCCCGGAGCAGCAGCAATTCGTGTTTGCGTACTACGTGCGCATCGAGAACGTCGGCACGCAATCGGCGCAGCTCCTCTCGCGACGCTGGCGAATTCACGATTCCATCGGTGAGGACACCGAGGTCGCGGGCGACGGCGTCGTGGGCGAGCAGCCACTGCTCATTCCCGGCGGCCTTCACCAGTACCAGAGTTTTTGCGTCCTGAAATCTGCGAGCGGATTCATGGAGGGCGAATACCGTTTCGTGCGCGCCGATTCCACGCGATTCGATGCCACGATCCCGAGGTTCAATCTCGCCGCCGATGAGTGGCTTGGTTCTTCGAGCTGACCGGCGCTCGCAGGACCTCTCGCCTCGAGGCGATTCGACGGAGCGCTTGAGAAGAGGGGCGTGCGCTGCGCTGGCGGCCCTCCTCGCCGCCGCGTGCTATCGCGGGACGGACGGGCCCGGCGACAATACCGCCGTGAACAAGGTGAGCGTGAGCATCTCGGCACCGCAGCTGCTCGTCGGCGGAGAGACGCAGGCGACCGCGATCCTCCTCGATGCGCAGGGCGACACGCTCACCGGTCGCATGCCCGTCTGGTCGTCGCTCACGCCGGCCGTCGTGAGCGTGACCACGACGGGTGTTGTCACGGGCCTTCAGGCCGGCCTCGGCACGGTGCGCGCCACGGCCGGCACCGCGACGGGCGACGCGCAGCTCGTCGTGAAGAATCCGAGCGCCGGTTCGATCACGTTCTCGCGCGACACGGCCACGATCGCGATCCCCGGCGGCTCGACGCAGCTCCTCGCGACCGTCCTCGACTCGAGCGCGAAGCTGATCCCGAATCCTTCCATCGTCTGGCAATCGTCGGCGCCGCTCATCGCGGCGGTGAACTCCACGGGACTCGTCACTGGCGTCGCCGTCGGATCCGCCGCGATCACGGCCACCATCGACGCGCAGTCGGCGCAGGCCACGATCAACGTCACGCTCACGCCGAGTCCGAATGCGCCGCTGATCGTCTCGGTGAGCCCCGAGCCGCTTCGGCCGGGCGCGACCATCACGGTGGTCGGGAACAATTTCGCGCCCACGCCGGCGGGGAACGTGGTGGTGGTGGACGGAGTGCCCGTCACGGTGAACGCGTCGACGGTGAATGCACTCTCCCTCACGCTTCCCACGTCGTTCTCCTGCGCGCCGTCGCATCCGGTGTTCATCCAGGTGACGGCGAACGGATCGATCGGCGGGGGCGGGAGCACGCTTCAGGCCGCCAATCCGCGCACGCTCGCCGTGGGACAGTCGGTGATCGTCACCGATCCCACGCAGGTGCGCTGCAACGAACTCGCCCTCACCGGCGGGCGGTACGCGGTGAGCGTATACAACGCGTACCGCTCCATCGTCACGCCCACGTCGAACGGAGCGGTCTCGCTCACGGTGCGCGGCGCGGTGCCTGCGGCAGCCGCAGGCACCGCGCCGGCATCGGCGTCCGCCGCGCCGCCCGCGCCGGCACCACCTCGCAACCAGGATGTGTGGACCGGCCGGTTGCCCAGCTTCGGCGGCACCGAATTCGAGCTCGCCCGGCGAATGCAGCGCGCGCGCGATGCCGACCGGCGACACGCGCAGTTGCTCGAGCAGAACATGGAGTTCCTTCGCGTGCATGCCGGAGCGGTTCGCGCGCACCTCGCCGCGTCGCGCACCCGGCCGCCGTCGGCGATCAGCTCGCAGGTCGTGACCGTCGGGAACATCACGACCGTGAAGGTGCCCAACCTCGACGCCGGCAACTTCTGTGTGACGAACACCGCGATCGGTGTGCGCACGGTCTACGTGGGCCAGCACGCGATCGTCGTCGAGGACACGAGTACGGTGTTCGCCGGCGGGCCCACGCTCGCGGGCCAGATGGACAACTACTACCAGCAGCTCGGGCAGGAGTTCGACAACGTGATGTACCCGATCGAGCTCGCGAACTTCGGCAATCCGTTCGTGATGGACGCGCAGCTCGGCAATCTCGGCAAGATCGTCATGGTCTTCTCTCCGCGAGTGAACGACACCGCGGAGGGCAGCATCCTCGGTTTCGTGGTGAGCTGCGACTTTGCGCCGGTCACCGCGGCGCCGTCGAGCAACCTCGGCGAGTACTTCTACGCCACCGTGCCCACGAGCACCGCGCTCGGGTATTTCGACACCGGCACGCGCGATTCGTGGCTCCGGCAGATGAGGCCGACGATCATCCACGAAGTGAAGCACATCACCGCCTTCGCCGAACGCATCTCGCACAACCTCGCGCTCGAGGATCTCTCGTGGGAGGAGGGCATGGCGCGGAACGCCGAGGAGCTGTATGCGCGCACGATCTACGGCACGCAGGCGAAGCAGAACACGGGATACGCCGCGAGCATCGGCTGCGACATCAGGTTTGGCACGGCGGCACCGCCGTGCGCGAACCGTCCCCTGCTCATGCTGCGCCACTTCGACGCGCTGTACTCGTATCTTGGCTCGCCGGAACTCGTCTCGATGCTCGGCCGCACCTACGCCCAGGACTTCACGTTCTACGCGTCCGCTTGGTCGGTCGAGCGATGGGCGAACGACCTGTTCTCGTCGAGCGAGGGCCAGTTCCTGAAGGACTGGACGCTGAGCAGCGTCACGGGCGTCGCGAATCTCGAGCAGCGCACGGGACAGAGCTGGGAGCAGTCGCTCGGCGAATGGTCACTCGCGATGTTCACGGACGATCTCCCCGGCTTCACGCCCGCGAACCCGCACCTGCGGTTCCTCTCGTGGAATCTGCACGACGTCTGGCTGGGGATGTGCACGGACCTCGGCCCATGCTCGAATCCGAACAACACCTCGCAGCTCTATCCGTCGAGCAGTCCTTTCAACGCGCACACCTTCCCGTTCGGGAACTTCAGCGTCAACCTGACGACGCTCGAGGGCGGGACATTTGCGATCTTCGATCTCTCGGGATTGCAGAGCGCAAAGCAGTTGATCGAGCTCCGGTCGGTCAACGGCGGCGATCCGCCGAGCACCGTTCGGATTGCGATCGTGAGGATTCAGTAGAAGCGACTGCTACAGCGTTAACACGGAACACACGGACAAACGGCCGGAATATGACCGGATCGGCATCTGGCGGAACTGCACCTTCGGTGCGCACCGTGGCTGCAGTTCCCCCAAGTCTTGCTGTTGCGGTATCCGCGAGTTGTCGCCTCTCTGTTTCCGTGTAATCCGTGTTAACGCTGTTGCAGTTGCAGCTATGACTCTCGCAACGCCGCCATCGGAGTTTCTCGGAAAACATCGCGCCCGGTGAGCAACCCGATCGTGATCGCCAGCGCCATCATCGCCAGCGCGATCATCGCCGCCGGCAGCAGCGCGGGCGCGAAGGTGCCGCCGAAGACGAAGTGCACCAGTCCCCAGGCGCCGGCAAACGAGAGCACCATTCCCGTCAGCGCGCCGAGCGCGCCGAGGAGCGCGTACTCGGAGAGCAGGATCCGCGCGATCTGGCGGCTCGTGGCGCCGAGCGTCTTGAGCAGCACACCCTCGCGCAGGCGGTCGCGACGCGTGGCGGCGACGGCGCTGAACAGCACCGGGATTCCCATCGCGAGACTGAACAGCGCGAGGAAGCGCACCGCGACCGAAACCTTCTTGACGATGTCCCCGATCGTGCGGCGCACGAGCGAGAGATCCATGCTCGAGATGTTCGGGAATCGCGTGACGCTCGACCGCTGGAGATGGGCGATCGTCGAGTCCGATTCCACCGCCGCGACCGTCGCGTAACTCTTCGGCGCGTCCTTCAGCGCTTTCGGCTCGAGCACCGCGAAGAAGTTCGGCTCGAACCGGCCCCAGTTCACGTCGCGCAGGCTGGTGAGCTGTGTCGACACGCGCACGCCCTGCACGTCCCACGTGATGATGTCCCCGATTTTCACGTGCAATTCCTGCGCGGGATTCTGCTCGAGCGAAAGTTCCGAGAGCGAATCGGGAAGGTGCGCGCCGCCGAACCATTTCCCCTCGACGAGCTTCTCGGTCGCGACCATGGTGTCGCGGAACGTCGAGCGGAATTCGCGCCGCAGCGCCCAGTTGTTCGCCGATATTCCCTGCGACGCGGCCCACCGCGCCGGCGTGAGGCCGTTGATCGCCGCGACCTTCATCGTCACGATGGGTGTGTACCCGAGCGCATGCTGGCCCTCGGAACGGAGGATGGAGTCGAGTCCCTGCCGCTGGTCTTCCTGGATGTCGAAGAAGATCAGGTTCGCCTTCGACTGCGCCGCGGTCACCTCGAACTGCTTCAGCAGGTTCGCCTGCACGAGGAACAGCGTGCTCACGAGGAACGCGCCGAACCCGAGCGCGAGAACGACCGAGCGCGTCTGGTTCGCGGGCCGGTACAGGTTCGCCACCCCCTGACGCACCACGTACGGCCAGCGCGCGGTGACGACGCGGCGGGCGAGATACGAGAGGCCGCTGGCGCTGAGCCAGAGCACGAGCATGCTCCCGCCTATGCCTGCGGCAAACATCGCGCCGCGCCGCAGGCTTCCCGCGCGCTCGAATGCGAGCAGCAGCACGCTGCCCACGAGCGCGATGTTCACGAGGTGCGTCGGCACGTCCTTGTTGCGCTCGGCGTCGAGCGCTGCCGTGTCGCGCCGCAGCGCCTGCAGCGGCGACACGCGCCGCAGCGCGAGCAGCGGCCGCAGGGCGAACACGAGGGCCACCCATACACCGATACCCAGTCCCATGCCGATCGCGCGCCAGTCGAGCGACACGCTGACGTCCACGGGCAGGAAATCCTTGATGGCTACCGGCAGCGTGTACTGGATGGCCACTCCGAGGGCCGCGCCGACGGCCGCGCCGGCGAATCCCATCATGGCCGCCTGCGCGACGTAGATCGCGAGCACCTGTCCGCTCGTCGCGCCGAGGCAGCGCAGCACCGCGACGGTGTCGATCTTGCGCGTGACGAACGCGTTCACTCCGCTTGCGACACCGATGCCGCCGAGCAGTAGCGCGATGAGCCCGACGATCCCGAGAAAATCCGCGAGCTGCTGGACGGACTCCGAGATGTTCGTTTCGCGCTGCACCACCGTGACCACGCGCACATGCTCGTTCTGGAACCTCGCCCGCAGCGGCTTGACCCATGCCGTGCTGCCGACCGTCGGCGGCAGCTTCACGAGCCACTCGTACGACGCGCGGCTGCCGAACCCGAGGAGCTGGGTCTCCGAGGCGTAGCGCTCGGGCAGGAACACGCGCGGCGCCATCACGAGCGATGCATCGGACTGGCCGGCCATGCTCTTGACGGCGCCGATGATCTCGAACTTCACGTATCCGATCGCGAGCGAATCGCCGACCCGCGCATCGAGCGCGATCAGCAGGGCGGGGTCGACGATGGCATACGGGCCTTGCTGCATCCTCTCCCACTGGCCCTCGGGCGACGTGACGATCTTGCCGTAGAACGGATATTCCCGCGTCACCGCCTTGACCTGCGCGAGCCTGGTGCCGCCCGATCGCGTGTCGCTCGCCATCGAGATGAACGAGACGACGGTCGCCACCGGCGTGCCGTGGGTGTTCAGCGAATCGAGGACGCGCTCGAGCGGAGGCGACAGCTTCGCGTTGTTCGAGAACGAGACGTCGCCGCCGAGGAGGTCGCGCGCCTGCTTGCGGATCGACTGCTGCACGTTGCTCGCAAAGCTGTCGATCGCGACGAGCGCCGCCACGCCCAGCGAGATCGACGACATGTACAGCAGCAGCCGGCGGCGCGCGGTGCGGCTCTCGCGCCATGCGAGGCTGGGGATCCTGGACCAGCGACTCGCCGGACCGCTCGCGGGTTGGTTCACGGCACCGGCCGGGCGGTGTCTTCCACCACGACGCCGTCCTTGAGGCGGATCATCCGGCTCGCGTGCTGGGCGAGCGTGATGTCGTGCGTGACGAGGATGATCGTCGAGCCGGACTCGCGATTGAGTTCCTCGAGGAGCTCGACGATGCGCGCGCCGGTCTCGCCGTCGAGATTGCCTGTGGGTTCATCGGCGAACAGGATGCGCGGCGCGTTGGAGAAAGCACGTGCGATCGCCACGCGCTGCTGCTCGCCGCCCGACAGCTGCGTGGGGAAGTGGCCCATGCGGTCCGCGAGCCCGACGCGTTCGAGCAGGCTCGTCGCGCGGGCCGCGGCGCCGTCGTCTCCGCGCAGTTCCAACGGGACCTGCACGTTCTCTATTGCCGTGAGGGTCGGTATTAATTGGAAGGTCTGGAAGATGAAGCCGACCTTCTCACCGCGCAGCAGGGCGCGTTCATCTTCGGTCAGGCGGGTGAGGTCGGTGCCGTCGAGCGTGACGCTGCCGCCGCTCGGGGTGTCGAGCCCGGCAAGCAGTCCGAGCAGCGTCGTCTTACCGCTGCCGGACGGACCGACGATGGACACGAAGGAGCCTTGCGGGATGTCGAAGGACACGTGCTTGAGCACGGCCAGGCGCGAGGCGCCGCTCTGGTATTCTTTTGTGAGATCTCTTGCCGAGAGCATGCAGTCTATGAGAGCGAAGTGGCGGATTGCCCTGCTGTTGCTGGGGGCGTGTGGCGGAGCCGATACCAAGGCCAAGGCACGGCCCGCACCAGTGGAATCAACCACGGTGGCGGCGGGCGGGGCAACGTCCGCCGTCGCCGGCACTACGGGAGCGCCGCGCGTCCTGTTTCTGGGAACGAGTCTCACGGCAGGATTCGGGCTCGACGATCCTGCCACGGACGCATATCCGGCAGTGATCCAGCGGGTGGCGGATTCGGTGGGGGTGAAGGCATTCGTGGTGAACGCCGGTCTTTCGGGCGAGACCTCGGCGGGCGCGCTTCGACGGGTGGATTGGCTGCTCAGGGAGAAGCCGGATGTCGTGGTGATCGAGACGGGCGCGAATGATGGATTGCGCGGGCTCAATCCGGATTCCACGGCGGCGAATCTGCGGCAGATCATCCGACGCATTCGCGCGATGAATGCGTCCGCTGGAATCCTGCTCGTGCAGATGGAGGCGCCCACGAATCTCGGGCCGGATTACACGCGGGCGTTTCACGCGGTATTCGGCAAAGTTGCGGCGGAGGAAAGAGTCGCGCTCGCCCCGTTCTTCCTGAATGGCGTCGCGGGGATTGCGCGGCTGAATCAGCGGGACGGAATACATCCGACACCGGAGGGGGCCCGGATCGCCGCGCATAATCTGTGGCCGAGTCTCGCGCGGGTGCTCGCGAGGAAGTGACGACTGCGCCGTGCTCACGGCGGGCGAGGCGGTGCACTCGGCGGGCGATGCGGTGCTCTCGGCGTGCGAGATGGTATTCGCCCAGGGCGGCC
>PMYN01000028.1:66219-78926 GCA_003171215.1 Gemmatimonadota bacterium | reverse complement strand
CTTCGCCAGCGCATCGTGCGAATCGCGCGCATCGCCTCATGACGTCGCGCCGCGCGGCGATCGTGGTGCTCGACGGCGTCGGCATCGGTGCGGCGTGGGACGCGGCCGCGTATGGCGACGTCGGCAGCAACACCCTCGGCAATGTGGCGCGGGCGGTGGGAGGGCTCTCGCTGCCGAACATGCAGCGGCTCGGCCTCGGCGGAGTCGCATCGCTCGAAGGAATGCCGTTCGCACCGCAGCCCACCGGGGCGTTCGGCCTCATGGAGCCGGCCTCTGCGGGCAAGGACAGCACCACGGGTCACTGGGAGATCGCGGGATTGGAGCTCGCGGTGCCGTTCCCCACGTATCCCAACGGATTCCCGCAGTCGCTCCTCGACGAATTCGCGGCGCGGTCCGGCCGCGAGGTGATCTGCAACGAGGTTGGCAGCGGCACGGCGATGCTCGACCGGTGGGCGGAAGAGCATACACGTACCGGCGCGTGGATCGTGTACACGTCCGCGGACTCGGTCTTTCAGGTGGCGGCTCACGAGAGCGTCGTTCCGCTCGCGGAGCTCTATGCGGCCTGCGAGACGGCTCGCGCGATGCTCGTGGCCCCGCACGACGTGTCGCGCGTCATCGCGCGTCCGTTCACGGGCGTTCCAGGCGCGTGGAAACGCACGACGAACCGTCGTGATTTCTCCATCGCGCCGCCGGGAGAGACGCTGATCGACGCGCTCGCCGCGGCCGGGATCGCCCGCACCGGGGTCGGGAAGGTGGATGACCTCTTCGCCCGCCGGGGAATCGAAGGCGGCCACACGACCGGGAACGCGGAGGGAATCGGGCGAATTCTCGACTGGATACGGTCCGGAAGTGGGTTCCTGTTCGGCAACCTTGTAGATTTCGACCAGTTGTACGGGCACCGGAACGACGTTCCGGGGTTCTATAAGGCGTTACGGGAGTTCGATGACGCCCTTCCGGCCATTACCGCCGCCCTTCACGAGGACGATCTGCTCTTCATTACCGCTGACCACGGCAACGATCCGACTACGCCGTCGACCGATCATGCACGCGAAAACGTTCCGCTGCTCGTGCTCGGACCGCGCGTGCGGCCGGGCCCGATCGGGCGTCGCGCGTCCTTTTCCGATCTCGGCGCGACCGTCGCCGAATGGATGGGACTCGGGTTCCGCGGCGCCGGCAAGTCCTTCCTGCCGCTGATGGTGACGCGGTGATGGGGAACGCTCCGTCGCATGCGGCGCCCGGGCTGCGCGAGGCCGCCGCGGGTGCGATGGCTCGCGCGTACGCTCCGTATTCCGACTTTCGCGTCGGCGCCGCGCTTCTCGCGGATGACGGCACCGTGATCGTCGGCTGCAACGTCGAGAACTCGTCGTTCCCCTCTGGCAGCTGCGCCGAGCGCGGTGCGCTCGCCGCGGCCGTCGTGGCCGGACACCGGAACTTCACGCACCTGGCGATCATGACCGACGCCGACGAACCCACTTCGCCGTGCGGCATGTGCCGCCAGGCGCTGGTGGAGTTCGCGCCGAACCTGCGGGTCACGAGCTATACCACATCGGGCGCGGAGGCGCGCTGGTCGCTCGCCGACCTGCTGCCGCATCCGTTCACGCCTCAGTCCCTGCATCATACATGAATCGTCGCCTTTTCCCCGTCCTCGCGGTGATGCTGGCTGCGGGAGCCGGTGCCTGTGCCGAGTCGCTCGACGGCGGAGCCGGCTGTCCGAAACTGTGTCCGTCGCAGTCGCTCACCGTGCTCGACACGGTGATCACGCCGGTGCTCTTGTTCGACAGCACGTTCGTCGGATATCCGGAGCTCGGCGCCGAGCAGGAGCTGCTGCTCGCGACGCGCGGAGACACGCTCGAAGTTCGCGCCGTCATCCGCTTCGACACGATCACGACGTCGATCACGCCGACGAACGACACGGCGCGCGCGATCACGCAGGTGGACTCCGCATTCCTGCGCATCATCCTCGACACGGCGCGCGCGAGGATCCCGAACCAGATCCGGTTCGAGCTGTACGACGTGGACGACACGGTCGAGACCGACTCGCTGTCGGCGCCCGTGAACGCCAGGTTCTCGCCGAATCGGCGCATTGGCGGGATCACGGTGGCGAGGGCATTTCTCCCTGAGACGCTGAACGTTCCGGTCTCGGACTCCGCGGTCCTCGCGAAGATCAACAACCGCGGACGCATGCGCATCGGCCTGCGCGTCGACGGCGACGGACCGGCCTGGATCCGCGTCGGCTCGACGGTCGCTACGGCGGGCGCGACGCTCATCTACAGGGGATCACCGGACACCACGGTGGCGATGATCAGCGTGAGTCCGCTCTCCAATTACCCCGCCGGCTCGTTCGAGGAGGGCCTTCGCTCGGGCCTGACCAACTACTCGATCGTCGCGAAGAACGCGCTCCCGCAGTTCACGAACACCATGAACGTGGGCGGAAATCCGGGCCGGCGCGCGTACCTGCGATTCAACATTCCTTCGCACATCGTTGATTCCTCGACGATCGTGCGGGCGACGCTGATCCTCACCCAGCGGCCGATTCCGTACGGCGACCTGCGCGATACGATGACGATCCAAGCCGAGGTGGTGCTCGCCGGCCCGCAGGTCACCGACCTGCGCCGGGCCGCGAACATCATCTCCGCCCCCGGGCTGGACGTGACCGACTCGCTGCTGATCTCGCCGCGCGACTCCGGGCAGAAGACCCTTGACATGTTCCTGCTCCTCCGCGCGTGGAGGACGCAGGACGCACTGCTGTATCCTCCGCCGCGGGCGATCGTGTTGCGCGCGTCGCCGGAGAACGTGCTGCCGTTCGAGGCGAGCTTTTTCAACAGCTCGAGCGCGCCAGCGCTGCGTCCGACGATGAGAATCTCCTACGTACCGAGCATTACTTTCGGGGTTCCCTGATGCGATTCCTCTCGCGTTTCGCCGTCGTCTCGGCGCTCTGTGTCGCCGCGCCCGCGCTGTCCGCACAGGGTGCGCTCAGCCTTCAGGGATTCGGCTATCCGGGCGGCGAGACGAGCACGCGCGCGCTCGGCACCGGCGGATCGCTCGCCGACTTCGATGCCAACTCGCCGATCAATCCCGCCGCGCTGCTCGTGGGTACGCGCGCGACGGTGTACCTGCAGTATGACCCGGAGTTCCGGTGGGTCACCGGCACCGGCCTGAACGTCAGCACGATCACGGCGCGTTTTCCGCTCTTCGTCATCAGCGGGAAGGTCGGAAAGGCCCGATTCAGCCTTTCGTATGCGAGCTTCCTGGACCGCACCTGGACGAACACGTACCAGGACACGCAGGTGGTGGGCACCCTGAGAGTGCCGTCCACGGTCACGGCGGTGAGTTCCGGCGGAATCTCCGACATCCGCGCCGCGATGAGCTGGACGTTCTCCAGCAGGCTGACGGTGGGCGCCGCGATACACGTGTTCCCCGGGCAGAATCACATCGTGTTCGGCCGCGCGTTTCCGTCGGATTCGACGTCGTTTGGCGCGTTCGCCCAGACGAGCACGTACAACTTCAGCGGCTCCGCGGTTTCCTTCGGGCTTATCGCGACGCCGATCGACCATGTCAATCTCGGCGTCTCCGGGCGTTACGGGTTCTCCATGCACGTGCACGAGGGAGACTCCACGACGGTCGGCGAGGCGAACGTTCCCAACCGCCTCAGCGTTTCCGGAGCGTTCGACGGGATCACGGGAACGATCCTGTCCGTTCGCTATGGGACCGAGAAATGGAGCGCGATGCGCGGGCTCGGCAGTGCGGGGCTGAGCGTGTTCGACGCGACCGAATTCTCGGCCGGCCTCGAGACCGGCGGCCCGAGGATCGGCGCCATCCCGATGGCCGTCCGCCTCGGATATCGCGCCCGGCAGCTTCCGTTCGGCGTCGGCGCACAGCAGGTGAGCGAGAAGGAGTTCACCGGTGGTGTCGGCATTCCGCTGGCGTCGGGACGCACGGCGCTCGACCTGACCATCGCGCACGCGCTGCGGAGCGCGAACGTCGGCCTCTCCGAGACCGGCTGGATCTTCAGTCTCGGAATTGCCATCAAGCCGTACTGAGCACGAGGTTCCTTCTTGGGAGGAGCGGCGCCGCCTATGGCCGCAGTTGCCGGGTCTCTGCCGCTGATCCTCGTCGCGGACGATGTGGACGCGAACGTCGAGCTTCTCGTCGACCAGCTCGAGACGCTCGGATTCCACACGGTGGTGGCTCGCGATGCGCCGTCGGCGCTCGCGTCGTGTCTCGAGCGGCGTCCTGATCTCGTGATCCTCGACGTCTCGATGCCCGCCGGCGACCTTGGCGTGGCCGATCGCGACGCGGGTTTCGAGGTCTGCCGACGCCTGAAGCGCGACGCGCGCACGGCGCGGATTCCGGTCATCTTCGTGACCGCGCTTGGCGACACGAGCGACCGCGTGAAGGCGATCGAGGCCGGCGGCGACGATTTCCTCACCAAGCCGCATCATCGTCTCGTCCTCAATGCGCGTGTGCGGGCGCTGCTCAAGCTCAAGGGCGCCACCGACGCGCTCGAGGAGGGCCTCAAGCGGCTCCGCGAGCTGCAGAAAGTGCGCGACGATCTCATGAAGATGATCGTGCACGATCTCAAGACGCCGCTCACGTCCGTGCTCGCGACGCTCGAGATGGCGCGCGACGGCGATTTCGGCGCGCTGACGCCGCCGCAGGCCCGCGCGCTCTCCGATGCGGAAGGGAAGGCCGAGGACCTCCTCGCGCTCATCGAGGACCTGCTCGAGGTCGCGCGCATCGAGGAGCAGAGGATCACGCTGCAGCCGGAGCCGATCGCGCCGGCGGCGCTGCTCGCCGAAATCGTGTTCGACTGGGGGCTTCGCTTCAANNGGGCCGACAAGGTGCTGCTCAAGCGCGTGCTCTCAAACCTGGTGCAGAACGCGCTGACGCACACGGCCGGGCCAGTGCATCTCGCGCTCGCGGCGCGCGCCGACGCCAATGGAATCCTGTTCACCGTCGCGGACGACGGCCCGGGAATCCCCAGCGAGTACCAGGAAATCATCTTTCGGAAGTTCGAGCGCGTTCGCGCCGCGAATGCGCCCCGCGTGCGCAGTTCGGGGCTCGGCCTCACCTTCTGCCGNNTTCTACGTGCAGCTGCCGCTCGCGCCGGCAGAGCCACCTCGCGCGCCGAGCCGCACCGGCGAGTTCGCCGCGCCGGCGGCGGCGAACAGGACATGAGGGCGTACCTGCGCACGTTCGGCTGCCGCGCGAACCAGTACGACACGGAAGCGGCGCGCGCGATGATCGAGGCGGCGGGCGGCGTGATCGTCGATACGCCCGACGAGGCGGATGTTGCGCTGTTCAACTCATGCGCGGTGACGTCGGCCGCCGAGGCGGATCTTCGCCAGGCGGTTCGCCGCGCGGCGAAGGACAATGCGGGCATCCGGTCCGTCGTGATCGGCTGCGCCTCGGCGCGCGACGACGGGACGATCGCCGCGCTGCCCGGCGTGAGCGACGTGATCGGGGGCGCGGATCTCTCGGCGCTCGCGATGGCGCTGGGGATCGACCCGGTGTTTGCTTCGGCACGGGCGGGGACGCAGACCGGTTCGCGTGCGCTGCTCCGCATACAGGACGGATGCGACGAGCACTGCACCTTCTGCTCGACGACGCTCGCTCGCGGCGCCAATCGCTCCCGTCCGGCGGACGAGCTGGTGCGCGAGGCGGACGCACTCGCCGCCGAGCATCCGGAGATCGTGATCACGGGAATTCATGTGGGATCCTACGGCGCCGACAGCGGTTCGTCGCTCGGTGAACTGTTGGAGCGGCTCGTCGTTGAAGTTCCGCGCGTGCGCTTTCGGTTGACGTCGGTCGAGTCGAGCGAAGTCGATGCGCGGCTGGAAGAGCTGCTCGTTGGCGATCCCCTGCGCGTCGCGCCGCATCTGCACGCGCCGCTCCAGTCGGGGAGCGATCGCATGTTGAAGCGGATGGGGCGGCACTGGTATTCCGCGTCGTCGTATTCGACGGCGGCCGCGCGGATCGCGTCGCGGCGCGCCGTATTTGCGCTCGGCGCGGATGTGATCACGGGATTCCCGGGTGAGACGGAGGCGGACCACGCGGAAACGGTGCGCGTGGTTCGCGAGCTGCCGTTCACCTATCTGCATGTATTCCCGTACTCGGCCCGGCCCGGGACAGCGGCGCTCCGGATGGCGGCCGCGGTTCCCGCGGCGGTGTCGCGCGCTCGGGCCGGAGAGTTGCGCGCGCTGGCGGACGAGAAGGCCGCGGCGCATCGGGCGACGCGGCCGGGGGGTACCGCTGATGTGGTCGTCGTCGGAGACGGCGCGAAACGCGAGGGACTCACCGAGGATTATCTTACGGTCGCGCTGGCGGATGGGGCGATCGCCCGGCGATCGAGGTTCAATGCGGCACTCTCAGCCGGTGCGGATGGAAGGCTGGTCGCGCGGGTGAACTGATTGGTCGACCGGTTCTTCGTGAGGGGGGAGGTCGCAAGCGAGTTAACTGTTCTTGGTCATTGGTAATTGGTCGTGTGTTCTTTCTGCCGTCCGCCATCCGCCGTCCGCCGTCCGCCGTCCGCCATCTGCCGTCCGATACTGTGCCCACCGTCTACATAGAAACCTACGGCTGCCAGATGAACGTGAGCGATTCCGAGCTGATGCTCGGAAAGCTCACGGCCGAGGGATACGAGAGTGTGGACGGGCCTGAAGGGGCCGACGTCATCCTCGTGAACACGTGCGCCATCCGCGAGAACGCGGAGCAGCGCGTGATCGGGCGCCTCGGCGAGCTGCGCCGGTTCATGAAGAAGGACACGATCCTCGGAGTCACCGGCTGCATGGCGCAGCGGCTGGGGCCGAAGCTGCTCGAGTCCAACTCGCGCGTGTCGCTCGTGGTGGGGCCCGACGCGTATCGCGCGCTGCCGCACTTGATCGATGGCGCGCGCCGGGGGGAACGGTTCACGGCCACCGATTTCGACCTCGAGGAACACTACGAAGATTTCCAGGCGCGCCGCTTTGAGGGCGTGAAGGCGTGGATTCCGGTGCAGCGCGGCTGCGACTACCGCTGCACGTACTGCATCGTGCCGTACACGCGAGGTCCGGAGCGCAGCCGCCAGCTGGCGGACGTCGTGCGCGAGACGCAGGAGGTTGTGGCGCAGGGGCTGACCGAGGTCGTCCTGCTCGGACAGACGGTGAACTCGTACACGGACGGCACGCACGATTTCGCGGACCTGCTGCGCGCGGTCGGAGCGGTTCCCGGCATCCGGCGCGTGCGGTACACGAGCCCCCACCCGAACGATTTCAGCGATCGCGTCATCGCCGCGATGGCCGAGACGGAAACGGTGTGCGAGCACGTGCATCTGCCGATGCAGAGCGGATCGAGCCGCACGCTCAAGCGCATGCTGCGCCGCTACACGCGAGAGGAGTACTTCGCGTGCGCCGCCCGGCTGCGCGCCGCGATTCCGGGCCTCGGGCTCACGACCGACATCATCGTCGGCTTCCCGGGCGAGACCGATGAGGAGTTCGACGAGACCATCACGGCGGCGCAGGAAATTGGATTCGACGATGCGTACATGTTCAAGTTCTCGATGCGCGACGGCACGCCGGCGACGCGTTTTCCGGCGGAACTGCTCGTGCCCGACGACGTGATCGACGCGCGCTTCGAGCGCTTGAAGGCCACGGTGCGCGGCATCGCGCGGGAACGGAACATGAAGCGGCTCGGCGAGCGCCGGGAGGTGCTGATCGAGAAGGAGGCGCGGAAGGGCGGGGATCTCCTCCAGGCGCGCTCGCGCGATTTCAAGACGGTGATCGTGCCGGGCGATCCGTCGATGATCGGGACGTACTGCACGGTGGAGCTCACGGGGACGACGGGGTCGACGTTCATGGGGACGCCGGTGCAGGAGCGGGCGCCGTTGCCGATGGCGGCTGGGGGGTGAGACGGATGGAGAGGCGAGAGATGAGGTGAATGCGGGCTGCGGAATTTCGACCCGATGCAGAGTGCGGAAGAGGAATGCGGGATGCGGAAAGGGCGCGGCCTGCAAGTGAGCCGTGCCCTTTCTCGTTCCATGGGTCCGCATCCGTCTCGCCACTCATTTCTTATCCCGGTCCCCGAATTCCACTTCCGGACTCTGCATCGGGTCGAAATTCCGCATCCCGCATTCATCTCACTTCTGGCCTCTCACCCCTGCCGTCACGACCAGTGAAATGATCCGATGAAGTGCGCGCGATGCGGGTGCCACTCCCGTTCGCGCGCTTCGTTATCCGTGTGTCGTGCCGCTCATCACGTGGGCCGTGTTTTCGTACGTCGCCGGGCTGCTTGCCGGCGCGTCCGCGGTGATCGCCGTGCCGGCGCTGCTCGCGTGCGGCGGCGTGTTGGCCGTGTGTGCGATCGGTGCCGTGGCGGCGGGCTCGCCGCTCGCGCGCCGCCGGTTCCTCGTGCCCGCCGCGTGCGCGCTCATCGCCGCGACCGGCGTGCTCGTGGCGCGCGACGTGCGCACCCGCGACGAGCGCTGCGTCTCGAAGGGATGGGTATCGGCCAACTGGCACGCGGTGCGCTCCGCGACGCCATGCGACGCGCCGGCGCCGGACCAGCCCCCGGCGTCGCCGCTCGAGCGATGGCGAGTGCGCGCGGGAGCGCGCATCGACACGCTCTTCGGATCCGACGCGCCGCTGGTGCGCGCGCTGCTGATTGCCGATATGCGCGCCATCGCGCCCGAGACGCGCGATCGCTTCGCGGCGGCCGGACTCATTCACATCCTCTCGATCTCCGGCCTGCACGTCGCGATCATCGCCGGCGCGGTGCTGCTCGGATTCGAGGCGATGCGCCTGGCGCGGTCACGGGCGCGCTGGGCCGCCTTCGGAGTCACCGCGCTCTACGTGGTGGCCATCGGCGCGCCGCCGCCGGCGCTGCGGAGCGCGTCGATGCTCGCCGTCGCGACGCTCAGCCGCTCGCTCGACCGTCCGGTCTCGCCGTGGGCGGTGCTCGCGATCGGCGCGCTCATCCCGCTGTTCGATCCGCACACGGTCACCGACATCGGCTGGCAGCTGAGCGTCGCCGGATTCGCCGCGCTCACGGCGGCGGGGATCTGGACACGGCGGCACCTGCCGCCCGACATGCGCGGGTGGCGGCGCGCGCTCGCTCGCGACCTCGCGGTGTCCATCCTCGCCACCGTGGTCACGGCGCCGCTCGTCGTATGGACGTTCGGCCGTCTCAGTCTCATCGCTCCGCTCACCAACCTCGCCGCCTCACCGGTGATCGCATTGTTGCAGCCGATGCTCTTTCTGGCGCTCGCGGCCGGACCGGTGCACGCCGCTGCGCAGTTCGTCGCGCAGGCGGCGCATCCGCTCCTGTACGCGTTCGACGGCATCGCGACCGTCGGCGCGGGTGTACCGTTCGGCGCGCTGCGCGTCGCGCCGACCCTCGGCGTCACGTTCGCGTGCGGCGCGGCGGCGATCGCGCTGGTCGTGGCCGCCGCGAGCCGGAATCGCGCCGCCGGCCGCGCGCTGGTCGTGTCGGCGCTCGCGGCGACGGTCGCGATCTGGTGGGTCGCGGCACCGACGGGCAGCGGCCTTGTCGAACTGCACCTGATCGACGTCGGGCAGGGCGACGCGGTCGCGGTTCGCACGCCGCGCGGGCGCTGGCTGCTCGTCGACGCCGGCCGCACCTGGAACGGCGGCGACGCGGGACGGTCGACGGTGGTGCCGTACCTGCGGCGCTTCGGCGGAGACCTCGTCCTGTTCGTGCTCTCGCACCCGCACGCGGATCACGTCGGCGGCGCGGCGACGATCCTTCGCGCGCTTCACCCCGCCGCCTATCGCGACGCGGCGTTCGCCGGCGGTAGCGCGTCGTATCGCCAGTCACTGACGGTTGCTCGCGCGCTCGGCGTGCCGTGGTCGCGCGTGCACCCGGGCGATTCGCTCTCGATCGACGGCGTAAGCGTTCTCTTTCTCGCTCCCGATTCGGCGTGGACGGCGGGTCTCCGCGATCCGAACCTCGCGAGCACGATCGCACTCGTGCAGTTCGGCGACGTGCGCTTCCTCCTCACGGGCGATGCGGAGGCACCCGAGGAATCGTGGCTGCTGGCGCACGCGGCGCAGCAGCTGCACGCCGACGTGCTCAAGGTCGGGCACCACGGCAGCTCGACGAGCAGCAGCGCGCCGTTTCTCGAAGCCGTGAATCCGCGCCTCGCGCTCGTCTCCGTCGGGGCGGGGAACGGCTACGGCCATCCCGGCGCCGCAGTGATGCGCGATCTCCGGGAGCGCGGCGCGAGCGTGCTGAGGACGGATCAGCTCGGCACAATCGTGCTCAAGACGGACGGGCACTCATTGACTGTCTCGGCCGCGGGCCGAAGTTGGCCAATTCGTTGACCAACGACCGTTGCCTTCGCCCGTCGCCGCGCGCACTTTTCTCCGATGGTTCGTCACACCGCCACCTCCGTCGTCACGATCGAGCGCTTCATCATCGAGCAGGAAGGCCGCCACCCGGAGGCCACCGGCCATCTCTCTGGCATCCTGTACGATCTTGGCGTGGCGGCGAAGATGATCGCGAACAAGGTCCGCAGCGCGGGCCTCGCCGACATCCTCGGCTCCGCGGGCACCGAGAACGTGCAGGGCGAGACCCAGCAGAAGCTCGACATCATCGCGAACGAGATCATCGTGAAGGCGATGGATCACGGCGGCCGGCTCTGCGCGATGGCCTCGGAGGAATCCGAAGACATCATTCCGATCCCCGACACGTTCAAGCACGGCAAGTACGTTCTCTTGTTCGATCCGCTCGACGGGTCGTCCAACATCGACGTCAATGTTCCCGTCGGCACGATCTTTTCCGTGATGAAGAAGATCACGCACGGTCCGCGCGGCTGCCTGAAGGACATGTTGCAGCCGGGACACCGCCAGGTCGCGGCCGGATACGTGATCTATGGTTCGAGCACCATGCTCGTCTACACGACGGGCCATGGCGCGCACGGCTTCACGCTGGACCCGTCGATCGGCGAGTTCCTCCTCTCGCATCCGGAAATCCGGATTCCCGAGCACGGGCACTACCTCTCCGTGAACAACGCGTACGAGCAGCACTGGACCGAGCCCGTGCGTGCGCTCATGCGGCGGTACCGCGGACTCGACGGCAAGCGCGAGGCCATGAGCGGCCGCTACGTCGGCTCCATGGTCGCCGACTTCCATCGCAACCTGCTCGGCGGCGGCGTGTTCGCCTATCCGCCGAACTCGAAGAATCCGGGGGGGAAGCTGCGGCTGCTCTACGAGTGCAATCCGCTCTCGTTCATCTGCGAGCAGGCGGGCGGCGCCGCCTTCGACGGCCACACGCGCATCCTCGACGTCCAGCCCACCTCGCTGCACCAGCGTACCGCGATCTACGTCGGCAGCAAGTGCGACATCGAGATCGCGCGGGAGATGCTGGGTTAGTGAAGGCCGGCGGCAATGGCTGACAAAAGAGAAACACCGCGGGAAACTCCTTCCGGCATTCCGGTGTCGCCCGTGTACCGCCCGGGGGACGTCACATCGAACTACCCGCGCGATGTCGCCGATCCCGGCGTCTTCCCGTTCACGCGCGGCGTGCAGCCGTCGATGTATCGCGGCCGCCTGTGGACGATGCGCCAGTACGCCGGCTTCGGCACCGCGCAGGAGACCAATGCACGGTTCCGGCACCTCCTCGACGCAGGACAGACCGGGCTCTCCGTCGCGTTCGACCTCCCCACGCAGATGGGAATCGACTCCGATTCGCCGCGCGCCCAGGGCGAAGTGGGCCGGGTCGGCGTCGCGATCGATACGGTGGAGGATCTCGCGATGCTGTTCGACGGCATCCCGCTCGACAAAGTCTCCACGTCGATGACGATCAACGCGACGGCGTCGACGCTGCTCGCGATGTACGTGGTCGTGGCGGAGGAGCGCGGCATCGCGCGATCGGCGCTCAGCGGCACGATCCAGAACGACATCCTCAAGGAGTACATCGCGCGCGGCACGTACGTGTATCCGCCGGAGCCCTCGCTGGCATTGATTGCGGAAACGTTCCGGTTCTGCGCCGCCGAGGTGCCGAACTGGAACCCGATCTCGGTGAGCGGCTACCACATGCGCGAGGCGGGCGCGACGGCCGTGCAGGAGCTCGCGTTCACGTTCGCGAACGGGCTGGCGTACGTGCAGCGCGCAATAGACGCCAAGCTCGCGGTGGACTCGTTCGCGCCGCGGCTCTCGTTCTTCTTCGCCTGCCACAACGACCTGTTCGAGGAAGTCGCCAAGTTCCGCGCCGCGCGGCGCATGTGGGCCCGGCTGATGCGCGACCGCTTCAAGGCGAACGACGCGAGCTGCAAACTGCGCTTTCACACGCAGACCGGCGGCGTGACGCTCATGGCGCAGCAGCCGCTGAACAACGTGGTGCGCGTGGCGGTGCAGGCGCTCGCCGCGACGCTGGGCGGCACGCAGTCGCTGCACACGAATGGGTACGATGAGGCGCTCTCGCTCCCGACGAGCGAGGCGGCGACGCTCGCGCTCCGAACGCAGCAGATCGTCGCCTACGAGAGCGGCGTCGCGAATACCGCGGACCCGCTCGCGGGATCGTACTACGTGGAGGCGCTCACGAACGAACTCGAGCGACGCGCCCTCGAGCTGCTCGCGCGCGTCGAGGAGCTTGGCGGCAGCGCGAAGGCGATCGAGGCCGGGTTCTTCCAGGAGGAGATCGGCCGCAGTGCGTACGCGTACCAGCTCGCGGTCGAGCGCGGCGAAGCGGTGATCGTGGGGCTCAACAAGTTC
>PMYN01000028.1:6151-66203 GCA_003171215.1 Gemmatimonadota bacterium | reverse complement strand
CGCTGGCCGCGATCGCGTCCGCCGCGCCCAAGGTCGGGACTCCGCAGGGAGAGTTGATGCCGCTGATCATTGCCGCGGTTCGGGCTCGCGCGACCGTCGGCGAGATCAGCGACACGCTCGAGGGGGCTTGGGGACACTACAGGCCGAACTGACGATCGAAGATGGAAGATGGAGGATGGAGGACCGATGCATCCATCTTCCATCTTCCATCTTCCATCTTCCATCGCAGTTATCCCCCTGAGGGAAAACAACTTCCACCGCTTGTAGGCCCTCTGCGCGAGCCCTAGGTTTCGGCATGCCCACGTACGAGTACCGCTGCCCCGACGGACACGACTTCGAGAAGTTCGTGCAGAAGATCAGCCTCGCTTCTTCCGAGCTGCCGTGCCCCGTCTGCGGCAAGATGGCGGATCGCAGGATCTCCGCCGGCGGCGGGCTCGTGTTCAAGGGCTCCGGTTTCTACATCACCGACTACGGCAAGGACGGCAAGAAGGACCTGCGCGCGAACGCCGCGGCAGCGTCGTCCGGCGACAAGCACTCGCCATCCGCAAAGGGCGAAGGGAGTTCGTCCGGCGATTCCGCTTCGAAGGGTGAGGGCGGATCCTCGTCCGGCAGCAGCGCGAAGGGCGAGACTTCCAAGAGCGACGCGTCGAAGAGCGAATCGTCGAAAGGCGACGCGTCGAAAAGCGACCGGCCGAAGAGCGACAAGCCGAAGAGCGACAAGCCGGCAGCCGCACCGTCCGCTCCGAAGAGCCCGGGCACCGATAAGTGAGTGCTAGGTGAAGAGTTGTTAAATGCTGACGCCGTGATCCGCGCCGAGCTCGTCCGCGCGGCGCGCGCCCTCGGTGTGACGGAGAACGTGGAGCCCGTCATCGAGCGCCCGCGCGATCCCGCGCACGGCGACTGGGCCACGAATCTCGCGATGACGCTCGCGCGTCCGCTCAAGAAGAAACCGGCGGACATCGCGAAGGAGCTCATCGCCGCGATGAACCTCGCGGATGCGGGAGTCGCAGAGGCCACGATCGCGGGTCCTGGCTTCATCAACTTCCGCATCGCCTCCGGATCGCTCGCGAGCTCGCTCACGAAGATCCTCGACGAGCGCGAATCGTTCGGTCGCTCGAACGCGGGGAAGGGCGAGCCCGTCAACGTCGAGTTCGTCTCCGCGAATCCCACCGGCCCGCTGCACGTGGGACACGGCCGCCAGGCCGCCCTCGGCGACGCGATCTCGCGGCTGCTGACGCACGCGGGGTGGACGGTCACGCGCGAGTTCTACTACAACGACGGCGGCGGCCAGATCAACAACCTCGCGCTGAGCGTGCAGGCGCACCTGCGCGCGATTGCCGGCGAGCCGCTCGCGATTCCCGAGGGCGGCTATCACGGCGAGTACATCGGCGAGATCGCCGCGCGTTATCGCACGGAGCACGCCGCCGACGCGCGCGGCGTCAATCTCGACGACGTGCGCACGTTCGCCGTGAAGGCGCTGCGCGCCGAGCAGGATCTCGACCTGCAGGCGTTCGGCGTGAACTTCGACGTCTATTTCCTCGAGTCGTCGCTCTACACCGACGGGAAGGTGGACGAGACCGTCGCGGCGCTCGGGAAGGCCGGCCACACCTTCGAGCAGGATGGCGCGCTCTGGCTGCGCACCACGGACTACGGCGACGACAAGGACCGCGTGATGCGCAAGAGCGACGGCACCTTCACGTACTTCCTGCCGGACGTCGCGTATCACGTCACCAAGTGGCAGCGCGGATTCCATCGGGCGATCGACGTGCAGGGCGCGGACCACCACAGCACGGTGACGCGCGTGCGCGCCGGTCTGCAGGCGCTCGAGATCGGGATCCCCGTGGGCTATCCCGAGTACGTGCTGCACCAGATGGTCACGGTGATGAGGGGCGGCGAGGAGGTGAAGATCTCCAAGCGCGCCGGCAGTTATGTGACCGTGCGCGACCTGATCGACGAAGTCGGGCGCGACGCCGTGCGCTACTTCTTCCTGATGCGGAAGGGTGACTCACAGCTCGTGTTCGACGTCGACCTCGCGCGCTCGCAGTCGGAGGAAAATCCGGTCTACTACATCCAGATGGCGCACGCGCGCCTCTCGGGAATCTTCCGCGTGGGTGAGGTCGACGTGGAGACGATCACGGCCGACGGCGTGCGCTGGGAATGCCTGGCCGAGCCCGAGGAGCGAGAGCTGATCAAGCTGCTGCTCGACTGGCCGAAGCTCGTGCAGGGCGCCGCCGACGCACTCGAGCCGCACCGCGTCGCGAACTACCTGCTGGAGACCGCGCGGCTGGTGCATACTTGGTACCACAAGCATCACGTGCTCGGCGAGCCGGACGACATCATGCATGCGAGATTGGTGCTGGCGAAGTCGGCGAGAATCGTGATCGCGAACGCGCTGGCGGTGCTCGGGATTTCTGCGCCGGAGAGGATGTAAGTGACAGACGGCAGAAGACAGAAGGCAGACGGCGGATGTGAGGGTTGGGCCAAGTACCAACGACCAATGACCAATAACTTTCTACTCGCCGTTCAATGAGCGTTCTTGTGGTCGGAAGCGTCGCCCTCGATTCCGTCGAGACCCCGTTCGGCAAGGCCGACGACGTCCTCGGCGGCTCCGCCGTCTACTTCTCCGCGAGCGCGAGCCACCAGACGCACGTGCAAATGGTGGGCGTCGTCGGCGACGACTTTCCAGTCGAAAAGCTCGAGGCGCTCGCAACGAGGGGCGTCGATCTCTCCGGCCTCGAGCATGCGTACGGCGAATCGTTCCGCTGGCGCGGCCGCTATCGCCACGATCTCAACTCGGCCGAGACGCTCGAGACGCGTCTCGGCGTCTTCTCGCACTTCCGTCCGAAGATTCCCGCGCAGTTCCAGAGCGCGAAGTACGTGTTCCTCGGCAACATCGATCCGCGGCTCCAGCTCGACGTGCTGAAGCAGGTCGCGAAGCCGAAGCTCGTCGCGTGCGACACGATGAACTTCTGGATCGAGAGCCGCCGTGACGATTTCATCGCGCTCCTCGCGCACGTCGATCTCGTGACGCTCAACGACGCCGAGGTCCGGCAGCTCACCGAGAAGGCGAACCTCGTGCAGGGCGCGCGCTGGATCCTCGAGCGCGGGCCGAAGACCGTGGTGATCAAGAAGGGCGAGCACGGCGCATTCATGTTCACGAGCTCGAGCGTGTTCTACGCGCCTGCCTATCCGCTCGAGTCGGTCTTCGATCCGACGGGGGCGGGCGATTCCTTCGCCGGCGGGTTCATGGGCTATCTCGCGCGCACCAACGACCTCGGCGAGGCGAGCCTGCGGCGCGCGATGATTCACGGCTCCGCAATGGGATCGTTCGTGGTCGAAGGATTTTCCGTGACGCGCCTGCTGGAAGTCAACAGCGCCGATATCGAGCGACGGGTCGCGGAGTTCCACGAGCTGGTGTCGTTCGAGAAGTCGCTGTAGCGATGAGCAAGATCAACAAACCCTCCGCACCGCTCAGCTATCGGGGGGCCGGCGTCGACATCGACGCGGCCGACGACGCGAAACATCGCATCGCGAAGCTCGTCGAGTCCACCTACACACCCGGCACGCGCGGCGTGTTCGGCGGCTTCGGCGGCATGTTCCGCATGCCCGAGCACCTGACGCGGCCGCTGCTCGTCTCGAGCGCCGACGGTGTCGGCACGAAGATCAAGGTCGCCATCGAGACCGGCCGCCACGATACCGTGGGACACGACCTCGTGAATCATTGCGTGAACGACATCCTCGTCCAGGGCGCCGAGCCGTTGTTCTTCCTCGACTACGTCGCTTTCGGCGCGCTGGTACCGGCGACGGTCGAGGCCGTGGTCGCCGGCGTCGCGGCAGGGTGTCGCGAGAACGGATGCGCGCTGATGGGCGGCGAGACGGCCGAGATGCCGGGGCTCTACACGCCGCCGGATTACGACCTGGCCGGCTTCATCGTCGGCTGCGTCGAGGAAGATCGCGTGCTCGGCGCGGGCCTCGTCCGCGAGGGTGACGTGCTCGTCGGGCTCGCGAGCAGCGGGCTGCACACGAATGGGTTCTCGCTCGCGCGACAGATCGTGGAACGCATGGGCATCGCGTACGACGACCCGTTTCCCGGGTCGCGGGAGTCGGTGGCGGACACGCTGCTGGCGGTGCACCGTTCCTACCTTGGGGTGCTGCGCCCGGTACTCGGCGACGTGCACGCGATGGCGCACATCACCGGCGGCGGACTGCCCGGAAACCTGAATCGCGCGCTGCCTCCGGCGCTGGACGCGGTCGTGGAAACGTCGACGTGGGAGCCGCCGAATCTCTTTCGCGTGCTAGCCGACGCGGGGAAGGTGGCGCGCGACGAGATGTTTCGCGCGTTCAACATGGGCGTCGGCATGGTGGTGATCTCCGACACGGCGGGAGCGGATCGCGTTCGAGAACATGCGACGGCTCGGGGCGTGCCGGCGTGGACGATGGGTGTGGTCACGAAGGGTTCCGGGCGAGTTATCCTCAATGGAGGGACCAACTGATGAAGTATCGTGTGATCGTGGCTGGAGTACTTGCCGCCGCCATCGCGGCGCCGATGCAGGCGCAGACGTGTTCGACGCAGACGGCCGACGCGTGCCAGAAGGCGGTGGACTTGCTGAATTTCATGACGCCGCAACTCTCCACAGCGCTGGTCGGTGGCAATCCGACGCTCGGCCAGGGTGGAACGCTCGGCGGACTCGGACATTTCTCGATCGACATCCGCGCCAGCGGCTTCTCCGCTGATCTTCCGCAGGGGAGCGGCGTTGGTCTGAGCACGACCGCAGCACGATCTTCCAATTTCACGACCAAGTCCCAGCTTTTCGGCGTGCCGTCGGTCGACGCCGGGATCGGCCTTTGGCGCGGCCTGTCGCTTGGCGTGACGCACGTCGGCGGCGTGGATGCGATCGTGACGATGACGTACCTGCCGAACTTGAGCAGCAGCGGCAGTTCGGGCGGTACGAATTTCACCGTCAACGGCAGCAATGAAAAGTTCGGCTATGGCTTCCGCCTCGGATTGCTGGAGGAGTCCGTCGTCACGCCTGGCGTTTCGTTTGTCTGGACGCAACGCGATTTGCCGAGCATTTCGCTCAGCGATTCAATCAGTGCCTCGACAGGGGTGGGCAATGCCTCTGGAACCATCGCACTGAATAATTTTTCCGTAAATACGTCAGCGTGGCGAATCACCGCTGCGAAGAGCTTCCTGATTTTTGGGATCTCCGGCGGTCTCGGTCAGGACAAATATACCGCGAATTCCACGATCGTCACGACCGTGACTGGGGTCTCGGGGACTGGATCTGAGGCGCAGAATTTTTCGATGACGCGCATGAACTATTTCGTCGGCGCGTACGTGAACCTGTTCATCTTCAAGCTCGAGGGTGAATACGGACAGGTGACGGGTGGCACGGCCAGCGGGTTGAATACCTTCGGAGGCAGCAGCGATTACTCGAAGTCACGCAGCTATTTCACCGCTGGTCTCCGCTTTGGCTGGGGCAAATAGGATTTGAGTAGCGAATGACCGATCCAAAAGACCCGGCATCCACGCACGAGCGGAAAGACCGCGCGTGGATGCGCCGGGCACTCGCCCTCGCCGAACGCGGATGGGGGCAGACGGCGCCGAACCCGATGGTCGGCGCCGTCGTCGTTCGCGACGGCGTCGCGGTCGGCAGGGGATTCCACGCGAAGTTCGGAGAGGCGCACGCGGAAGTCGCGGCGCTCGCCGACGCGGGTGATCGCGCCCGCGGCGCCGATGTGTTCGTCACCCTCGAGCCGTGCAACCACCAGGGCAATACTCCGCCATGCGTCGACGCGTTGATCCGCGCCGGCGTGAAGAGAGTGGTCGCCGCCGTTCGCGATCCCGGGCGCGAGTCGGCCGGTGGCGCCGAGCGCCTGCGCGCGGCCGGAATCGAGGTCGAGTTCGGTGTGGAGGCGGCGGCCGCGCGCGAGCTCAATGCACCGTTCTTCTTCGCGGCGGGCGGTGCGACGCGACCGTGGGTCACGCTGAAACTCGCGGTCTCGCTCGATGGCGCCATCGCCGGCGCGCCCGCGTCGGCGGCGTCGCCTCGGTGGATCACGGGAGAAGCGGCGAGGAAGTACGTGCATCGCCTGCGTGCGCAGAGCGACGCCGTCGCCGTCGGCATCGGGACGGTGCTCGCCGACGATCCGCTGCTCACGGTGCGCCATGGCCGGCGGCCTCGCGTGGCGCCGCTCAGGGTGGTGTTCGACCGTGCCGCGCGCCTTCCGCTGACTTCCCGTCTCGTGACGACCGCGCGGCGGGTTCCGACCCTTGTCATGACCGATCAGGCCGACGCCGGAGCGGCCCGCGCGCTCGAGGCCAAGGGCGTGCTGGTCGAGCGGGCGCCGGACATCGTCCCCAAGCTGGAACTCCTGCACCGGCGCGGGGTTCGGTCGCTGCTCGTCGAAGGCGGTTCGATACTCGCCGGAGCCCTCTTGGCCGCCAAAGCGGTGGACCGCCTGATTATCTTTCAGGCGCCGGTAGTGCTCGGGACCGGTTCGATTCCAGCCTTTGCGGGGGTCGAGGCGATGGCGCGATTCACGGTCATCGCAAGGCGCGAATTCGGCGAGGATCTCATGACGGTATTCGCGACGAAGGCGAACGACGAGTAATCGGTCGTTGGTCGTTGGTAATCGGCATACGTGCCGGAGCATTCGCGCTTGCCAAGAACCAACGACCAATGACCAAGTACCGATTACTCGTTCTTACTTTTTCACTGAAATGTTCACAGGCCTAATCACCGATGTCGGAACAATAGACCGCGTCCAGAATACGGACGCGGGAAGAGAGTTCCGCATCCGCACGTCGTATCGCGATCTGTCCGCCGGCGAGTCCATCGCCGTCGGCGGCGCGTGCCTGACGGTGCTGGAGTTCGGCGACGGCTGGTTCACGGTGGCCGCGGTGCTCACGACGCTCGGCCGCACGACGATGGGCGATTGGGAGCCCGGCCGCCGCGTGAACCTCGAGCGCGCCCTCACCGCGGGCGACCGGCTCGGCGGGCATATGGTGCAGGGACACGTCGACGCGGTCGCCGAAGTTCTCCGCGTCGAGCGAATCTCAGATGCACTTTTAATGGATCTCGCCATTCCCCCCCAACTCGCGCCACTCGTCGTGCTGCACGGTTCGATCGCGGTGGACGGTGTCAGCCTCACGGTCAACGCGATTCCGGACGCGCGCACGATTCAGCTTTCCCTGATCGATTTCACGCTCAAGGCCACCACGCTGGGCAACCTCCGCGCGGGCCATCGCGTGCAGGTCGAGGCCGACGTGATCGGCAAGTACGTACAACGACTGGTGGCGCCGCATCTCGCGGCGGCCACGGAGTGACGACCATGCCATTCGGGACGATCGAGCAGGCCATAGAAGATTTGCGCGCGGGGAAGTTCATCGTCGTCGCCGACGATGAAGACCGCGAGAACGAGGGCGACCTCATCGGCGCCGCCGAGTTCATCACGCCGGAAAAGGTGAACTTCCTGATGAACGCCAAGGGGATGATCTGCCTCGCGCTCAGCGCGGAGAAAGTCGCGCAGCTCGACTTGCCCATGATGGGCGCCGAGAACACCGATGCGCTGCGGACGGCGTACACGGTCACGGTGGACGCCGCGCCCCGCTTCGGCGTGACCACCGGCATCAGCGCGAGCGACCGGTCGGCGACGATCCGTGCGGCGGCGAGTCCGACCGCCGAGCCCGGAGACCTCCGGCGTCCCGGGCACGTGCATCCGCTGCGCGCGCGGGAGGGCGGTGTGCTGCAACGCGTGGGACATACCGAGGCCGCAGTGGATCTCATGCGGCTCGCTGGTCTCCAGCCTGCCGGCGTGATCTGCGAGATCCTCACCGCCTCGGGTGCGACCGCGAAGCGTCCCGACCTCGATCGCTTCAGGCAGGCGCACGGGCTGACGTTCATCACCGTCGCGCAGCTCGTCGCGCATCGGCTGCGGACCGAACGGCTCGTGCATCGCGTGGCCGAGTCGCGTCTGCCGACGGAGGCCGGCGAGTTCAAGATCATCGGGTACCGCAACGACGTGGATTCGCACGAACACGTCGCGCTGGTCTACGGCGACATCTCCAACGGTGAGGGCGTGCTCGTCCGTATGCACTCGAAGTGCCTCACGGGCGACGTCTTCCATTCGCTGCGCTGCGATTGCGGGTGGCAGCTGCATACCGCTATGCGCCTCGTCGCGTCGGCGGGGCGTGGCGTGATCGTCTATCTCGACCAGGAAGGGCGCGGGATCGGCCTGCTCAACAAGCTGAAGGCGTACGAACTGCAGGACAAAGGCGCCGACACCGTCGAAGCCAACGAACGGCTCGGCTTTGCGCCCGACCTGCGCAACTACGGAATTGGAGCGCAGATATTGCTCGACCTCGGTCTCAAGTCTATCAGGCCCATCACGAACAATCCGAAGAAGCTCATCGGGCTCGAGGGATACGGACTGCGCGTGGAGGAACGTGTGCCGCTGATCGCGCCCGAGTCGGCGGAGAACGCCGAGTATCTCGAGACGAAGCGCCGCAAGCTGGGCCACCTGCGCGCCCTCTGATGGCGGAATTCACTGGAGAGCGAAGTGGAACGGGCCGCCGCTTTGCCGTGGCCGCCAGCCGCTTCAACGAGGAAGTCACGACGAAGCTCCTCGAGGGCGCCCTCGAGTGCCTCGTGAAGCATCACGTCGCGTTGGATGACATTGACGTCGTCTGGGTTCCGGGCGCGTGGGAACTTCCCTCCGTCGTCGAGCGGCTGCTCGCGAGCGACCGCTACGACGGCATCGTCGCCGTCGGCGCGGTGATCCGCGGGGAGACGCCGCACTTTGATTATGTGGCGGGCGAAGCCGCCCGCGGTCTTGCCGAACTGCAGCGCGAGTTCAACGTGCCGATCGGCTTCGGGCTGCTCACGACCGACACGGACGAACAGGCCGTTGCGCGCGCGGGCGGCGCGCACGGTAATAAGGGGTTTGACGCGGCGCTCGCCGCGCTCGAGATGGTGGATCTGTTCGCTCGCCTCGATCACGCCCACGACGACTCCGCGGACGATGGCGAGGGTTGAGTCGCGGGGCCGCGCGCGAGCGCTGCAGGCGCTCTACGCGTGGGACCTGCGCGAGAACCAGGATCTGCTCCGCGTGTCCGCCCTTGTGTGGGACGACCTCGCCGTCGCGGCGGACGAGCGTGAGTTCGCCACGACGCTGCTGCGCATCGTCGCGTCCGACGGCGCCGCGCTCGACGCCGAGCTCGCCGACGTCACCACGAACTGGCGGCTCGAGCGCATCGGCGCGATCGAGCGTTGCGTGCTCCGCCTTGGCGCCGCGGAGCTGCAGGCGGGCGTCACGCCGCCCCGTGTCGTCCTGCAGGAATCGGTGCGGCTCGCGGAGCGGTTCGGCAGCGAGCAGAGCGCGCGCTTCGTGAACGGCGTGCTCGACGCGCTCGCGCGACGGATGGGGCGGCTGAAGTGAGGGTTCTCGTCGTCAACTGGCAGGATCGCGAGAATCCGCTGGCGGGCGGCGCGGAAATCCACCTTCACGAAATCTTCGAACGGCTCGCGTCGCGCGGCCACGAAATCACGCTGCTCTGCGGCGGCTGGCCCGGCTGCCCGCCGCGCGCCACGCTCGACGGCATCGACGTGCATCGCGTCGGCACCAGGCACACGTTCGCGCTGAAGGTCTTCCGGTACTGGGCGCGCCACCTTCGCGACCGGCCGTTCGACATCCTGTTCGAGGACATCAACAAGGCGCCGTTGTACACGCCGCTCTGGCGCGGAAACGCCCGCCCGGTGGTGTGCGTACCGCACCTCTTTGGCGGGACCGCGTTCCAGGAACTCGCCTGGCCGCTCGCCACCGCGGTCTGGCTGAGCGAGCGTCCGCTGCCGCTGGTGTATCGCCGGGTGCCGTTCCAGGCGATCAGTGACGGGACGGCCGACGATCTCGTGCGTCGCGGCATCGCGCGCGAGCACGTAACGGTGATTCATCCCGGTGTGTCGTTCGACCATTACACGCCGATGGCATCGGAGCGGGCGGCGCATCCCACGTTCGCGTACGTAGGCCGTCTCAAGAAGTACAAGGGCGTGGACCTCGTGATCCGCGGGTTCGCGCGGCTTGCGGATCCGTCGGCGACGCTCGAGATCGCCGGAGCCGGCGATTTCCGGCCGGCACTCGAGGCGCTCGCCGCGTCGCTTGACCTCGGCGCGCGCGTGCGGTTTCTTGGCTTCATCAGCGAGGAGGAAAAGCTCTCGCTGCTGCGGCGCGCATGGGCCGTCGCGCTCGCGTCACCGAAAGAGGGATGGGGACTCACCAACGTGGAGGCCGAGGCCTGCGCCACGCCGGTCGTGGCGTCGAACTCGCCGGGCATTCGTGAGTCCGTGCGCGACGGCGAGACCGGGTTCCTCGTGCCGCACGGCGACATCGAGGCGCTGGCCGCCGCGTTCCGCCGGCTCTCGGCCTCGCGCGATCTCGTCACGACGATGGGTGCGAAAGCGCGCGCGTTCGCCGAGACTTTCACCTGGGAGCGGGCGGCCGGCGAGACCGAGGCGCATCTCAAGGGCGTCATTCAGCGCGGGGGACGAGCGTAACATGGCACCACTCACCGTCGGCAAGATGTACGAGCGACTGAAGGACGTGCTTCAGCTCGAACTGCTCGGCAGCCTCAAGGGGCTCGACCGGCCCATCACGATGGCCGACGCGTCCGGCCCGGGTCTCGTGCTCGCGGGCTACGTGGGGCGGTTCGTCGAATCCCGCGTGCAGGTGCTCGGTGAAACCGAGGTCACCTACCTCCGCTCGCTCGGCGAGGTCGAGCGCAGGACGATCCTGCGCCTCTTCCTGTCGTACCCGATTCCATGCGTGATGGTGACGAAGGGGCTGGAGCTTCCGACCGGCATGGAACCGGAGGCGAAGAAGGCCGGCGTCGCGATCCTCCGGTCGCAGCTGAAAACGCAGGAGTTCTACAAGCGCATAACGCCCTTCCTCGAGGCGGAGTTCGCGCCCACCACGAACCTGCACGGGTCGCTGGCCGACGTGTTCGGCGTGGGGCTGCTCTTCACCGGGATGAGCGGCATCGGCAAGTCCGAATGTGTGCTCGACCTGGTCGAGCGCGGGCATCGCCTCGTCGCCGACGACCTCGTGATGGTGACGCGGCGCGGCACCGACGTGCTCATCGGCCGCGGCCACGAGCTCTCGCACCACTACATGGAAATTCGTGGTGTGGGACTGATCGACATTCCAAAGATCTTCGGCATCCATGCCGTGCGGCAGCAGAAGCGCATCGAGGTGATCGTCGTGCTGGAGAAGTGGGACGCGCTCGCCGCGGTGGACCGCACCGGTCTCGACGGCGAGACGACGACGATCCTCGACGTGGCACTCCCGAAGATCACCGTGCCGCTCAATCCGGGCAAGAACATCACGGTGATTGCCGAGGTGATCGCGATGAACCATCTGCTGCGCTTCAGCGGGGTGCACGCGGCCGAGAGCTTCAACGAGCGGCTGAAGGACTCGATGCAGAAGAAGGCCGACCTGGGCCGGTACCTGCAGGACGATGACGAGTAGCGCTCCCGGTGCGGCGGTCGTCCGGCGCGCGGTGGTTGCCGGACACGGCGACTTCGCGGCGGGCATGATCTCCGCTGTGCAGCAGATCAGCGGCAAGGGCGACACCTTTCGCGCCGTGAGCAGTCGCGATCTCAGTGCCGTCGCGATCGAGGAGCTTCTGCGCGCGACCGTCGGTGCGCACGAGGTGCAGGTGATCTTCACCGACCTTCCAGCCGGGAGCTGCACGATCGCGGCGCGGCGCGTGGCGCGCGATCTCCCGGGACTGATCGTGGTCACCGGTGCGAATCTGTCCGTGCTGCTGAGCTGGGCGCTCGGTTCGGACGACGGCATCGCCGCCTGTGAACATGCGCTCGAACGTGGCCGCGGCGCAATGTCGGTGCTGCCGGCCATCGTGCAGACGGAGGGCGGCGGTGCCCATTGAGCTGTACCGCATCGACGATCGACTGGTGCACGGCCAGGTCGTGGTCGGCTGGGGACAGCCGCTCAACGTGACCTTCGTGGTGCTCGTGGATGACGCGATCGCGACGAGCGACTGGGAGCAGGAGCTGTATCGGATGGGCGCGCCGCCGGAGATGACCGTGACGTTCGAGTCGGTGGACAGCGCGCTCGCGCATCTCGCCGAATACCAGTCGCGGCCCGGGCACGGCATCCTGCTCGCCGGGGACGTGGAGACCATGCGGCGGCTCGTCGAGCGCGCCGGCACCATCCGGCACGTGAACCTCGGCGGCATCCATCATCGAATCGGCCGTGCCGCCCGCCTGCGCTACATCTTCCTCACGCCCGAGGAGGAGACGTCGCTGCGGGAGCTGGCGGCGAGCGGCGTGACGATCACCGCGCAGGACGTCCCCGCGACGCCGCCGGTTCCGCTCGAGCAGGTGCTCGCGAGGACCGGCGAATGATCCCGCTCGCACTCGGACTCATCCCGCTCGCGCTGCTCGGCGCGTTGCTCGGCCTCGACGTCGTGAGTTTCCCACAGGCGATGATCTCCCGCCCGATCGTGGCCGCCACGCTCGCCGGCGCGCTCGTCGGCCGGCCCGGGCACGGACTCATCGCGGGCGCCGTGCTCGAGCTCTTCGCGCTCGAGACGCTGCCGTTCGGCGCGAGCCGTTATCCCGAGTGGGGATCCGCGAGTGTCGTGGGCGGCGCGCTGTACGCCGTGCAGCCCCTCGGAAGCCGGGGCGCGCTCACCGTCGCCGTGTGCGCGGCGCTCGTCACGGCATCGATCGGCGGATGGACGATGGTGTGGCATCGCCGCCTGATCGCGCACTGGGCGGCAGGGATGCGCGGCGCGCTCACGTCGGGTTCGTGCGATGCGGTCACCGCGCTCCAGCTGCGGGGGCTCACGTCCGACGCGGCACGCGGGGGCCTGCTCACCTGGACCGCGCTCATGGTGCTCGTGCCGCTCGACCGCGGGATACTCGGGCAGTGGAGCTTCACCGGAGCCCAGTCGCGCGCGGCGGTCGTGATCTGCGCCGGCGCGGTCGCCGGCGGCGCGATCTGGAAGATCGTGCACAACACCAAAGGCGCGCCGTGGTTTCTGGTCGGCGGCCTGGCGGTCGGTTCACTCCTGCTCCTCGTGACGTGACCGTGACTGCACCCCGGCTGCCCCTGCGAACGCGCGCGGCGATGTTTCTCCGGCTGCTCGCCGTGCAAGGCGCGTGGAATTACGAGACGCTGATGGGCAACGGCATCGCCTTCGCGGTGGAGCCGGCGCTGCGCCTGCTGCCGGGCGGACGGAACGGCGAGGCGTACCGGGCAGCCATGGCTCGGCAGAACGGGTACTTCAATGCGAACCCGTATCTCGCCGGCATTGCAGTCGGCGCGCTCGCGAACGCCGAACTCTCGGGCGAGGCGACGGACCGGATCGAGCGGTTCCATACGGCGTGTTGCGGTCCTCTGGGGAGCGTGGGCGACCGCCTCGTGTGGGTGGGCTGGCTGCCTGCGTGTTCGTTGCTGGCGCTGGCGGCCTTTGGCTTCGGCCTGGGTCCGGCTGGCGTCGTGCTGCTCTTTCTGGGATTATTCAACCTCGGCACGATGGCGCTGCGGGCCTGGGGCCTGCGTGTGGGGTACCGGGACGGACTGCGCGTTGCTTCCGCGCTCGGAGCGCCGCTGCTCCGGAAGGGACCCGCGCAGGTGGCGAGGGCATCGGCGCTGCTGGCGGGCATCGCGATTCCGCTCGCCGTGCGCGGGGTGATCGGGCCCGCACGCGGGGCCCTCGAAGTCGTGTTCGCCGCCGCTGCCGTCGGCGCGGTGGTCCTCGCGCGCTTCCATGGCCGCGTCGAGGGATGGCGCCTCGCCGTGGTGGGGCTCGTCCTGTTCATACTCATCGCTGTGGTGCGCTGATGGTCGAACGTCGGGTGACGGTCGTGAACGCTCACGGCATCCACGCGCGGCCGGCCGCCGAGATCGTGAAGACGGCCGCCCGGTTCTCGTCGGGCATCAAGCTCGAGAAGGACGGCCTCGAGGTGAACGGCAAGAGCATCATGGGCGTCATGATGCTCGCGGCGGAGTGCGGGTCCGAGGTGATCATTCGCGCGGAGGGCCCCGACGCCGACGCCGCGCTCGACGCCCTGGCGGCATTGATCGCGAGCAGGTTCGGGGAGCAGTGAGCCGCCCATGACCCCCTCGATGCTCACCGGCATTTCGGCCTCGCCGGGAATCGTCGTGGGCCCCGTCCATCTGCTCCGCTGGGAGGTGCCGGAGGTTCCGGAGCGGGCGATCGACGAATCCGCCGTGCCGCGCGAACTCGAGCGGCTGCGGCACGCATACGACCGCGCGGTGGAGCGCCTCCGCGGCGTGCGCGCGCGCGCGGAGAGGCACGCGGGCCCCGCCGAGGCCGCGATCTTCGACGTGCAGGTCTCGATCATCGAGGACGCCGATCTGCGGCGCCGCGTGGAGGACGTGATCCGCCAGAACTTTTCGGCGGAACGCGCGTTCGACGTCGTGATGCTCGAATGGCGCGAGCACTTCGCGCGATCGACGCACGCGATGATGCGCGAGCGCGTGGGCGACCTGATGGACGTGCACATCCGCGTGCTCTCCATCCTGCTCGACCTCCCGGACTACGATCCGGTGGACCTGCCGAAGGGCTCCAACGCGATCCTCGTCACGCACGACCTCACGCCGAGCCTCACGCTGCAGCTCGATCGCGAGTGCATCGCGGGCATCGCGACGGACGCGGGCACCCGCACGTCGCACGTCGCGATCCTCGCGCGCTCGCTCGGGCTCCCCGCGGTGGTCGGGCTCCTCGACGCGACCTCGCGCCTCACGAGCGGGGAGAAGGTGATCCTCGACGCCACGGCGGGCGTGCTCGTCGTGCGCCCGACGGCCGCCGAGCTCAAGGACGCGGCGGAGCGGGCGCGCCGCGAGCGGCGCGAGGGCGAGGTGCTGGCCCGGCTCACCGGCGAGGAGGCGATCACGGTGGACGGCGTTCGGATCCAGCTCCTCGTGAACGTGGACTTGCCGGAGGAGGCCGCGGGTGCCGCCACGAGCGGCGCCGAGGGCGTCGGCTTGATGCGCACCGAGTTCCTCGTCATCGGGCGCGCGTCGATGCCGGACGAGGAGGAGCAGTACCAGGCCTACACGAACGTCATCACGGCGTTCGCGGGGCAGCCGGTGGTGATCCGCACCTTCGACGTGGGCGGCGACAAGCTCCCGGTCGGGGGGTATCCGCACGAGCCGAATCCGTTCCTCGGCTGGCGCGCGATTCGCATGTGCCTCGACGAGCCGGAGCTCTTCCGGACGCAGCTGCGCGCGCTCATGCGCGCCGCGGTGCACGGCAATGTGCGCATCATGCTGCCGCTCGTCGTCACCATCGACGAAGTGCGCGAGGCCCGGGCCCTGCTCGCCGAAGCGGCGCGCGAGCTCGAGGATCGCGGCGTGGCGCATCGCGCCGACGTTCCGCTCGGCGTGATGATCGAGACGCCCGCGGCGGTGATCACCGCGGACACGCTGGCGAAGGAAGTGGCGTTCTTCAGCATCGGAACGAACGACCTCGTGCAGTACACGCTGGCGGTGGATCGGGGGAACGCGCGCCTCGCGACGCGGTTCACGCCGCTGCATCCGGCGGTATTGCGGCTCATTCACCGCACCCTGGAGGCCGGGCGCGCGCACGGCCTCGACGTGAGCGTCTGCGGCGAGATGGCGTCCGAGCCCCTGATGGCGTTCGCGCTGATCGGTCTGGGGCTGCGGACGCTGAGCGTCGCGCCGCGCTCGGTCGCGCGCGTGAAGCAGGTCGTGCGTGGCATTCACGCCAGTGTCGCCGCGGACGCGGCGACGGCCGCCCTGGACGCGGGCACGGCGCATGCGGCCGAGCAGATCTTCCGGGAGCGCATGAGCGCCGAACTCGCGTGACGGACAGCGATGACTGCCTCCCACTCCCACCTGTCCTACCGCTGTCGTTCAGTGCGTCGCGCCCTTAACATTGATGGACCAGCAGCACGCCAGCCTGTCTCCCATACCACTCGATAACACCGTGCTTCGCCGCCACCTCTTCACGTCAGAATCCGTCACCGAGGGCCACCCGGACAAGGTGGCCGACCAGATCTCCGACGCCGTCGTCGACGCGCTGCTCGCGAAAGACCCCGCGTCGCGTGTCGCGTGCGAGACGATGGTCACCACCGGGCTGGCGACGATCTTCGGCGAAATCACGACCGAAGCGTACGTGCACCTTCCCGCGCTCGTGCGCGAGACGATCGCGCGCATCGGATACACGGAGGCCGGGTACGGCTTCGACGCGAACACCTGCGCGGTGATGTCCACGATCGACCAGCAGTCGAAGGACATCGCGATGGGCGTGGACACCGGCGGCGCCGGCGACCAGGGGATGATGTTCGGCTTCGCGTGCGACGAGACCGAGGAGCTGATGCCGCTTCCGATCACGCTCGCGCACCGCCTCACGCGCGCGCTCGCGGACCGGAGAAAGGACGGCACGCTGCCGTGGCTGCGCCCCGACGGCAAGTCGCAGGTCTCGGTGACCTACGAGAACGGCCGGCCGGTGTCGGTCGACACGGTCGTGATCTCGACGCAGCACAGCGACAACGTCAACAACAAGACCATCAGCGAAGCCGTGAAGCGCGAGATCATCGACGCGACGATTCCGAAGGAGCTGCGCGCGAAGTCGATGACGCTGCACATCAACCCCACGGGCCGGTTCGTGATCGGCGGTCCCCAGGGCGATGCGGGGCTTACCGGGCGGAAGATCATCGTCGACACCTATGGCGGGATGGGGCGCCACGGCGGCGGAGCGTTCAGCGGCAAGGATCCGTCGAAGGTCGACCGCTCCGCGTCGTACGCGGCGCGATGGGTCGCGAAGAACATCGTCGCGGCGAAGCTCGCGACGAAGTGCGAGGTGCAGGTCGCGTACGCCATCGGCGTGGTGAAGCCGGTGTCGGTTATGGTGGACACCTTCGGCACCGCCACCGTGGACGAGGGGAAGATCATCAAGGCCGTCGAGCAGGTGTTCGACCTCACGCCGAAGGGCATCATCGACGCCCTCGACCTGCGCAAGCCGATCTACAGCGACACCGCGGCGTACGGACACTTCGGGCGCGTGTGCGAGCGTGCCGTGCGGCATGGCAAGAAGGTCACGCTCTTCACGTGGGAGCGCACCGACCGCGTGGCTGAACTGAAGAAGGCCGTGCGCGCGTAGCGGCAACGGACGCGCCGCGCCTGAACTCACCTGGAGGGCTCGTGGTCGAGGTCATCGTTTCGCGTCTCGGGCTCGACAGCGGGTCGAACTCGTTCGTCGTCATCCTGCAGGAAAAGGGCGGCGACCGGATCCTGCCCATCTGGATCGGCCGGGCGGAAGCCGAGTCGATCGCGGCGCATCTCGACGGTGTGCTGCGCGAGCGCCCGATGACGCACGATCTGGTCCGCTCGCTGATCATCGCGCTGGGCGGCGAGCTCCAGCACGTGAACATCACGCGGGTGCAGGACGGCACGTTTTTCGCGGAGATGCATCTCGTGCGGGACCACGTGCTGCACGTGGTGGACGCGCGCCCCTCGGACAGCATCGCGATCGCGGTGCGTCTCGACGCGCCGATCTTCGCCGCCGAGGAGTTGCTCGCGGAATACGAGGCGCCGGCCGCCGGGTCCGATGAAGCAGCGTCCGACGAAGCCGCGCCCGAGTCCGGCGTCGACAGCGGGCCTGACCTCAGCGCGTCGTCGCGCGACGCACACGTGCGCGGCGCAGAACAGCTCAAGCGCTATCTCGAACAGCTTCGTCCGGAAGACTTTGGAAAGTTCACGCTCTAGCGCCCGGGTGTGTATCGGCAGGGCGCTCGTCACCGCTGCGCTGCTTTCGTCTGCGGCGGCGCTCCTCGCACAGGCGCCGCACCGCACCGGGGAAACGAAGGGTTCCGCCGGGAAGCCCGCAGCCGTGCGCGAGGCGCGCGGGCTCGTCCAGCGCATCATCGCCACGGGGGAGGTGCCGCTGCCCGGCGCGTGGGTGGTGCTGCATCGCGTCGGCAGCGACGTGGCCGCGCCGATCGATTCGATGCGCACCGACGCGAACGGGCGCTTCGTGTTCCGCTACCGCGCCACCGGCGACACGAGCGCGCTCTACTTCATCGCGGCGAGTTACGACGGCATCGCGTACTTCACGCCGCCGCTCCGCAAGCCCGTCGCCGGCGGCGGCGACGCCGACCTCCTCGTGTACGATACCACGAGCGCGCCGATCCCGGTCAGCATTCGCGGACGGCACGTGATCGTAACCGCGCCCGACACCGGCAAGGGTCGCCTGGTGATCGAGGTGTTCGAACTCTCGAACGACACGTCACTGACGCGGGTCGCCGGCACGCCGGAGAAGCCGACCTTCGAGACGGCGCTTCCCGACGGCGCCACCGATGCCGCCGCGACCGACGGCGATGTGCCCGCCGAAGCGGTGAGATTCGAGAAGGGGCGCGTGCGGGTGTTCGCTCCGATCGCACCGGGCGTGAAACAGCTCTCGTTCCACTACCGGCTGCCGTTGAACAAGGCGCCGGTCGCCTTTCCGGCGCTGGCGCCGGCCGCCGTGCTCGAGGTGCTCGTCGAAGACACGCAGGGGAGCGCCAGCGGCGCGAAGCTCAAGAAGGTGGCGTCCGTGAACCTCGAGGGCCGGCCGTTCAGGCGGTTCCTCGCGCAGGATGCGCCGGGCAGTTCCGTCGTCACCGTCCTCGCGCCCACGCAGGTCGGCGCGGTGTTCTCGGCGCGCATGGCGTTCGTGATCGTCGCAGTCGGCGCGGCGATGCTCGCCGGACTCGCCGCGAGCCTGATGCGAAAGGGGCCGCTCGTGGCGCGTGCGCACGAACTGGGTGACGCGGATCCCGATGACTTCGCGCGGCAAGTCGCCGCGCTCGACGACGCGTTCGCGAAGAAGGACTCGCCGACCGACGACGAGCGCGCGGATCACTACGAAGCACGCGCGCGATTGAAGTCGCGGCTGACGTCGGCGCTTGCGCGGCGCGACGGCCTCTAGGTCTCGCGGCGCTTGCGCGCCGCGTATGGCTCGTATAGCTTCGCCGTACAATTGATTGCGAACGCGGGACACGGAAGCCGGTGCAAATCCGGCGCGGCCCCGCCACTGTAACGGGCACGTGCGAGCAGCACACGCCTCCTCAATGCGCCACTGACTGCAGAGTCGGGAAGGCGAGAGAGGCGGCCCGAAGCCAGGAGACGACCCACGTTCGCGCCACGTAAACACGTCCTCGGGGGAGGGCTGGTGGCGTACGATGCTGGCGCCGTGATCCCTTCGGCATTCACCATCTTGCGTTGCGGGCTTCTTCCATCGGGAAGGAGTCCGTTTTGTTTTTTCGGCGTCGCGCACGACTGACACTGGTGGTTCTCTCGGTGACAGCGGTCACCCTGGGCTGCGAGGGTGCCGCAAAGCAGCCTGCGGTTCAGGGCGCGTTGGCGAACCGGACTGCGCGAGATGCGCAGGCCACGACGGACGACTTCGGCGACACGATCCGCACCGCGCATCCGGCCCGGCGCATCGTCTCGCTCAGTCCCGTCACCACCGAGATCTTCTTCGCGCTCGGCGCCGGAAGCCGGCTGGTGGGACGCACACACTACGACTCGTATCCCGCCGCTGCACTCGCCGTGCCCGACCTCGGCGACGGCATGCTGCCGAACGTCGAGGCGATCCTCGGCGCGCATCCCGATCTCGTGGTGCTCTACGCCGGCGAGTCGAATCGCGCGGCGGCCGTGCAGCTCCGCAAGGCGGGGATCGCCACGCTCGCCATTCGCGATGACCACATCAGCGACTTTCGGCGGACCGTCGCGTTGCTTGCCCGCGCGACCGGCGACACCATCGCGGGAGAGGCGATCGCCGATTCCGTCGAGCGCTCGCTCGCGGCGGTGAGCGCCCGGCCGCGCCCGGAGAAACCGGTGGCCGTGTTCTATCACGTGTGGGATTCTCCGATCCTCACGATCGGCCGCGGGAGTTACGTCGATGAACTCCTGAACATTGCCGGCGCCAGGAATGTGTTCGGCGATCTTCCCGACCCGTCGCCGCAGGTGACGCTCGAGGAGATAGTGCGGCGCAACCCCGATTTCATTCTCGTGGGGCCGGAAAGCGCGAAGAAGCTTCGAGCGAGCCCGCTCTGGCGTTCCGTGCCCGCCGTGCGCGAGGGCCGCCTGCTGATTGTCGACACGCTGCTCGTCGGCCGCCCCGGCGTCCGACTGGGCGAAGCCGCGCGCAGCCTGCGCGCGCTGATCCTGAAAGACACGGTTCGATAGCGGCCGATGCGACCGCGCACCTGGATCGCGCTGCTCGTCGCGCTNNCGGTCTGGGGCGCGCTCTTCGGCAACGGCGACGCGAACGCGGTCGCGATCGTGCAGACGCTGCGCCTGCCGCGCATCGCGCTCGGCATCGTGATCGGCGCAGGGCTCGGCATGAGCGGCGCGGCGCTGCAGGCCACGCTGCGCAATCCGCTGGCCGAGCCCTACCTCCTCGGTGTATCAGGCGGTGCGGCGGTCGGCGCAGTGACGGCGGTTGCAATGCACTTCACGTCGCTCGCCGTGTTGCCGATCGCCGCGTACGCCGGCGCGGCGCTCGCGGTGACGCTCGTGCTGCTGGTGGCGCGCGCAGCCGGAGCGCGCGGCGATCCGCGCGTGCTGCTCATGGCCGGCGTTGTCGTGGGGGCGTTCGCGAACGCGGCCGTGATGGTGCTGCTCGCGGGCGCGCCAAGCGAGACGGTGAGGGGGGCTCTCTGGTGGATGATGGGATCGCTGAGCGACGCGACCTGGCAGGGCACGCGGTGGGTCGCGGTGTACGTGGTGATCGGCGGCACGCTGCTGCTCGCTCTCGGCCGCGAGATCGAACTGCTCGCGCTTGGCGAGGATCCCGCGGCCGCGCTCGGCGTGGACGTCGAGCGCGCGACGCGGCGTGTGTACCTCGCGGCGAGCCTGCTCGCGGCCGTGACCGTCGCGGGAGCGGGGCTCGTCGGATTCGTGGGACTGGTCGTGCCGGCCATCGTGCGCGCCCTCGGTGCACGGTCGGTGCGCAGCGTGATGCTCGGCGCGGCGATCGCGGGCGGCGCGCTCGTGGTGGCGGCCGACGTCGTGGCGCGCACGGTTCGCGCACCGGCCGAGTTGCCGCTCGGGGCGGTGACCGCGCTGATCGGCGTTCCGTTCTTCCTCTCGCGCCTGCGGAGGATGACGTGATCCTGTTCGACGACGTCGTGCTGCGCTACTCGCGCACCGAGCGGGCGGCGGTGAACGGCGTCTCGCTCGACGCGCCGCGCGGCGCGATCACCGCGATCGTCGGACCAAACGGGAGCGGCAAGAGCACGCTCGTGCGCGCGCTGCTCGGCCGACTCGTGCCGGAGCGCGGGACGATCTCGCTCGACGGCATTCCGATCGGGACGCTCTCCAGGCTCGAGGCCGCGCGACGCGTGGCGCTCGTTCCCCAGCGCGAGGAGCCCGCCTTCCCGCTCGTGGTCCGCGACTTCATCGCGCTCGGCCGCTACGCGCACGGCGGTGTGTGGAGCGGCGAGACGGTGGACGACCGCGCGGCGATCGCATCGGCCGCGGAACGCGCCGGCGTCGGTGATTATCTGGGGCGCCGCACGGTCGAACTCTCGGGCGGCGAGTGGCAGCGCGTGCGCATCGCCCGCGCCCTCGCGCAGGGCGGCGACGCGCTCGTGCTCGATGAGCCGACCGCGTTCCTGGACGTGGCGCACGAAATGGCGGTGTTCGAACTGCTCGATGCGCTCGCGCGCCAAGGCCGCGCCGTGCTGCTCGTGAGTCATCAACTCAACCTCGTCGCGCGGTTCGCCACGCGCATCGCATTGCTTCACGCCGGGGCGCTCGCCGCGTTCGGCACGCCGGACGACGTCATGCGCGGCGACCTGCTCGAGCAGGTCTACGAATGGCCCCTCGTCGTGTCGCGCGATCCCGCCGTCGGCGCACCGGTGCTCGTGCCGCTGCGGCATCGCGCGCCCCGGTGAACCTCGCTCCACCGCACCCTCAACGATCGCTGGAGACCGAAGGATGATCCGCCGCACCATCGCCACCGCGTTGTTCGGAACCGCGTTTGCCGTTCTCGCCACACGCCCGCTCGCCGCGCAGGAACTCGCGAAGCCGCCGCACGACTCGCTCGCCGCCGTGGTCGTGACCGCCACGCGCGTTCCGATCGCGACGGCAGCGCCCATCGCGATGTCGACGATCCTCAAGGGGGACGATCTCCGCGCGCAGGGCATCACCCGGGTGGAGGATGCGCTGCGGCTGGTGCCCGGTGCGCAGGTCGTGTCGGGCGGTCCGATTGGATCACAGACTTCGCTCTTTCTGCGCGGCGGGAACAGCAACTTCGTGCGCGTGCTCGTCGACGGCGTGCCGGTGAACGACGCGGGCGGCGCGTTCGACTGGGCGTCGCTCACGGTCGACAACGTGGACCGCATCGAGGTGGTGCAGGGACCCGCGAGCGTCCTCTACGGATCCGACGCGGTGGCCGGTGTGGTGCAGATCTTCACGAGAATCGGCCAGGGCCCGCTCAGCACCCATGCGTACACCGGCGTGGGATCGCGAGGCGGACGCCGCGACGAGCTCGGCTGGTCGGGCGGCGACTTGAACGCGGGCTTCACGCTGAGCGGCTCGCACCAGTACACGGATGGCATCCTGCCGTTCAACAACGGATTCCTGGACGACGTGCTGAGCGCATCGCTGCGCGTCGCTCCGGACGTGAACACCGACGTGCGCCTGGCCATGCGCTGGTCGTCGCAGATCTATCACTATCCCACCGCGTCGGACGGCTCCGTGGTCGATCACAACGCGGAGCAGACGGATCATCGCCTCGTGATGTCGCTCGACGCCGGGCGCAGGCTCGGCAATCGCGCCGATGTCCGCGTGTCCTTCGCCTCCAACGAATATCTGCCGCGGTCGAACAACGGCCCCGATTCGCCGGCCGACACGCTGGGCTTCTTCGGCTACTTTTCCCGCTCGGTGGAGACGCACCGCAGCGGCGACGCGCGGTTGAACCTCCGGTACGGCGCGCGCGGCGTGTTCACGATCGGCGAGGAAATCGCGAGCGACCGCGAGAACCAGACCTCGCTGTCGCTCAGCCAGTACGGCAACTCACCGGGCGCGTTCGAGGCGCTTCGGCACAACTCGGCGACGTTCGTGCAGGCGATCGGCGACGCCACGGGCCGGCTCTCGTACGTCGTGGGGGGCCGCCTCGACAAGAACAGCGCGTTCGGGTCGTTCGAGACGATGCGCGCGAGCGTTGCGTACGTGCTCTCCGGTGAAGCACGGGTGCGAGCTTCGGTGGGGAGCGCGTTCACGGCGCCGAGCTTTTACCAGAATTTCGCCACGGGCTACGTGACCGGGAATCCGAACCTCCAGCCGGAACACGCGCGAAGCGCCGAGCTCGGCATGGACACCTTTCTGGCCGATGGAAGACTGACGCTCAAGGCGACGGGATTCTTCCAGCAATTCCACGACATCATCGACTACTCCGGCAACGCCCCGTCCGGCACGCCCAGCTACTTCAACGTCGCGGCGGCGAACGCGAACGGCGTGGAGCTCGAGGCAGAATTGAAGGCGGCGCTCGGCGTCACGCTCTCCGGCAGCTACACGTACACGGACACGCGGACGACGAGGATCGGATTCGACTCGACGACCGGCGCGTCGTACGTCCCGGGCCAGCCGCTGATTCGCCGGCCGCGGAACGCGTGGAACCTCTCGGCGCTGCAGACCTACCCGAATGGCGCGCGGCTCACGCTGGTGGCCGCGTACGTCGGCGAGCGGGCCGACCGCGACTACGTACCCTATCCCGCGGTGCCCGCGACGCTGCCGGGTTACACGAAAGTGGACTTCTCGTTCGTGCAACCACTCCCGTCGCGTATCAGGGGCGGCGTGTCGCTCGAGGGACGCGTCGACAATCTGTTCGGCGCGGAGTATCAGGAGGTCACGCATTTCCCGGCGCCGGGAAGGATGGTGTTCATCGGGGTTCGAATTGGGAAATAGGACGCGAGCGAACAACAGCACACGGTCAACGGTTATCGCAACGAAGGGGATGAGTTAACCGTGTTTGGCCAGGACCAATGACCAAGGACCGTTAACTCAACCCCTTTGTTGCAATAACTCACAACCGAAAACCGCCATGCCGTTGTAGTTTACAGACGTGAGATTGATCGAGTCCGATTCCCTCGTCCTCCACTCCTTCGATTACCGCGAGACTTCGCGCATCGTCCGCATCGCGACGCGGGAGGCGGGAGTGCTCTCGGTGATCGCGCGCGGTGCGCGGCGGCCGAAAAGCCCGTTCGGAAGCGCCATCGACCTGTTCACCAGCGGCGTCGCGCACGTGCGGGTGCACCCGTCGCGCGATCTCCACGTGCTCGCCGGCTTCGACGCGACCCGCACGCGGAGCGAGCTCGCCGGTTCGCTCGCGCGATTCACCGCGGCATCGGCCATCGCGGAACTTTGCCTGCGTTTCGCGCGGGAGGACGACTCGGGCCGCGTGCACGACGCCGCCACCACTGTGCTCGACGCCATCGGACAGGCCGCGCCGGACGAGGTGCCCGCCCTCGCGCTCGCCGGCGCTTGGCGCGTCGTGGCGGAGCTCGGGTTCGCTCCCTCGCTCGACCAGTGCGCCGGCTGCCACGCGGATCTCGCCCCGAACGATGTCCTGACGTTCGACCATCGCGCCGGCGGCGCGCTGTGCGAACGCTGCGCCCGCCTTGGGCCCCGCGGCCGCCCGCTTCCGGCGGAAGCGCGCGAGACCTTGCGCTGCTGGCTCGCGGGCGCGGAGTCCGCGCTCGCCGACTCATCCACACGCCGCGCGCACCAGCGGCTCCTGCGCGAATTCCTCGAGGAGCACCTCGGCGACGGCCGGCCGCTGCGCGCGTTCGTGACGTGGGAAGGGCAGGCCGCCTCTCGCGCGGCGGTGGAGCACGCGTGATCCTCGGCACCGCGGGCCACATCGATCACGGCAAGACTTCGCTCGTGCGGGCGCTGACGGGCGTGGACACCGATCGCCTTCCCGAGGAGAAGCGGCGCGGCATCACCATCGAACTCGGCTTCGCGCCGCTCGCGCTCGCCGAGGAATCGTTCACCGGAACGCTCGGCGTGGTGGACGTCCCCGGTCACGACGCGTTCGTGCGCACGATGCTCGCCGGCGCGACGGGAGTCGACCTCGCCCTGCTCGTGATCGCCGCCGACGAAGGCGTGATGCCGCAGACACGCGAGCATCTCGCGATCCTCACGCTGCTCGGCGTGCGCGGCGGCGTGGTGGCGCTCACCAAGTGCGATCTCGTGGAGGGCGACTGGCTCGCGCTCATCATCGAGGATGTGCGGAAACTGCTCGCGGGATCCGCGCTCGAGAGCGCCGGGATCGTGCCGTGCTCGGCGACGACGGGCGCGGGGCTCGATGCAATTCGCCGCGCACTCGCCGCGGCCGCGGGTGGTGTCCCATCGAGGAATGCCGGCGACCTCACGCGATTGCCACTGGACCGCGCGTTCTCGGTGAAGGGAACCGGCACGGTCGTCACCGGCACGCTCTGGAGCGGCGCGATCGATCGCGAGTCGACGGTGCGGCTCTTTCCGAACGGAGGAACCGCCCGCGTGCGTTCGCTGGAGTCGCACGGCGCCGCGGTCGAGCGCGGGCTGCCGGGCACGCGCGTGGCGGTCGCGCTCGCGGGCGTGGATCGCGAGGAGGTATCGCACGGCGGCGTGCTCGTCTCGAACGACGAGGCGTGGAGGGAATCGGCCGTCCTCCGCGCCGATGTCGCGCTGCTCGACGGCTCGAAACCTCTCGGCGTGCGCACGCGAGTGCGGTTCCATCTGGGCACGTCGGATGTGGGCGCGCGGCTCGTCGCCGCGGCCGGCCGCGTGGAACCGGGGGCGATCCATCCCGTGCGCATCGCGCTCGACGCACCGATCGTCGCACGTGCGGGCGATCGCTTCGTGCTGCGCACGACGAGTCCCGCGATGACGATTGGCGGCGGCGTCGTCACCGACCCGCAGCCGCCGGCGCGCCGCGCGAAGGCCTGGCGTTCTCCGGGCGCGAGCGATGCCGAGCGTCTCGAGTGGATCGCAGCGGAGTGCGCGGGGCAGGGCCTCGCGCTTGGCGACATTCCCGTGCGCGTCGGCATTCCGCCGGCGAAGGTCACGGGCCTCGTCGACGCGACACGTGCCGTCCTCCGGCTCGACGATCGGGTCTATGATGTCGCGCTGCGATCGCGGTTGCGCGACCGCCTGGCCGCGGACGTGCGCGCGTGGCACAAGGCGCATCCACTCGAGGCCGGCCTTCCGTTGCAGCACGCGCGGTCGAGCATCCGGGCGAGCGAGGTGCTGTTCGACGACCTCGTGCGCGAGTTGTCGGAGCGCGGAAAGATCGAGCTGCGCGGAGGCGTGCTGACGCGGGCCGGATGGAAAGCCGGATCCGGTGCGGACGCGGCGAAGATCGCGGAGATCGCCGTGGCGATCGAGGCCGGGGGAGTCGCGCCTCTCAGCGTGGGCGAGCTGGCCGACCAGTTCGGCAAGGAGACGCCGGCGCTGCTGCGCATGCTCGAACGCGAGGGGCGTGCGGTGGGCGTGGCTCCCGACCGATACTACAGCGTGAAGGCGGTCGAGTCGCTTCTCGCCTCGCTCCGGGAAGCGACGTCGGATGGCGCCGACAAGACGGCGTCGCAACTCCGTGAGGCGCTTGGACTTAGCAGAAAATATCTGATCCCGTTTCTGGAGTACTGCGATCGAATCGGGGTCAGCAGGAGGAGGGGCGACCTTCGGTCGTTTCACTGGAAGTCATGAGCGGCCTCCCCAAACTCCCGGCAACTGCTTGCCAGCATGTTGCTTGCGTTGCTTGACACTCCCGCAGCCCGTCAGTACGATAGGACTAGAGTACCCAGCCTGAATGGGTTAGAGTACTCCTGACCGAAGTAGTGACATTCACCTTTTGAGGAGCTCGCTCCATAGCCCCTATCTAGTTAAACGGAGAACAACATGAGGTTTCGTTGGTCGGCACTGTGCGTGGTGCTGACCCTCATTCTCATGCCACGAGTTGGAACTGCGCAGGCCGGTACGGCGACTGCACAGAAAAGTCCGGTTGCCAAGCTGGAACAGAATTACCCGAATCCGTTCAATCCGGAGACGAGGATCCCGTTCAGTATCGGAGGATATCCGACCTGCACGGACCCAAGTCATCAGTACAAGGTGACGCTGCGCATCTACAACGTGCTGATGCAGCTCGTCGCGGTTCCGGTGATTCAGGGCGGAGCGGGCAACGTGGCAGGGGGTCAGCCGCTGCAGAACGTGTTGGTGCCCTGTGGCCAGTACATCGCGTACTGGAACGGGAACTATCTCAACACGTCAAAGGAAGCAGCCTCGGGAGTGTACGTATACGTGCTCGAGGTCGATGGACAGAAGTTGCTGAACAAGATGATCGTGATGAAGTAGCACGCAAAAACGCCCGGACGATGTCCGGGCGTTTTTGCGTGCTACTTCAGACGGCAGACCACGGACGGCGGACGGCAGACGAGACGGCGGACGACTGACGGCGGATAAGACCAGCGTGCCGCCGAGGCGCGATGTACGGAAAATCCTGCCAGCGACCACGCCAGAACGACGTACTTTGCTTGGTATCACTCTTGCCGCTGTCATCTGCCGTCTGATCGCCCAGCTGCCGTCCGCCGTCTGCCCTCTGCCGTCTGATCCCATGCTCAATCCCGATCGCCTCACCGTAAAGAGCTCCGACGCCCTGAACGACGCCCTCACGCTGGCGCGTCGCGAAGGAAATCCGCTCGTGCACGATGCGCACCTGCTCCGCGTGCTCCTCGACCAGGACGAAGGCATCGTCGCGCCCATCCTCCAGAAACTGGGCGTCGCGATTCCGGCCCTGGCGCAGGCGATCGACCGCGAGATCGCGCGCTACCCCAAGCAGAGTGACGCGAGTCCGACGCTCTCGCGCGAACTGTCGAACGTCGTCGACGGAGCCGAGAAGTTCGCCAAGGCGTTCGGCGACGAGTTCGTGTCGACCGAGCACTTGCTGCTCGCGCTCGCGGGCACCAAGGGCGCCGACAGCGTCGCGCTGTTGCGCGACGCGGGCGTCACCCCGAAGGGGCTCGCCGACGCGGTGAAGTCGGTGCGCGGCGCGCACCAGGTGACCGACCAGAATCCCGAGAACCAGTACCAGGCGCTGCAGAAGTTCACGCGCGACCTCACCGAGATGGCGAGGAAGGGGAAGCTCGATCCGGTCATCGGCCGTGACGAGGAGATCCGCCGCGTGATCCAGGTGCTGTCGCGCCGCACGAAGAACAATCCGGTGCTGATCGGCGAGCCCGGGGTCGGCAAGACCGCCATCGCCGAAGGGCTCGCCCAGCGCATCGTGAACGGCGACGTCCCCGAATCGCTCAAGAACAAGCGGCTCGTGTCGCTCGACCTCGGCGCGCTCATCGCCGGCGCGAAGTTCCGCGGCGAGTTCGAGGAGCGCCTCAAGTCCGTGCTCAAGGAGATTACGAGCGCCGAAGGACAGTTCGTGATGTTCATCGACGAGATGCACACGCTCGTCGGCGCGGGAAAGGCCGAGGGCTCGATGGACGCGGGCAACATGCTGAAGCCGATGCTCGCGCGCGGGGAGCTGCGCGTCGTCGGCGCGACCACGCTCGACGAATACCGCAAGAACATCGAGAAGGACGCCGCGCTCGAGCGGCGCTTCCAGCCGGTGTACGTGGGCGAGCCGACGGTCGAGAACACGATCGCGATCCTGCGCGGGCTCAAGGAGCGCTACGAATCGCATCACGGCGTGCGCATCACCGACGGGGCTATCGTCGCCGCCGCGACGCTCTCCAACCGCTACATCGGCGACCGCTTCCTGCCGGACAAGGCCATCGACCTCGTCGACGAGGCGGCCAGCCGCCTGCGCATCGAGATCGACTCCCTCCCGCAGGTGATCGACGAGGTGGAACGCCGCGTGGTGCAGCTCGAGATCGAACGGCAGGCGCTGCAGAAGGAGAAGGACGCGGCGTCGAAGGAGCGCCGCGCGGTCATCGAACGCGAACTCGCGGAGTTGAAGGAGCGGGCGTCGTCGATGCGGGCGACCTGGCAGAACGAGAAGAACGCGCTCGGCGAAGTCGGCAAGCTCAAGCAGCGGATCGAAGAGGCCCGCACCGAAGTCGAGCGGGCGACGCGCACCGGAGATCTCGGGAAGGCGGCCGAGATCCAGTACGGCACGGTGCCGAAGCTCGAGGCGGAGCTGCGCGACACGGAGTCGAAGCTCGCCTCGCAGCAGTCGGGCGGCGCGCGCTTCCTCAAGGAGGAGGTCGGCGCGGACGACATCGCCGACATCGTCGCACAGTGGACCGGGATTCCGGTCACGCGAATGATGGAGAGCGAGAAGGAGCGGCTCACGAAGCTCGACGCCGAGCTCGCGCGCCGCGTGGTGGGGCAGCCCGAAGCCGTGCACGCCGTCGCGAACGCGGTGCGGCGCTCGCGCGCGGGGCTCCAGGATCCGAACCGTCCGATCGGCTCGTTCATCTTCCTCGGGCCCACCGGCGTCGGCAAGACGGAAACCGCGCGCGCGCTCGCCGAGTTCCTGTTCGACGACGAACAGGCGATGGTGCGCATCGACATGTCGGAGTACATGGAGAAGCACGCGGTCGCGAGGCTCATCGGCGCGCCGCCCGGCTACGTCGGCTACGAGGAGGGCGGCCAGCTCACCGAGGCGATCCGCCGCCGCCCGTACGCCGTGCTCCTGTTCGACGAGATCGAGAAGGCGCACGCCGACGTGTTCAACATCCTCCTGCAGATTCTCGACGACGGGCGGCTCACCGATTCACAGGGCCGCACGGTGGACTTCCGCAACACCGTGGTCATCATGACCTCGAATATCGGTGGAACGGCGATCCTCGAGCAGGGCACCGAGGACTGGGCGCTCGTCGAGACGATGGTGACCCAGGCGTTGCGCGCGCACTTCAAGCCGGAGTTCCTGAACCGCGTCGACGATATCATCGTGTTCCATCCGCTCGGCGAGGCGGACATCGAGCACATCGTCGATCTTCAGCTCGCGCGCATGGACAAGCTGCTCGCCGAGAAGAAGATCACGCTCGAGTTCACGCCCGAGGCCAAGAAGCTGCTCGCGCGCGACGGCTACGACCCGTCGTTCGGCGCGCGGCCGCTGAAGCGCGCCATCCAGCGGCTGGTGCAGAATCCGCTGGCGATGGCCGTCCTCGAGGGGAAGTTCAAGGACGGCGATCGCGTGCGCGCCGTGGTGCGCGGGGCCGCACTCGACTTCCAGAAGGCGGAGTAGCTTCCGGGCGCGGAGCCCGAGGAAGCCGCGGGGCCGAGAGGCTGCGTAGCGGCTACTGCGTCCGGATGAGCAGCATCACGACGCTCGCCGGGACCGCGCTCGAGCCGGACGCCGACGTGATGCTCGCCGTGCCGTTGGAGGCGATGCGGAACCTGGCGTAGCCGGCGCCTCCGCCGGTCAGCGTGAACGTCGCCGCGGTGGTTCCGACGAGCGACTGCATCGCGAGCGGATTCACCTTGTTGTTCAGCCCGTTCCCGATCACGTCGCGATAGTTCCAGCTCGGGAACGAGTATTTCGGGTCGATCGTGATGCCCGAGCCGCCGAAGAAATTCGCGAGCACCTGCTGCTGAACGGCCGCGAAGATGTTCGGGAAGGTCCCCGCGAACACCGTGTTGTAATTCACGATGCCCGTGTTCTGCGTGTTGATCAGCGCGTGGAGATACACGCTGTTCGGCTGGGCCGACTCGTCCATCGAATAGCGCAGCAGCTCGTAGGTGGAGCCTCGCGTCGGGAGGCTGTCGTTTTCCGCATAGGGCGAGTTGAGGCCCGGCGCCTTCAGGTACTCTTCGAGGCGCGCTAGGTTCTGCACCTGATAATTGTTGATCGCGTCGAGCGCCGCCTGGTTCCCCGCGACCGTCGAGAGCACGAGGTTCTGCTTCGGCGCGAAGCCCGCCTCGTGGAAATAGAGAATCTCCTCCGCGATGTGGCTCATCCCCTCGTTGAGCCAAACGTCCTCGTCCCAGTTCGGCGTCTGCGTCACGTACAGCCGGCGGGACGCGTTGATCAGGTGCTGGAACTCGTGCGCGAGCGTGCCGATGAGCTCGATGCGGAGTGCGGTCTTGTCGGTGAAGAACCCGTTGTACAGCGAGTTCGCGTCGACGACGGGAACGTAGAACATCTCGCCCTGATTGCTCGCGGGGCAAGCCTCGAGCAGCGAGTTCTGCGTGGAGTCGGGAAAGAGGTCGCGCGCGAAGAAGAACCCGCCGATGTAGCCGCCGGAGCCCGGAGGCGTGAGCTGGTTCACGGCCTGCGTGAAGAAGATCAGCACGCGGCCGTTCTTGTCAAGATCGGCGGGCGCGCCGTATGCCGCGGTGTCGAGCGGGAAGATCAGCGTGTCGAACGTCGCCGCGAAGCTGGCGTAGTCGGCATCGGTGAAGCCGCCGGCCGGGGCGAGCGAGTCCACGGCGATGATCGCGGCGTTCGAGACCGCGGCGATGCGCGCCGTGTGGTTCTGCCGGTTGGTGCACGCGTCGTTGCCGTTCGCATTGAGCTTGAAGAACGATCCGAGCGCAGGCGTCGAAGGCAGGTTTAAGATCGCGGAGCGATTGGCCGACGCGCGCTGCATGCTGCGGAGCAGTGTGCTGCGCGGACCGGCGGTGACCAGCGGCGTGAGCTGGTTGCGCTCGATGACCCGCATGCGATGCTCGAAGGCGGCGCCGAATGCGCCATGCGCGACGGAACTCAGCAGCCGCGTGCTCGCGGGCGCAGGCAAGAGACTGGCCGCCGCGGCGGCCGTCGGCGCGCCGATTGCCGCGAGCGTGCCACTGCCGGTCATCAAGACCGAGACCGGTGCGCTGACCGTATCAGCCTTGAACGGCACCAGCACGTATTCGCTTCCCGCCACCCCGCCGGAAATGCAGAGCGTAGAGCGCTCGGCCCCGGTCAGCGTGTGGACCGCGCCGACGCTTAGCGAGAGCGGCGTAACGCCGGAGCATGACGTCGAGATCGGCGGCGTCACGGTAATGGTCGTCTGCGACGACTTCGTGCCGATCGTGGCCGTGATCGTCGCCGAACCCGGCGCGACGCCGGTCACCAACCCGGCCGTGACGGTCGCGACGGCGGCTGACGACGTCTGCCAGGTGACCGTTCCACCCATGGTGGAATTGCCCGAGGCGTCGAGCGCGATCGCGGTGAACGTTGTGGTCTGGTTCACAGCGATCGTGTTCGTTGGCGCGTTGAGTTGCACGGAGGCGACCGCAGCCGGCCCCGTCGAGCCGCCGTTGCCGCCGCTGCACGCTGCGCAGAGCAGCAGGCCCGTCATGATGTATCGCATATGACTACATGGTACCTGCCCGCGAGAGAAAAGTTCGCGAATGTCGGCATGAGGCCGGCTGGCTCGACACGCGAGCCGGGCGTTCCCCGTATTATGCCTTGTTGCCTCCACCCGGAATTGCGACGGAGATCACCACTGACGTGACGACTTCACGCGCGAAGCGAGACGAAGCCTGGATGCGCTTGGCCCTGGACGAGGCGGAGGACGCCGCCGAGGCCGGCGAGGTGCCGGTGGGCGCCGTGATCGTCCGGGAGGGCGAAGTCGTCTCGCGTGCCGGTAATGCAAGCGTCGCGTCGGCCGATGCCACCGCCCACGCCGAGCTCCTCGCCATCCAGGCCGCCTCGGCCGTCATGGGCGACCAGCGGCTCGCGGGGTGCACGCTCTACGTGACCCTCGAGCCGTGCGCGATGTGCGCGGGTGCGATCGTGCTCTCGCGGCTGGATCGCGTGGTGTTCGGGGCATGGGATGAGAAGGCGGGGATGGCGGGGTCGGTGGGGGACCTTCTGCGCAATCCGAAGCTCAATCACTCTCCGGAAGTGAAGGGAGGCGTCCTGGAGGCGGAATGCGGGAAGGTCCTTTCCGAATTCTTTCGGGAGAAACGCTAGGGGGAGGGCTTACGGCGAGGGGAAAGTATTTGGTCATTGGTCATTGGCTCTAGTCCGATCGCCGACGACCAACGACGGATTACTCGTTTTTCACTCTCCGAACGCAGGGTTTTCCGTTGACTCCGCTCTCTCCGCCGGGTAATTTTCTCGGCTAGCCAAAATTGTTGGACAGGTGGCCGAGTGGTTGAAGGCACCGGTCTCGAAAACCGGCGTACCGGCAACGGTACCGTGAGTTCGAATCTCACCCTGTCCGTTAAAAAGGAATCCGGATTCCGGATCGCCCCATTCGCGAGTACACAGTGCGCCGGATCCCGCATCGCCGTATTCGCGAGTACGAAGTCGTTCCCGCATCCGGCCCGGAAAGTACTCGCGAATGATGCGATGCAGGATGCGGATTGCTTTTTAAGGGACGGGTGGCCGAGTGGTTTAAGGCGCACGCCTGGAAAGTGTGTGTACGTGAAAGCGTACCGTGAGTTCGAATCTCACCCCGTCCGTTGAAGCGCAACGACTTAGAAATCGTTGCGCTTCTGCATTTTAGGCCATGACTTCGCGAAGGTGCCCTTCTTGTACCTCGCCGAGGCCCTGTGAGCGAACCAGCGGCGCGAGCTGCGGCTTTGGCGAGCGCCGCGAAGTGAAGGTCGGCGGCAAGCTCGTGATCGGCGCGAAGGGGATCGTGAACGCGACGATCCGCGCCGGGACGGTGCTGTTCGAGGGGCATTGCCGCATGACGAAGGCGCGGCCGGTGGAAGTGACGCAGTCGAGGCCGCGGGATTTCGGGGTGGTGCCATTGAAGAGATCGGAGGTGCAGCGGTAGACGGCGCTATCGGCCGTCAGGCGTTGTCGACCCTCGTCGCCGTCACCCGCGCGAGCCGGTCCAGCAGGTCGCGCATCTCGTACGGCTTGAGGAGCATGTCGTCGGCTCCCGAGTCGCGGATCGCCGCGAGCTCCGCGTCGCCCACGTATCCGGTGCCGAGAATCACGGGCGTCTGCGGCGACATCGCGCGAATCCGCGTGTACGCCTCGAGTCCGCCGAGCAGCGGCATCTGAACGTCGAGGAGCACCGCTGCGACGTCGTCGCGCCGCGCGCTGAACTTCGCAATCGCTTCCTCTCCGTTCGCGGCCTCGATCACTTCGTAGCCCTCGTGCTCCAGCACCATCCGCAGCATCTCGCGAAGCCCCGCCTCGTCGTCGGCGAGGATCACCGGCGGACGTTCGCCGTGCGCGCGTGACGGCGGCGCCTCCGACGTGGGGCTTTGCGCGACCGGCGCCGCGGCGCTCGACGCAGGCAGATACAGGTAGAAGCGCGCGCCCGCGCCGGGCGCGCTGTCCACCACGATCGTGCCGCCTGCGCTGTGCGCGAATCCGTAGACCATCGCGAGCCCGAGCCCCGTGCCCTGGCCGCTGCTCTTGGTGGTGAAGAATGGCTCGAAGATGCGCTGCTTGATGTCGTCGCTCATGCCGATGCCGTCGTCGGCGACGCTGATCACGACGAACAATCCCGGCTGGATGTCGCGAATGGTGAGCGCGGCCTCGCCGTCCACCTGCTCGACGCGGGCGGCGAGGCGCAGCGTGCCGCCGTGCGGCATCGCGTCGCGCGCGTTGATGCACAGGTTGAGCAGCGCCTGCTCGATCTGGCCGGCGTCTCCCTCGACCGCCGGCAGTCGATCCGGCACGTCGAGGGAGATCCGGATGCGACGATCGAAGGTGCTCGCGCACATGCGCTGGATGTTCGCGATCGCCACGCCGACGTCCACCGGCCGGCGCACGAACGGCTCGTGCCGGCTGACGCCGAGCAGCTGCTTGGTGAGTTCCGCCGCGCGCCGCCCCGCGTGCTCGATCGCGTCGAGCGCCGCGCCGCCGCGCCGGTCGGCGCCGAGCGAGTCACGCGCGACGCGCACCCCCGCGAGCACCGATCCCATGAGGTTGTTGAAGTCGTGCGCGATGCCGCCGGCGAGCGAGCCGACGGCTTCCATTTTTTGTGACTGCGCGAGCGCCTCGCGGTCGGTGAGGTCGCGGTACGCGGCCAGCACGAGGTGGCGCTCGCCGATCGTCACGTCCGTCTCGGCGACGCCCCACGTCTGCACGGTGCCGTCGGGCCGCCGCACGCGGATCGTGTCGCTGACGGGCTGCGCGCGCAGCATCTCGGGGAGCGGCGCGCCGACCAGCCTCTCGCGCGGCTCTCCGATGAGCGAGGCCGCCGCGGGGTTCGCGTCCACCACGCGTCCCGAGGGCGCGTCGAGCAGGAAGTACGGGTCGACGGCGCCGTCGAAGAGTGCGCCGTACCGCTGCTCGGAATCGCGAAGCGAGCGCACTGTGTCGTTGAACGTCGTAAGGAAGAGCGCCCACTCTTCCGACGGCGCGGGACTGGAGATGGGCGAGAGCTCTCCGCGGCCGTGCATCGCGACGATCTCGAGCGCGATCGCGCTCAATGGCGTGATCAGGAGGCGGCGGCCGTACAGCCAGACGAGGAAGAACGCCACCGCGCACAGGAACACGGCCATCAGCTCGCCGTACAGCGTCCACTCCGAGAAGCGGTGCTGCTGGACCCGCGTGTCCAGCACCGCGATCACCGCCGCAGGTTCTCCGGTCACGCCGGCGAGGCGGAAGAGGATGCGCACGCTGTCGTCCTTCGCGTAGGTCTCCGCGTGCAGCGGGGTATCGGGGAGCGGCGTGTCGGAGGGCAGGACGCGAATGGTGAGCTGGAGTTCGCGCTCCAGGTCCCGGAGCAGCTGGTCGTGCATCGCGCCTCCCACCACGAGGTACCCGCGCACGCCCGGCGCCGGCGTGCCGCTCGCGCGGTTGGTCGGCCGCACCGCCGATCCCGCCACCAGAAAGAGGTCGCGTCCGTCGCGAACGTATCCGCCCATGCTTCCCTGGCGCGCGAGGTGATCGAGGAAGGCGGCGCTGGTGAGCTCGGCGGGACGCCTGACCCGCGGCGAGGCCGACCACTCGAATGCATTGTCGTGCTTCTGGTCGAGCAGCTCGATGAACTCGTAGTCGTTCCGCGGCAGCCAGTCGACGAAGTTGCGCCGGAAGAAGCCGGTCGCGCCGGGCGCCGCCGGATTCTGTGCGAGGCGCACGGTCTCGTCCCAGAACGCATAGTCCTCGACCTTCTGCCGCGCGTGATTCGCGAGGCGGTCGAAGGCCAGCCGCGCACGCGTGAGGTCGTCGCGCTGGTCCGCGACGTCCACGCCGCGAATGACGGCGTCCACGGCGAGCTTGCCCGCCGCCAGCACGACGCCGACGACGAGAAAGGCGACGACCGCGAACCGGGTCAGGATCGAGCGCGCGGACGGCGCGACCCGCGGATGGAGCTGGTTTGTGGCCAAACGTAGGAGGGTCGGCATTGGCTGGGAGCGACCGGCGTCGGCCGGAACAGATCTCGTATAGTCAGTCGGCGGGTTGGTGTCCGCAATGGCGGCAGGCCGCTCCCGCCGTCGCGCGGAGAACGCATGCAAGCCGACGGAAGGTTGAAACCGGTTAGCCGGTTGCTTTACTTCAGTCATCGTGGATCCCATCGGCAACGCCGCCGCCACCAGCGACGGACGGGTGCATGCGGATCCCGTTCGAGCGCTGCGATGGTGGCTCGCCCTCTATCTCGCCAGCGCGGCGTGCGTCGCGGTGCAGCGCACCGCGTTCGCGACCGAGAACAACTTCCTGATCTTTCGCGCCGCGTTCACGCACGTGTCGGCCGGCCAGGATCTCTACGCGGCGTATCCGTCGCTGCACGCCGACTTTTTCAAATACAGCCCGACGTTCGCGCTCCTCTTCGCGCCGTTCGCACTGCTCCCGCTCGTCCCGGGTTACCTCCTCTGGGCCGTCGTGTGCGCGATGGCGGTGTTCGCCGGGATCGTGCGGGCGCTGCCGCCCCGTCAGGCGATCGTCGCGCTCGCGCTCGCGTGGCTCCCCGTCGTCGGTGACCTGCAGCGCGCGCAGAGCAACGCGCTGTGCGCGGGCCTGATGATCCTCGCCTGGGGCGGCTTCGAGAGGGGGCACACGTGGCGCCCCGCGATGGCCATCGCGACCGCGACGCTCGTGAAACTCTTTCCCGTCGTGATGCTCACCGTCGCGGTCTTCCGGCCGCGGCGGATCCGCTCGGGAGTCATCTTCGCCGCGATCCTCCTCGTCTTCGCCGCGCTCCCCCTGCTGGTGACGCCGCCGGCAACGCTCGCCATGCAATACCGGTCGTGGCACGCCATCCTGCGCCGCGATGCCGCGCCGGTCGCGCAGCTCGGAACCGGCGGCGGCGCCGTGTACGCGGGGATCATGGGGCAGCTCCGATTGTGGTGGGGCGTGCACTGGCCGAACTGGCCGGTCCAGCTTGCCGGCGCACTCGTGCTCTTCGCGCCGCTCGTCGTGCGCCGGAGTGAGTTTGGGAGTCTGCAATTCCGGTGCCTCGTTCTCGCGTCAATCCTCGTGTTCTGCGTACTGTTCAACCACAAGGCCGAGTCGCCGTCGTTCAGCATCGCGATGATCGGCATGGCGATCTGGTTCGCGGTTTCGGAGCGCGCGTGGTGGAGGACGGCGCTGATGGCGGCGTCTTTCGTCGTCGTGAACCTCATGTCGACCGACCTGATGCCTCGCGCGTGGTATCACGGGTGGTACGTGCCCCATCTCGTGAAGACCATTCCGCTGATCCCGGTGTGGGTGGTGATGCAGCTCGAACTTGCCGGCCTCATCCCCAACGGCCTCGCATCGCATCCCGCGGAACGGGATCATCTCCGCGCAGTCCCTGCGGAGCCCGACGCGCCGCAACCGACGCAATAGAGCAAACCATTCTTCCCGGCGATGTGTCTGATGTGAAGGGAACACACCGGGAAGAAAGGCAGGAGGACCGCATGAACGAACCCAGAATGTCGCAGACGACCGGAGGCTCGCTGTGCCTGTTCGATGAGCGCGGATCACTCATCGGGAGAATCGAGCGGCCCGTGGAACTCGACCCGCTCGGCCCTGGACGCGAGACCGTGTACCTCGCCCGCGTCGAGCGAGAAACCACACAACCGGTTGCGGCGTAGCTTTCAAAAAGTCGTTCGGGTCACGATGTTGTACGCATGCCGGTGACCGGAGGGAGCCACGCCGTCGAGGAAACGGATTCGCACGCGCAGCGCTTCTCGCGTGCCGCGATCTGGTGGCTGGTGATCTATGTCGCGAGCGCACTGGCCGTCGCCGTGCAGCGCACGCTGTTCTCGCCAGAGAATAATTTTCTCATCCTGCGCACGGCGTCGGCCCACCTGATCTCCGGGCAGGATCTGTACGCCGCGTATCCGGCCGTCCACGCGGACTTCTTCAAATACAGCCCGACGTTCGCGTTCCTGTGGACGCCGTTCGCGATGCTGCCGCCCGTGGCCGGCTACATGCTCTGGGCGATCGCGTGCGTCACGACGCTGTACGCCGGCTTGCTGCGCGCGCTGCCGCCGTCGCAGGCCGTGGTCGCACTCGCGCTCTCATGGCTCGCGGTGTTCGGCGACATCCAGCGCTCGCAGAGCAATGCGCTCTGCGCGGGACTCATGATCCTGGCGTGGGCGGCGCTCGAGCGCGAAGGCCAGTGGCGCGCCGCGCTCGCGATCGCGGCGGCGGCGTTCGTGAAACTCTTTCCGATGGCGGCAGTGTTGCTCGCGCTGTTCCATCGCCGGAGACTGCGATTCGCCGCCATTCTCACGGCGGTGATCTTCGTGGGCGTGGCGCTCCCGCTGCTCGTGACGCCGTATGCCACGCTCGCCGCGCAGTACAGATCCTGGTACGCCATCGAGACGCACGACGTGGCCGCACTCGCGCGCTACGGCACCGGCGGCGCGGACCTGTACGCCGGAATCATGGGACAGTTTCGCGTGTGGTGGGGTGTCGAGTGGCCGCACTGGCCCACGCAGCTCGCCGGCGTCGTGATCCTGCTCGCGCCGCTCATGCTGCAGCGCCGGCGGTTCGGGAGCCGGCACTTCCGGGTCCTGTTTCTCTCGTCGATTCTGGTATTCTGCGTGCTGTTCAATCATCAGGCCGAGTCGCCGTCGTACAGCATCGCGATGATCGGCACGTCCATCTGGTTCGCGGCGTCGGAGCGCGCGACCTGGCGCGCGTTCCTGATGGCCGCGTCGCTCCTGATCGTGAACGTCGCGTCCACGGACCTCATGCCGCGCACGTGGTACCACGCGTGGTACGTGCCCTATCTCGTGAAGACCATCCCGCTGATTCCGGTGTGGCTCGCGATGCAGGGCGAACTGCTCGGCATCATTCCGAACCGCGATCCGTCAGAGCGCGCCGAATCCGATGAGCGCCAGGTCACCGCGCCGGAGGCGCTCGATCAGCACGGGTGAGACGAGCGCCGCGAGTTCCCGCTCGCGCTGCCACGTGTAACCGTCGATCGCCGCGAGCGCGTCGTCCACGCGGCCGGGATGCACCATGAACTCCGTGGTGCCCGGAGCGAGGCTCTCGATCGCCGCAGCCATCTGTTGGGCAAAACCGCCGGATCCCTGCATCGACACTCCAACGAAATGATCGGCCGCGCGCGTGCGCGGTGCGCCGAAGCTCGTCACGCGCCACGCCACGCCGATGAGTCCACGATGGATCTGCGACGTCAGCCCGCCCGCCGCGCGAAAGTGCGATTCGACGGGGCGCCGCAACGGCAATCCGCGACGGCACGCTACCGCGGCGACCGCGCGGCGAATCACCGGCAGCGCGTGGACGTGGCGGTGCGAGTCGATGTGGGTGCAGGGGATGCCGGCATCGGCGAGGGCCGCGAGCTGCGCTTCGCATTCGGCGGCGACTTCACCGGCGTCGATCCGCCCCAGGAGCGCTCGCCGTACCATCGTGGCCAGCGGCACGAAGCGGCCGCTGCGCGCATCCGTGAGCGAGGGCACGGCCGCGAGCGGCACGCCGACGAGCAGGTTCAGGTGAAGCCCGACGCCGAGCGTCGGCGTGGCTCTCGCCCGCCGCACGCCGTCGTTCCACCCGGGACAGCGCACCATCATCGACGTGGACGTCACGGCGCCGGCGGCGTGCGCCTCGAGGATTCCGGCCGTTACGGCCGGCGTGAACCCAAAATCGTCCGCGTTGACGATCAGCCGACGCCGGGCGTGCTGCAGGTCCGCTCGCATTCAGTCGTATCTGCCCCGCCAATCGTTCAGCCGGACCTGCAGCAGCTCCAGCGCCATCGTGAATGCCGACTGCGCGAACTTCACCGTGGTCGGCTCCTCGTCGTACCGGAAGAAGACGGCGGTCTGGCGCACCGTCAGACGATGCTTCTGGGCAATGAACAGCGCCTCGACGTCGAATCCGAACCGCGGAATCGTGATTCTCGGGAATACCGTCTGGGTCGCCTTCGACGTGAATCCCTTGAGGCCGGCCTGTGAATCGAGCACGTCGCGCAGCAGCACGGCGCGCGCGAGCAGGTTGAACACCCGGCTCATGACGTGCCGCGTGTAGAGATAGTGGAAGAAGCTCGGGCTTATCAGGTAGCGCGATTCCGGGAGCACACGGCACGCGATCGCGACGTCGGCTCCGGCCTCGAGGTCGCGCAGGATCTTGTTCACCTCTTCGGGGGGATACGCGAGGTCGGCGTCGGTGAACACGCGAAAGCGGCCGCGCCCGGCGAGCATCCCGCGGCCGACGCTCCTTCCCTTGCCGAGGTTCTTCTCGTTGCGGATCAGGGTGATGCCGGGGCGCGATGCGGCGTACTCCCGCAGGACCCTCGCCGCCGGCTCCGCGCTGCAATCGTCCACGAGCACGAGCTCGGACGAGTATGGCTGCAGTGCCAGGAACGCCGAAAGCTGCGAAAGGGCGGCGGGCAGCCGGTCCTCACCGTTGTAGCAGGGCACGACGAGGGTGAGGTGCGGGTCGCTCATCCGTGGAAAAGTCGCCGTCTGTGGCATACACACGCAACTCCAATCATCCCTCACGCGTCGCTCGTTGCCGGCTCAAAGGTCGGCTGGACACCGAAAGCGCCGCCCACCGCTTCATTTCGAGCTGCGCGCGAGGCATATTTCCCGCTCGACATGCCCAACTCATCGTCGATCGTCCTGAGCGCCCGCGCCCTCGAACGCACGGTCACTCGCATGGCGGACGAGATCCTCGAGCGCAACGACGGCACCGACGGACTCGTGCTCGTCGGCATCCAGCGTCGGGGCGTGCAGATCGCGGAGCGCATCGCGGCGCGCATCGAGTCCTCGGAAGGCGTTCGCGTGCCACTCGGCGCGCTCGACATCACGCTCTATCGCGACGACCTGCAGACGGTGGGGCCGCGCCCGGTGGTGGGGAAGACGCTGATCCCCATCGCCCTCGACGGGCGCAACGTGGTGATCGTCGACGACGTGCTCTTCACCGGCCGCACGATCCGCGCCGCGCTCGACGAGCTGGCGGATTTCGGCCGGCCGGCCCGCGTGGGGCTGGCGGTTCTCATCGACCGCGGCGGACGCGAGCTGCCGATCCAGCCCGACGTCGTCGGCACGCACGTCGAGGCGCCGCACGGCGCGCGGGTGGACGTGTTCGTGAAGGAGCTGGACGGCAAGGACGAAGTGGTCCTCACGAGCGGGGGCACGGCGTGAGCGCGCCGCTCGGCAAGGACCTGCTCGGGTTGGAGCAGCTCACGGCCGAGCAGATCACCCTCGTTCTCGACACCGCGGTGCCGCTGAAGGAAATCTCCGAGCGCACCATCAAGAAGGTCCCGACGCTGCGCGGCGCGACGATCGTCAACCTGTTCTTCGAGGCGTCCACGCGCACGCGCATCTCGTTCGAGTTCGCCGAGAAGCGGATGTCGGCCGACACGGTCAACGTGGGGGCGGCGGGCTCGAGCGTCTCGAAGGGCGAGACGCTCGTCGACACGGCGCGGAATCTCGAGGCGATGCGCATCGACATGGTGGTGATCCGCCATCCGGCGTCGGGTGCCGCGCAGTTCCTGGCCGAGCGGATCGAGTCGAACGTGATCAACGCCGGCGACGGCACGCACGAGCATCCGACGCAGGGGCTCCTCGACCTGCTCACGCTGCGCGACCACTTCGGCACGATCGCCGGCAAGAAGGTCTGCCTCTGCGGCGATGTGCTCCACTCGCGCGTCGCGCGCTCGAACATCTGGGGCCTCAGCAAGCTCGGCGCCGAGGTGGCGGTATGCGGACCGCGCTCGCTGCTGCCGAATGCGATAGAGGATATGGGCGTCAGGGTCTTCGACCGCATCGAGGCCGCCATCGAGTGGGCCGACGCGCTGAACGTCCTGCGCCTGCAGCTCGAGCGCATGCACGCCGGGTACATCCCGTCGCTTCGCGAATACAATCGCGTCTTCGGCGTCACGCGCGAGCGGCTCGAGCGCGCGCCCCGGGACGTGCTCATCCTGCATCCGGGACCGATGAATCGTGGCGTCGAAATCGACTCCGACGTGGCCGACGGGCCGCACAGCGTGATCCTCAACCAGGTCACGAACGGCGTCGCCATCCGCATGGCCGTGCTCTACCTGCTCTCCGGCAACTCACCCCAGCTCGCCGAGGCGGCGAAGGGCGCCGCATGAGCGCGCATCGCGACGTGCTGCTCAAGGGCGGCCGGCTGGTTGATCCGTCGTCGAAGCTCGACGGCATCGGCGATCTGCTCGTGCGCGACGGCAAGATCGAGAGTGTCGGTGGCACGATCGCCGCGCCGGCGGACGCGACGGTCATCGATTGCACGGGGCAGGTGGTCGCGCCCGGATTCATCGATGTGCACTGCCATCTGCGCGAGCCGGGCCGCGAGGACGTCGAGACGATCGCGACGGGCGCGCGCGCGGCGGCGGCCGGCGGCTTCACCGCCGTCTGTGCGATGCCGAACACCGATCCGGTCACCGACAACCAGGCGGCTGTGGGATTCGTGCTCAAGCAGGGCAAGGCGGCCGCGGCGGCTCGTGTGTATCCGATCGGCGCGATCTCGATCGGCGAGCGCGGTGAGCGTCTCGCGGAGTTCGGCGAGATGGTCGGCGCCGGCGCGATCGCGGTCAGCGACGACGGAAAACCGGTCGTGAGCGCCCAGCTGATGCGCACGGCGCTCGAGTACGCGCGGACGTTCGGCATTCCGGTCGCGGATCACTGCGAGGATCCGACGCTCGCCGAGGGCGGCGCGATGAACGAGGGGCTCGTCTCCGCACGCCTCGGGCTCAAGGGGATCCCGAGCGAGGCCGAGGAGATCATGGCCATCCGCGACATTCTGCTCGCGCGGCGCACCGGCGGGCACGTGCATCTCTGTCATATGAGCACGCGCGGGTCGGTCGAGCTCATTCGATGGGGAAAGGACCGCAACATCCGCGTCACGGCCGAGGTGTGCCCGCATCACCTCTCGCTCACCGAAACCGAGGTGGAAGGCTACGACACGCACGCGAAAATGAATCCGCCGCTGCGTACGGCTGACGACGTCGACGCGCTGCAGCAGGCCGTAAAGGACGGCACGATCGACGTGATCGCCACCGACCACGCGCCGCATCACTACGACGAGAAGGAGCGCGAGTTCGCCGACGCGCCGAACGGCATCGTCGGATTCGAGACCGCGCTCGCCGTGAACATCACCTGGCTCGTGAAGCCGGGGATCATCTCGCTCGCCACGCTGATCGACAAGATGTCGTGCGCTCCGGCGAAGCTGTTTCACCTGCCGGGCGGCACGCTGCGCCGCGGCGGCGCGGCGGACGTCACCGTGTTCGATCCGGTGCGCGAGTGGACGGTCGAGCCCACGCGGTTCTTCACGAAGGGGCGCAACACGCCGTACACCGGCCGCACGCTGACCGGGCTGGTCGCCTGTGTCCTCGTGGACGGCCGGATCGTCCATACCGTGAAGGGGTAGGGTGCCCGCGAGGATCATCCTCGGCGTGGCACATGCTCGACGGGAGATCGTCGAGGTCTGCCGGCGGCTGTACGATCACGGGCTGATCGCGGGGCAGGATGGCAACGTGTCCGTGCGCATCAAAGAGGATCGCATACTCGTGACGCCTGCGGGGTTGTCGAAGGTCGATGTGCGCGCGTCGGACCTCGTGGAGTTGCAGCTCGAGCACGAGCACGAAAAGTCGTCGAAGGGCAACGGTCAGGAATCCAGCGAAGTCGAGGTGCACTTCGCGGCGTATGCGATACGGCCGGATATTCGCGCGGTGGTGCACGCCCATCCGCCGGTGGCGACAGGTTTTTCGGTGGCGGGTGAGACGGTGGAACACCCGATGCTCGCGGAACTGAAATACGGAGTGGGCACGGTATCCCTGGTGACGTACGCGCAGCCGGGTTCGCGCGCACTGGCGGAGCTGGCCGCTGAATCCTTGAGGTCGTACGACGTGGTGCTGCTCCAATACCACGGAGCGGTGACGGTGGGCCCGTCACTGATGGTGGCGCACCAACGCATGGAGAGTCTCGAGCACGCCGCGCGCATCCTGCTCGCGGCGCGCCAGGTGAAGGGGAGAGCGAACCGATGACCGACGCGCGCACGAAACAGATCCAGGAAATCGAGGTGCTGCTCGCGGAGCGGCGCAAGTACGAGCAGTGGCTCGCGCAGCTCGATGCGCGAAAGGACAGCACACCGAGTCACGTCTTCGTGAAGGTGCACCGCGATTACTCGGCACGCCTCGGCGAGGCGCAGCAGAAGCTCTCTTCCGAGTCAGGAGCGGTGCATGCGCTCGCGACGGAGCTCGAGGAGTCGCTGGCCAAGCTCGAACGTCAGATCGCCGAGCGCACCGACGAGCGGGCGGAAGCCGAACTGCGCGCGGCGGTGGGCGAGTTCGCCGGCAAGGAGTGGGACAAGCTGCGCGGCAAGCTCGACGGCGCGATTGCGGATCTGTCCGGAGAGCGCGAGGGCATCCAGCGCGAGCTCGACACCCTGCGCGCGCTGCTCAGCGAAGCGGAGCCGCCGGCCGGCGGCGAACCGACGCGCGACGTCGACGACATCGCGTTCCTGCGTTCGGTGCTGGGGCGGAGCACGCCGTACTCGAACACTCCTGCGCCGGTGATTGTCGAGCCGCCGACGGGCGAGCGGCCGTCGGCGCGGGCAAGCGTTCCGGTGGAGAAGCGGCCGTCGGGGCAGACGTCCGGGCCGATTGCCGAAGCGGCGTCCGCGCCCGCGCCCGCGCCGGCTTCGGTTCCGGCACGACCATCGACCCCGGAGTTGTTCGCCACGCCCGAGATTCCCGAGGGGCCTGCGGGGCCGCGCGGCACCGACGACGAGAGGCCGAACCGTCCATCGGGAACGTTCGGCCACGCGACGCCGCGCTCGTCGGAAGCGGTGAAGTCGCTGAAGTGCCAGGAGTGCGGCACGCTGAACTATCCGACCGAGTGGTACTGCGAGCGGTGCGGGGGGGAGTTGGCGGCGTTTTAACAGACGGCAGACGACAGACGATAGACGACAGGAAAAGAAGGGGCCGCGCGTTCTGCGCGGCCCCCTTTCCTTTGCTGCCGTCCGCCTTCTGCCGTCTGCCTACTTCGTTCTTGCCACCTTGCTCTTGTGGCGCGCGGCGTTGTTCGGATGGATCAGCCCCTTCCGGGCGGCGCGATCGAGCAGCTTGGTCGCGGCCTTCTTGGCGTCGGGCGTCGAGCCCGCGGCCTTGGCGTGCTTGACTGCAGTGCGCAGTGCGGCGCGCTGCGCGCGATTGCGCACGGCGGCTGCGCGCGACTTGCGCATGTTCTTCTTGGCTGAAGCAATTCTCGGCACGAATCGATCTCTTGACTTGGGGTTATTTGGCGACCGGCGGAGTGCGAGCGAGCACCCCGCGGCCACTACGCAAACGCGCCCGCGCAACGCTCGGGCGAGAGCGTGGAGAGTAGGCGTCCGAGAGGCGAAAGTCAAGGCGTGACAACGCTTTTGACTCTCACGTCGACCGCGTCTACCTTTCGCCTCGACTGCCCGAGAGGGCCTCGCTCCAGACGCCGAACCCGACCGTCATTGAACAAGTTCGAGCTGTTTACTCTCGTCGTCCCCATTCTGCTCTTTTCCATGGTGGCGCACGAGTATGCGCACGGGTACGCGGCACTGCGCCAGGGTGACAACACGGCGCTGATGCTCGGCCGCCTCTCCTGGAATCCGCTCAAGCACATCGACCCCGTCATGACGCTCATCATGCCGCTCGTGACGTTCCTGAGTTTCGGCGTTGCGTTCGGCGGCGCGAAGCCCGTGCCGGTGAACCCGCGCCTCTACCGCAACTACCGGCGCGGCGACATCATCGTGTCGCTCGCCGGCATCGCGACGAATCTCGTGCTGGCCGTCGTCCTCGCGGTCCTGATCGTGCCGCTCGGCCTCGCCGGCCGCGCGATGCCCGTGCTCGGGAGTTCGCTCGCGATCATCCAGCTCATGTTCCTCTACGGCGTCACGATCAACCTCGTGCTGGCCGCGTTCAACCTGATTCCGATCCCGCCGCTCGACGGTTCGCACGTGATGAAGCATCTCCTCCCGGCGTCGTGGGCGTGGAACTACCAGCGCTTCGGGCGATACGGCATCCTCGTCCTGATCGTGCTGCTCTGGATTCCGAATTCGCCCATCAGCCTGTGGATCAAGCCCGTGTTCATCCTGGCCGACGTGGCGATGCGTCTCGTGGGCCCGTTCGTGCTGCCGAGCCCGTGGACGACGTGAGCGACGCGCCGGTCGCCGGCGCCTACGAGGGAAGCTTCGTCGTCGAGCTCGCCCACTTCAACGGGCCGCTCGACCTGCTGCTCTCGCTCATTCGCGACGAGAAGATCGACATCTACGACATCCCGATCGCGCGTGTGTGCGAACAGTTCCTCGTCCGCATGCGCGACCTCGAGCTGAACGACGCCGCCGAGTACCTCGAGATGGCCGCGCGGCTGCTGCGCATCAAGGCGCACCTGCTGCTGCCGCGACGCGAGAGCGACGACGCGTGGGAGGATCCGCGCGCCGAGCTCGTGCGCCGGCTGCTCGAGTACCAGCAGATGCGCGAAGTGGTGTACGTGCTCGAACGGCTCGGCGAGGATCGCCGCAACCGGTTCGCGCGCACCTATTCACCCGAACTCACCGCGCCGCCGCAGGCACCGCTCGCGCTCTCGCTGGCGGAACTGCTCGTGGCCGTGGACCGCGTCCTGCGCGCCGCGAAGAAGCCGGCGCTGCACGAAGTCGTCCGGCGCGCCCTCGACGTCGACGGCGCGATCACCACGATCCGTGCCGTGCTCGCGCTGCGCCAGCGCGCGCGCTGGCGCGACGTCGTGCGCGTGAACGCCGAGCCGTGGGAAGTGCTGTCGGCCCTGCTCGCATTGCTCGAACTGGCACGCCGCAACGAACTGTCGCTCGCGCAGCCAAAACCTTTTGCCGATGTGGAGATCTCGCGTGAACTCGCTGGCGAAGCTGCTTGAGGCCGCGCTCTTCGCGAGTCCCCGGCCCATTCCGGCCGAGGAACTCGCGGGGCTCGATCCCGATGTGTCGGTCAAGGACGTGCGCGCCGCGCTCGAAGAACTGCGGCTGATGTTCGACGACGGTGGGCACGGTGTCGAGCTCGTCGAGCAGGGCGGGGGGTGGCAGATCCTCACGCGCCCCGAGTACACGGAGGCGATCGAGCGTGCCCGTTTCGCTTCGCGTCCGCAGCGCCTGTCCGGCGCGGCGCTCGAGACGCTGGCGATCATCGCGTATCGCCAGCCGATCGGGCGCGCGGAGGTCGCGGACATCCGGGGCGTCGACGCCGGCGCGATCCTCAAGTCGCTGCTGGAGCGCGGCCTCGTCGAGGTCGTGGCGCGCGGCGAGGGTCTCGGCCGCCCGCTGCTGTATGGCACGACGCCGCTCTTCCTCGAGCAGTTCGCGCTGCGGCATCTCGAGGAGTTGCCGCGCGTCGACGAGCTCGCGATCGCGCTGCGCCGCGAGCCGCAGCCGCTGTGAAGAGCGTGAAGGCCGCGGTGCCGGCAATGCGCATTCACCGCGCGCTCGCTCGCGCGGGGATCGCGTCGCGCCGAAAGGCGGAGGAACTCGTCGCGGCGGGCCGCGTGAAGGTGAACGGCGTCGTCGCGCGCACGGGTCAGACGGTCAATCCGTCGTCGGACACCATCACGGTGGACGGCACGAAAATCTCCGCTCCGGTTTCACCGGTGTGGGTCATGCTCAACAAGCCGGCCGGCGTCCTCACCACGAAGAGCGATCCCGGCGGCCGCCGCACGGTGTTCGAACTCGTTCCTCCGGCGCCGGGCCTCACGTACGTCGGGCGTCTCGACTACATGACCGAGGGGCTCCTGCTGCTCACCACGGACGGCGACGCGGCCCACGCGCTCACGCATCCGAAGACGGGCGTCGAGCGCACGTACGTCGCGACGGTGAGGGGCAACGCGCCCAACGCCGTCGTCTCGGCGAAGAAGGGCGTCGAGCTCGAAGATGGCTTCGTGAAGCCGGACCACGTCGAGGCGCACCCCGTGGGCGATCGCCTCTGGGAGCTCTCGATCTCGATCAGCGAGGGAAAGAATCGCGAGGTGCGCCGGTTGTGCGAAGCACTGGGACTCGAAGTGCTCGGGCTCGTGCGCACCCGGTTCGGCCCGCTCGAACTCGGGTCGCTGCCAACCGGTTCGGCCCGGCCACTCACCAGCCGCGAGCGAAAACTGCTCGAAGCCGTTGCCAAGGGAGCGGGGTAACACACGCATGCAATCCGAGACGCAATCCGAGCTCGACCATACGCTGATCCAGGGCGTACTCGATCAAGTCGCCAAGCGCGTCGTCGGCCAGGACGCCATGGTCGAACGCCTGATCATCTCGCTCCTCACGGGCGGCCACGTCCTGCTCGAGGGCGTGCCGGGACTCGCCAAGACGCTCACGGTGCGCACGCTCGCCGAGACGGTGCACACGACGTTCAGCCGGATCCAGTTCACGCCCGACCTGCTCCCCGCCGACGTCGTGGGCACGCAGATCTACGATCAATCGACCGGCAAGTTTTCCGTGAAGAAGGGCCCCATCTTCGCGAACATCGTTCTCGCCGACGAAATCAACCGCGCGCCCGCGAAGGTGCAGGCCGCGCTGCTCGAGGCAATGCAGGAGAAGCAGGTCACGATCGGCGGCACGACGTTCAAGCTCGACGAGCCGTTCCTCGTGCTCGCCACGCAGAATCCGATCGAGCAGGAGGGCACGTATCCCCTGCCCGAAGCCCAAGTCGACCGCTTCATGCTCAAACTTCACGTCGGCTATCCGACCCGCGACGAGGAAAAGGAGATCATGCGCCGCATGGCGGGCGGGCTCGCGATCGCCGTCGATGCGGTCGCGACGCCGCAAGCGATCATGGCCGCGCGGAAACGCATCTCCGAGCTGTTCCTCGACGCGCGCATCGTGGACTACATCGTCGATCTCGTGGGTGCGACAAGAGCACCGGCCGACTTCAAGCTCCCCGACCTCGTGCCGCTGATCGAGTTCGGCGCGAGCCCGCGTGCGACCATCGCGCTCGCGCAGTCGTCGCGCGCGCACGCCTTCCTGCGGGGACGCGAGTTCGTCTCGCCCGACGACGTGAAGGCGATGGCGCCGGACGTCCTCCGCCACCGGGTCCTGCTGACGTACGAGGCCGAGGCCGAGAGCGTGACGAGCGACCAGGTGGTCCAGAGGGTCCTGGACGCCGTCCCGTCTCCGTAGGTGAGGGGTGAGGAGTGCTCGATGGGTGCGGAGTGCTCGATGGCGGAGGAGTGCGCCAGGTGAGTGAACCGAGCTCCATTTCACCTGAGATTCTCCGGCAAGTCAAGCGCATCGAACTGCGCACGCGCGGACTCGTCAACTCGCGCTTCGTCGGCGAGTACCATTCCGTGTTCAAGGGGCAGGGCATGGAGTTCTCGGAAGTGCGCGAATACCAGTCGGGCGACGAGGTGCGCACCATCGACTGGAACGTGAGCGCACGCATGCGCCGCCTCTTCGTGAAGCGCTACGTCGAGGAGCGCGAGCTGACGGTGCTGCTGATCGTGGATTGCTCGGGCTCGAGCCGCTTCGGGACCGGAGAGCGCGACAAGCAGTCGATGGCGGCCGAGCTCGCCGCCGTGCTCGCGCTGACGGCGACCCGCAACAACGATCGCGTCGGCCTCATCCTCTGCTCCGATCGCATCGAGCACGTCGTGCCGCCGCGGAAGGGCCGGCGCCACGCCCTGCGGCTGGTGCGCGACGTGCTCGCGTGGCCGACGACGTCGCGCGGCACGAACCTCGCCCTCGCGCTCGACTACGCGTCGCGGGTGCTCACGCACCACTCGCTGGTCTTCGTGATCTCGGACTGGGTCACCGCGGCAATAGACCGGCCCCTCAGGATGCTCTCGCAGCGGCACGATCTCGTGGCCGTCGTGCTCGACGATCCGGGGGAGCGCGCGCTGCCCGACCTCGGCGTCGCGCGTCTCGTCGACCCCGAGACCGGCCGGTTCGTGGAGATCGACACGAGCGCGTCGACCGTGCGCTCGCGGTACGACCGCGAACTCGGCGAGGAGCGCGCCGCGCGCCAGCAGCTGCTCCGCCGCCTCGGGGTCGATGAAGTGCTCGTGCGGACGGAGAAGGGATACGCCGAGCCGCTGCTCCGGTTCTTCAATACCCGGGAGACGCGCGGCCGGAAGACGAGGCGCCGGTGACCCGGCACGCCGCGTGCGGTGCGGCCGCGGGGAGATGGTGGGCCGCGCTCGGTCTGGCCGCCGCCTCTTGCCTCTGCGCGCGCGTTGCGCACCCGCAGGACGCGGTGCAACGGAGGGCGCTCGTGAGCGTGAGCGTCGCTCCCGAGACTGTCACGGTGGGGGAGCCGTTCTCGGTGCGCATTCGCGTGCGCGCGCCGAAGTTCGCGACGATCCATTTTCCCGCCGTCCCCGATACCGCCGACGCGATCGAGGCGGTCGATCCTCGCGCGATGGAGGACGCGGGCGATGCCGAGTTCATCGACCGAACGGCGGTGTACCGTCTCGTGGCGTGGGACGTGGGCCGGCACACGCCGCATTTCGCGAACGTGATCGTGGGAACGGGCGGCGCCGACCAGCAGTATCCCGTGGCGCTGTCGCCGGTGACCGTGCTGTCGCTCCTCCCGGCCGACAGCGCCCAGCGTGTGCCGAAGGACGCGCGTGATCCCGTCGCGCCGCCTGGCACGCTCTGGAAATTTCTGCTGCTCGCCGCGCTGCTGCTGACGGGACTCGCGTGGTTCTGGTGGTGGCGGCGCGCGCAGCGTGCGGCCGTGCCGCCGCGCGAGGCGGAGCCGTTCGTCGCGGCCTCGGCGTCGTTCCAGGCGCTCGACGCGCTCGGACTCCCGGCCGCCGGCGAATCCGGTCGTCACGTCATCGCCAGCGTGGACGTGCTGCGCGGCTACCTGGCGCGGCGCTTTCCGGACATGCGCGAATCGCTCACGCCGCAGGAAACCGAGCGCGCGCTGAGGGACGCGGACCTTCCCGTGCTGCCGGAGCGGCTCGCGGCGCTGCTTGGACGAGAGTCGTCCATCCGTTTTGCGCGCGCGGGCGTCACGGCCGACGAGGCCCTCGCGCTCGGGAAGGAATCGCGGGCGATCGTGCGCGACATCCAGACGGCGTACGAAGCGCGCGTTCGGGCGATGGAGCGCGGGCCGCAGCGGGGTCGCAGGCGATGAGCCGGCTCATCGCGCTCGGCTTCGGCGAGCCATGGTGGCTCGCGCTCCTCGTGCTGCCGGCGCTCTGGCTCTGGTGGCGCCGCCGGAGGCATCCGGCGGCCATAGTTTTTTCTCGCGTCGACGTGCTGCAGCGCGGCCCGTCGCTCGGACGATGGACGGCGCGCATCCTGCTGGCGTCCCGCGTCACCGCGATGGTGCTCGCGTGCGTCGCGCTCGCGCGGCCGCGCACCGGTGCGCGCGTCGAGCAGGTCAGCGGCGACGGCATCAGCATCATCATGACGATCGATCTTTCGAGTTCGATGCTCGCGGAGGATTTCCAGCCGCAGAATCGTGTCGAGGTCGCGAAGGACAAGATGAAGCAGTTCGTGTCGGGCCGGACGCAGGACCAGATCGGGCTCGTCTCGTTCTCCGGCGAGGCGCTCACGCAGGTTCCGCTGACGATGGATTATCCGGTGCTGCTGGCCGCCATCGACAATCTCCAGCCGGGACAGCTCGAGGACGGCACGGCGATCGGCACCGCGATCGCGACGTCGGTCAACCGCCTTCAGGATGCGCCGGGACGTTCCAAGGTGATCATCCTGGCGACCGACGGCGTGAACAACCGCGGCACGATCGATCCGCGCACGGCGGCAAAAGCGGCCGCGGCGCTGGGCGTGCGCGTGTACACGATCGGCATCGGCACGGAGGGGATGGCGCCGGTGCCCGTGGGACGCGGGGTGTTCGGCCTGCGGTACGAGACGCGCGCGGTGGAACTCGACGAGCCGCTGCTCGAGTTCATCGCGCAGTCCACCGGTGGCCGTTATTTTCGTGCGAAGGACGGGCTCTCGATGGGGCGCATCTACTCGCAGATCGACGCGCTCGAGCGTTCTCCGATTCACGCGAAGCGCTACGTGCGGTACCGCGAGCTCTATCGGTGGCCGCTCGGCGTCGCACTCGCCGCGTTGCTGCTCGAGCTCGCGCTGCTGGCGCTGCGGGGGCCCCTGCCGTGAAGAATCCATGAATCTCCGCTTCGACCTTCCGTGGGCCGCGGTCGCCGCGGTGGTGCTCTCGCTCCTGTCGGCGCTCACGTTCCGGCTCTGGCACCGCCGTCGCGTCGCGCGGCTGTCGCAGCTCGGCGTGGAGGCGGCGATCGAACGGCTCGCGCCGGCCGGTGTGCGACGCGCACCCGTGGCGCGCGCGGTTCGCGTCTCGTCCGCGATCGGGCTCGCGGCGCTCGCGTACGCCGGGCCGAGGTGGGGATCGGGCACGAACGTGGTGCGCACCGAGGGGATCGACGTGGTGCTCGCCATGGACGCGTCGCTGTCGATGCTCGCGCAGGACGAGCGCCCGAGCCGTCTCGAGCGCATGAAGCAGGATGTGCGCCGCTTCCGCGCGTCGTCGCCGGGCGATCGCGTGGCGCTCCTCGCGTTCGCGGGCCGGAGTTACATCCTGTCGCCGCTGACGACCGACGACGGTGCGATCGATCTGTTCCTCGACAACCTCGATCCGTCGATCGTCGGGCAGGCGGGGACCGCAATGGCACCGACGATCGTGCAGGGCCTCGATCTCCTGCGTGCGGCGCGCGGCGGGGCGGGGCGCGCGCTGGTGATCCTCAGCGATGGCGAGGCGTTCGACGACCGGGCGGCGACGCTCGCGGCGGCACGCTCCGCCCGCGATGCCCAGATCGACGTGGTGACGGTCGGCTTCGGCACCGAGGGCGGCGCGACGATTCCCGTCCGATCCGGCACGGCGGTGACGGAAAAGCGCGACGCGCAGGACGAGGTCGTGATCACGCGGTACGATCCGTCGCTGCTCCGCGACGTCGCGGCGTCCGCGGGCGGCGAGTTCATCGCGGCCAAGGAGACGGACAAGGGCGCGCGAATACACCAGGCGCTCGCGCGTCTCGACGCCAGACAGCGGGACGTGGCCGAGGGATTGTCGCGCCCGCTGCGCACCACGTGGTTCCTCCTCCCGGCGGTGCTCCTGCTGCTCCTGGACTCGTGGTTCGCCGACGGCGGCAGCGTGGAGCACGTGCGCCGCCGGTTCCGCCTCGCCGCCCCGCTCGTGGCGCTGGCGCTGCTCGCCGTGTCCGGCGGCGCCGCACGCGCGCAATCGGTGCCGAATCCCCTCGACCTCTTCAAGGCCGGACAATTCGCCCGCGCCGCGCAGCGCTGGAAGGAGCAGCTCGCCACCGGCGACAAGCATCCGACCACCCTCTACAACTTCGGCACCGCCATGCTGGCGGCGGACTCGCTCGATGCCGCGGCAGAGGTGCTCGAACGCGCCGCGACCGTTCCCGACGCCGCGCTGCGCGGGCGCGCGCTCTACAATCTGGGACTCGCGCAGCTGAAGCGCGGGATGCGCCAGGAAGCACCCGACCCGCGCGCGTTCGCATCCGCGGNNTGGCGCTCCGCCTGCAGCAGCAGCAGAAGGGCGGCGGCGGATCCAACAGCGACAAGAACAGCCAGGCCCAGCAGCAGCTCCGGAATCCGAACGACGAGGACAAGTCGATGTCGCGCCAGCAGGCGCAGCAGCTGCTCGCGGCGGCGTCGCGAGAGGAGAAGGAGACGCAGGTGAGGAAGCAGCGCGGCACCAAGCAGGAGCGCCCGCCCGGAGGAAAGGACTGGTGATCCTCCTTCCCGTCCTGCTGTTCGTTCAGGCGGCCGCGGCACAGGGCCAGCTCCCCGAGGTCGTCACGCGTCCGCGTCTCGAGCGGAACGGCGGCGTGGACTTCCACGCGCTGGTCGTCCCGGAAACCGTCTACGTCGGACAGCAGGCCACGTACGAACTCGGCGTCTTCCTCGACCAGGAGACGCGAGGCAGGCTGCGGCGCAATCCGGAATTCATTCCGCCCGAATCGCGCGCGATGCTCGCGTACGACCTCCCGGATCCGGGCGGCTCGATCTCCGTGAATCGTGACGGTCGTTCGTACGAAGTGCACGTGTTCCGCCGCGCGCTCTTCCCGCTCACGCCGGGCCGGTACGCGATCGCTCCGGCGCGACTCGCGTACACGCTTCCGCAGGGACAGAGTTTCTTCAGCCGGGAAGAGTCGTTCTCGCTCCGCTCGGAGCAGGTCACGCTGGTCGCCATAGACGCGCCGACTGCCGGCCGTCCGCCGAATTGGGCCGGAGCGGTGGGCGTGTGGAGGGCGAGCGCGCACGTGGACACCGCGCGCGATCGCGCCGGCGATCCGCTCGTGCTCACGCTGCGCGTCGAGGGAACGGGCAACGTCTCCCTGCTGCCGCGCCCCCAGCTCGCCATCCCGTGGGCGAACGTCGTGGCCGCGAACGAGCGCGTGCGGCTCGATTCCACGCCGTCGGCGCTGCGGGGAAGCAAGGAGTTCGACTGGCTCATCACCCCGCGCACGAGCGGCGCGCAGCGGGTGCCCGCGATTCGATTCTCGTACTTCAATCCGTTCTCGAAACGCTACGAGGAGACCGTCAGCGATCCGTTCACCGTGCAGGTCGCGCCCGGGAGCGTCGTCGCCGGCGATTCCACGCCGGCGCCGCCTCCGCCCGAGCAGCCGCTGCTGCTGCGCCCCGCGATGGGTGACGAGGCGCCGCCGCCGCTCGGCGATTTCGCGGCGGTGCGCTGGTTGCTGCTCGTCGCGCCGCTGCCGGCGCTCCTCGCGTGGATCGCGAAGCGCCCGCGCCGGGTTCGCGCGCCGGTGACTCCCGCCGAGCGCCTGCTCGCGCTGGCCGCGCTGCCCCACGGTGAGGTCGTCGCTGCAGACGTGCGCAGCGCGCTGCTCGATGCGGTGCGGCGCCGCACCGGCCTCGATGCGGTCTCGCTGACACAGCCGGGCGCGTGGGCGCGCGCGCTGCGACTCGAAGGCGTGACGGACGACACCGCTGCCGACGTCGAGGCGCTCCTCGACGCCCTCGACGCCGCCGCGTTCGGGGGCGCCGCCGGGGGCGGCGCGGCGCTTGCCGCGCGCGCGGCCTCGCTGCACGAGCGAATCGATGGTGAGGCTCGCCGCACGCGTTCGTCGGGCACGCGGACGGCGGCCACGGCGCGGGCCGGAACCGTCGCGTTCCTCGCGCTGCTCGCGGCGGCGGGCGTGCTCGGCGCGCGGGATATCGTCGGCGCGCGAGAGCCCTTCGCACGCGGCATCGCCGCCTATGCCGGAGCCGACTACCTGCGCGCCGCGCGGCTGTTCGAGGACGCGTCGCGCGCTGCGCCGCGAGTGGCGGCGGCGTGGGCCAACGCCGGCACGGCATCGTGGGCTGCCGCCGATACCGCTGGCGCCGTCGTCGGATGGCAGCACGCGCTCCGTCTCGATCCGCTGGCGGACGACCTCCGCGACCGGCTCGCCCGTGTGCGGGCGCCGCAGGACGTCGGCGTTGCGCGCGTGCCGGCGATTCCGGCGCGGGCGCCGTCCGCGTTCGCACTGCTGATCTGGATCGCCTTGTGGATCGCGGTCGCCCGGGCGTGCTGGCGGCGCCGACCGGCGCTGCGACTCACGATCGTGACGCTCGTCCTCGCTGGCTCCGCCGCCGTGGGCGCGCGCCTGTTCGAGGACAGGCTCGAGGGACGGGACCTCGTCGTCGTCACCGATCCCGGCGCGCTGCGCGCCCTTCCCGCGCTCGGCTCCGAGGGAGGCGCGGTTCCGCTCGTCGGTGAAGTCGCGCGTGTCCTGCAGCGACAGGGCGTGTGGACGCGCGTCTCACTCGACGGCGATCGCGATGGCTGGATCGCATCGGAGCGACTCGCGCCGCTCGGCACTGGTCGCAATTGACCCTGGTCGTCCCCACCGGGACATTTCACGGGTGAAGACCGAACGCACCGTCGCGATCCTGCCGCCCGCCGTCGCCGACCAGATCGCCGCCGGCGAAGTGGTCGAGCGTCCGGCGTCGGTCGTGAAGGAACTCGTCGAGAACGCGTTCGATGCGGGCGCCACGAGCGTCGAGATTGCCGTCACGGAGGGCGGGCGCGCGACGATCCGCGTGAGCGACGATGGCACCGGCATGGCGCGCGACGACGCGACGCTCGCCGTCGAGCGCCACGCCACATCGAAGATCCGGCTCGCGAGCGACCTCGTCGGCGTGGCGAGCTTCGGGTTTCGCGGTGAGGCGCTGCCGGCGATCGGCTCGGTGTCGCGGCTGGAGATCGAGACGGCGACCGGCGACGGCGCCGGCACCCGCGTGCGCGTGGCGGGCGGCGCGCTCGGGGGCGTGAGCGACGCCGCCCGGCGGCGCGGCACCTCGGTCACGGTCGACGCGCTGTTCTACAACACGCCCGCCCGCCAGAAATTCCTGCGCGGCGCGCGCAGCGAGTGGCGCGCCATCACCGACGTGATCACTTCGATGGCTCTCGCGCGACCCGACGTGCGGATCACCGTCACGCACGACGGACGCGAAGCGTTCGCGCTGCCGCCGGCCGCGTCGTTGCGCGAACGTGTCGCCGCGCTCTGGGGCGTCGACACCGCCGACGCGCTCGTGGGCGTCGACGACGTGAGCGGGCCGGTGCGGGTGAGCGGACTCGTGCAGCGGCCCGCCGACGTCGGGCTCTCCGGCCGGCGCCTGCTGCTCACTGTGAATGGCCGCGCCGTGCGCGACACCGGAATCGTGCGCGCCGCCGAGGCGGCGTACCGGTCGACGATTCCCGCGGGCATCCGGCCGACGCTCCTGCTCTCGGTGACGCTGCCCGCCGGCGACGTGGACGTGAACGTGCACCCGGCCAAGGCCGAAGTGCGGCTGCGCGACCGCTGGAACACGGAGCGCGCCGTCGAGCGCGCCGTGCGCCGCGCGCTCGGCACCGAGGAAAGTGCCGCCGCGTTCGGTTTCGCGCGGCGCACGTTCGTTGCGCCGGCGTTCGAATCGGGCGCGACGATGGACGTCGGCGCGCTGAGTTCCGCGCCGCTGCCGGAGAGCCCGCTCTTCGAGCCGGTGGACAGGGGCCGTGAGGACGTGCGAGCGGCGCCGCCCGCCGGGGACGTCCACGTGCCGCCGCTCATGCAGCTGCGGAACACCTGGCTGCTCTTCGAGCGCGACGACGCGCTCGTGCTCATCGACCAGCATTCCGCGCACGAGCGCGTGCTGTACGAACAGTTCATGCGCACGCTCGACGGCGGCGACGCGCCGTCGCAGCGGCTGCTCTTTCCGATGACGCTGCACCTCGCGCCCGGCGAGGCCGAGGCGTTCGAGGAGAATCGCGAATTGTTCACCGGCCTCGGGTTCGAGATCGAAGGGTTCGGCGGCCACACGCTGCTCGTGAACAGCGTGCCGATGCCTCATCCGCGATTCGACGCCGAACGCTGCCTGCGCGACACGCTCTCCACCCTCTCCGGCGACCGGTTCGGCAGCGGCCTGGCGAAGCACGAGCGGCTCGCGGCGACCGTCGCGTGCAAGGCGGCGGTGAAGGCCGGCGACGTGCTCGCGCCGGCGGAGATGCGCGCGCTGTACGTGGCGCTCGCCCGTACGACCCTTCCCGCGCACGACGTGCACGGCCGGAGCACGATCGTCCAGGTCAGCTGGGATGAGCTCGAGCGCCGATTCGGACGGCGCTGAATTGCGCATCGTCTGCGGCCCGACGGCCGCGGGGAAGTCCGCGCTTGCGATGATGCTCGCCTCGCGGCACGGGCTCACGATCCTCAGCGCCGACTCGCGGCAGATCTACCGCGGATTCAACATCGGCACCGCCAAGCCGCCGGCCGCGGACCGCGCGCTCGTGCCGCACCTGGGGCTGGATGTCGCCGATCCCGCCGAGCGCTGGTCCGCGGCGCGATTCGCGAGCGACGCCTCCGGGTGGATCGCCAGCACCGGCGTGGCGCGGACGCTCGTCGTGGGCGGCACCGGTTTCTATCTCCGCGCGCTGACCGCGCCGCTCGACCCCGTGCCCGCGCTCGACGCCGGCCGCCGCGCGACGCTCGCCGCCGAACTCACGCGAGTGCAGACGGACGAGCTGCGGCGCTGGGTGCGCACGCTCGACCCCCCGAGGGCGCATCTCGGCCGCACGCAGCTGCTGCGCGCCGCCGAAGTCGCGCTGCTCACCGGCCGCCGCCTGAGCGAGTTCCATCGCGAGGCTCCTGCTGCGGGCGGCGTGAGCGCGCGCTGGCTCGTGGTGGATCCCGGCCCCCGGCTCCACGAACAAATCGCAACCCGCCTCGACGCGATGCTCGACGGCGGCTGGCCGGGCGAGGTCCGGGCGCTCGAGCGCACCGTCGCGGCGGATGCCCCCGCCTGGCAAGCCTGCGGATACGACGCGGTGCGCCGGCTGCTGCACGGCGCGCTCGGACCGGCGGCGGCCCGCGACGCTATACTTATCGCGACCCGGCAATACGCGAAGCGGCAGCGCACCTGGTTCCGCCACCAGCTCGACGACGAACGGGTGACGCGCGTCGATCCGCACGATCCTGCGTGCGAATCGATCGTCGAACGGTGGTGGCGCGGAGGAGGGACCGAGTGAAGATCGGCATCACCTGTTATCCGACGTACGGCGGGTCCGGCGCCGTGGCGACCGAACTCGGCATCGCGCTCGCCGAGCGCGGTCATGAAGTGCATTTCATCACGTACCAGCTGCCGTTCCGCCTGCCCGTGTTCCTGCCGCGCGTCTACTTCCACGAAGTCGACGTCGGCCGCTACCCGCTCTTTCAGTACCCGCCGTACGACCTCGCGCTCGCCGTGCGCATGCACGAAGTGGTGATCAACGAAGGACTCGACCTCCTCCACGTGCACTACGCCATCCCGCACGCGACCAGCGCGTGGATCGCGAAGGAGATGCTGCGCAAGGACGGCCGCGACATCACGGTGATCACCACGCTGCATGGCACCGACATCACGATCGTCGGGCAGGATCATTCGTTCCACGCGATCACCAAGTTCTCGATCGAAAAATCGGACCGCATTACGGCGGTGTCGCAGTTCCTCAAGGAAGAGACGATCCGCGCGTTCGGCTGCACGGAGTGTGACGTGAGCGTGATTCCGAACTTCGTCGATCCCGCCGTCTACGACCGGTCGGCCCACGAGCCGGCGCTTCGCCGCCAGATGGGCGAAGACAAGAAGATCCTGATGCACATCTCCAACTTCCGCCCGGTCAAGCGCGTGCTCGACGTCGTGCGCATCTTTGCGCGCGTGCGAAAGGAAGTCCCGAGCGTGCTCGTCATGGTCGGCGACGGTCCCGACCGCCTGTCCGCCGAGCAGGAGGCGCGTGCGCTTGGCGTCGAGCGCGACGTGCACTTCCTGGGGCGCATCGACCCCGTCGCCCCGCTGCTCGCCTGCGCGGATCTGTACCTGCTCCCGACGGACCGCGAGTCGTTCGGGCTGAGCGCGCTCGAGGCGCTCGCGTGCGGCGTGCCGGCGCTCGCCTACGACGTCGGCGGCATTCGCGAGGTGGTGAAGAACGGCGTCACCGGCGCCCTGCGGCCCGTCGGCGACGTGGACGGCCTCGCGGAATTCGGCGTCGCGCTCCTTCGCGACCCGGCGCGGTGGAGCGCGATGAGCGCGGCCGCCGCGGCCGATGCGCGCGACCGATTCTCGAGTGACCAGATCGTCGCGCGCTACGAAGCGCTCTATCTCCGCGCGCTGTCGTAGCCGGCTGATGAACGACCTCTCCGCATTTCAGGCGTTCGTGCTCGGCGCGCTCCAGGGGCTCGCCGAGTTCCTGCCGATCTCCAGCTCCGCGCACCTCGCGCTCGCGCCGTGGGCGTTCGGCTGGCCGGAGCCCGGGCTCGCGTTCGACGTCGCGCTGCACGTCGGCTC